>CANGPL010000016.1 GCA_947455725.1 Hyphomicrobiales bacterium | reverse complement strand
GCCTTTGCACGCTACGGCAAAGGCCAAGGTCACCCCGCGCAACTCAATCTCGGCGATTGCTTCTCATATGCCGTAGCGAAAGAGCATGGGGCAAAACTGCTGTATAAAGGCGATGATTTTTTACGGACGGATTTGGCTTAAGCATAAGATGTTCATCATGCGCTAGGCGCCATCCAAGGCGTCCGCATCGTGACCAGCTCCTCCGCCGCCGTGGGGTGCACGGCGAGCGTCATATCGAAGTCGCGTTTGGTCGCACCCATCCGGACCGCGATTCCGACCAGCTGGATCATCTCGCCCGCACCGTCGCCCAGAATATGAACGCCCAACACGCGGTCGGTCGATTTATCTACGATTATCTTAATCAAAACCCTCTCTTGACTATCTGAAAGGGTAGCTTTCATTGCTCGAAAGCTGGTTTTATATATCTCAATCTGATGCGTTTTCCGGGCTTCCTCTTCCGTCAAACCGACCGTGCCGATTTCCGGCGTCGAGAACACCGCCGTTGGTGCCGGGCCAAAATCGACCTGCGTGGGACGACCGCCAAACACACTATCAGCAAAGGCGTGACCCTCGCGGATTGCAACCGGAGTAAGCTGTAAGCGGTTCGTCACATCCCCCACCGCATAGACAGAAGGCACGCTGGTTTGCGAGAAACCATCAACGATAATACCACCGTCTTTATCGAGAGAAACGCCAATCTTTTCAAGGCCTAAGCCCTGCGTATTGGGCCTGCGGCCCGTGGCATAAAGCACCCGTTCCGCCTCAATGCACTGCCCCGTAAGCGTGGTAACCGCGACATGGCCGGGCCGGCCATCGAGCATCTCGACGTCGGTATGGTTGAGGATCGTGATGCCCGAAAGCTTCATCGCCTCAGTCAGCCCCTTGCGAAGGTCCTCATCAAAGCGCGGCAACACGAGATCGCGCCGCAAAATCAGCGTGACATGGGTGCCTAACCTATTCAAAAGACAGGCAAATTCAACCCCGATATAGCCAGCGCCAACAATGACAATCGACTTCGGTAGCGTCGGCCACTCAAAGAGATCATTGGAATTTTCAGCCAAATGAATACCCGGCGTCGCCTCCGGCCTCACCGGATGACCACCCGTTGCAATCAGGATGGTTTTGGCCGAAATCGCCCTTCCATCTACCAAAGTAACCTCATTCGGCCCCGAAACCACGGCCCGCTGCGGAATAATCTCGACCCCGACTTTCGCCAGATTTTGAGCATAAACGCGCTCTAGACGAGCAATTTCCTTGTCTTTTGCCGCTTTTAAGACCGAAAAATCGAATTTCGCGTCTGGAACCGTCCAGCCAAACCCTGTGGCATCCTCAAACGCATCGGCAAAACGGCTCGCATAAACATAAAGCTTTTTGGGCACACATCCCCGAATAACGCAGGTACCCCCCATTCGATATTCCTCGGCCAGCATGACTTTTGCGCCATACCCCGCCGCAATGCGAGCCGCGCGCACGCCCCCCGAGCCGCCGCCGATAACGAAGAGATCAACATCATAAGCGGTCATAATAAGCCTTTTAAATCAGAGGGTTACCGTACGAATGCCGGAAGAGGTTGCCAAAATCGCCCGCTCCGCCATGCCAATAAATAAGCCATGTTCGACAAGTCCGGTGACATGGTCGAGCGCAGTCGCCAGCTGAGCCGGATCCGGAATAAGCCCCAATTTAGCATCCAAAATCACATTACCGCCATCGGTTAAAAGCGGCTCACCGCTCGCCTTCAAACGAAGCACGAGTTCTCCCGAGCACCCTGCCGAGCTAATCGCCCGCTCCAATTGCCGCCGCGTCGCTTCAAGACCGAAGAGCGCACATTCCAACGGCAATGGGAATTTACCCAAATTTGCGACCCATTTCGTCTCATCCGCAATTACAATGAAGCGTTTTGCAGCCATTTCGACGATTTTTTCGCGCAAATGAGCCGCACCTCCGCCCTTGATCAAATTAAGCTTGGGGTCGATTTCATCAGCGCCATCAATCGCCAAATCGAGCTCAGGTGTCTCATCGAGCGTGGTCAACGGAATTCCAACGCTTTGCGCCTGTAACCGGGTCGCTTCTGACGTGGGAACGCAAAGCAATTGCAGATTTTCACGATTCATCCGGTCTGCTAGCAGATCAACAAAGATTTTGGCGGTGGAGCCGGTCCCAAGCCCCAGTCTCATGCCTGATTCAACGAATTTTAAGGCCTCGGCCGCCGCTTCTCGCTTCAATTCATCTAGAGTCATTGGCCAATTCCAAACGTGATCATGCAAATTTTAAGGCTTTTTGCCCGATTTTTCGGGCGCGGTACATACCACATGATCTTCAAACACATAACAAATGCTCATCGCACCCGACCGATAATCCACGCGAAAGACGCCAGCCTCATGCTCGTGCCGAGAGGCCATCAGACCATATTCAGAGGCCTCCGAAGGGCCAGCCCCCTCCCCCGCCGAATAACAGATTGTGACGCCATAGCTGCCATCCTTCTGGCCATATTGGCATGCCCCAACCTCACCTGTGACGCGATCAACGCGATAAATTCGATTAAGATCCGTTTGCGGCGCCGGACAAAACTCAAATTGCGCCGCCATCGACGATGTCGAGCACAACAAGCCAATCACCAAGGCAAAATTCTTCATCAGCCCCTCCAGCCTCTCTATAATTTAACCTAACGAGATTCGAATGAGCTGTCGTGGAACAAGACGATCCAAACCTATTGACGCGCGCGCTTAAGTCCACCACACCAAAGCCATGATTTCACACCGTTCTACCCTTGTCTTCGATCTCGACGGCACGTTAGCGGATACCGCACCGGATATTATCGCTACGCTCAATGCCGTGCTTGCTTCACTCGGGCACCCGCCTTTGCCTAATCACCATGCGATTCAGCTGGTTAGCACGGGTGCGCGCGCCTTGTTGGCCGCCGGTTTGAAGGCTGCTCATGTGCCTTTTGATGATGGGAAACTTGATCGCCTGTTTGTCCAATTTCTTGCACATTATGAAGAGCATATCGCGGATCATACGCAACTTTATCCAGGCGTTATTGCATCTCTCGACAGGCTCAGCGACGACGGATTCACTTTTGCGGTTTGTACCAATAAGATGGAGCGGCATTCGCACCTTCTGCTTGAAAAACTCGGCATAAAAAGCCGTTTTTCAGCCATTTGCGGCCGAGATACTTTTCCATTTTTTAAGCCTGACCCGCGTCATCTCACGATGACAATCGATCAAGCGGGTGGACATCAACAAAAGGCGATCATGATCGGCGACTCGATCACCGACATCGATACCGCCCGAAACGCTAATTTGCCCGTCATCGCTGTTAATTTCGGATATTCTGAGACAGCAGTCAGCGCCTTAGATCCAGACGCGTTGATTGAGCATTACGACCATCTTTATGACGCGGTCATCATGCTCAATCAAAAGCAAAGAAACTGACGAGAACTGATTAATTAGCTGGAACAGCTGTATGATTATGCTGGCTTGCAGGTTCACCGCCCATCGCCTCGATTTTAAATTCGACATCGATTGAGCCAGCCTTCTCGAAATGCAGCGTTCCGGCGAGCGTCTCACCAGCAATCAGCGGCTTTGAAAGGCCCATCATCATCACGTGAAAAGAGCCCGGTTTAAGGATAATTGTTTCGCCGGACTTAATTTCTAACCCTTGCGCTAAAGGGCGCATTTTCATGATGCCGTCGACAACGGCCATTTCATGAACGGCAGCCATATGAACGCCAGGCACATTGATTGAGATAAGGCGATCGCTGGCGGATCCGGCATTGAAAATTTCCATATACCCTCCGGCAACTTCCGCACCCGATGGCGTTGCACGCGCCCAGGGGTGCCTAATATCCAAATCACCCAGTTTGTAGCCATGGCCGAAAGCTAAACTCGACGTAAAGAGGCACAGAAAAACGACAAAAATAGAGTTATTAAGACGGGATTTCATTAGATGATGCTCCACAGATTTCGATTGGTATGATGATTGGATATATCAAACGAAATTCGGCGGAGCCCGCGATTGGAAATAAGCGCCGTTATGTAAATGAGGTAGTAATCTCATCTCTCCATCTGAGGCAGTAACGAGATTATAAATCAAAGGCCTCGATAAAGAGGGTACATCATCGGACAGGGCAGCCCCTGACACCTCGATCTGATTCAAACAGCACTGGTGATAATCATGTTTGGACGCTGGATCGGTATCCGTTTGAGACGAATAATCCGCTGAATGGCCGTCAACCTGACATCGGATTCCATGCTGCAAAAGCTGAATATCGAGCGGTGTAGGCAGAAACGAAATAACGAAATAGAGGCACAGTGAATAGGCTAAGACGATCGAAAAAACACGTCGAAACTGGGATCTAACCGTAAACTTATCGAAATTTTGCCAAAATCCTGAGAGACACTTTTGCATTCTGATTGCAATCCTCTCGAAAGAAAATCTAGCCTAGACAGGCAAAATGGTGGGCGCGACAGGGATTGAACCTGTGACCTCTCCCGTGTGAAGGGAACGCACTACCGCTGTGCTACGCGCCCGGTCACTCGCGTTCTAGGCATCCGTGGGAGGCTAGTCAACATAAAGAACGGAAAGGCTTACGCCTAGCCGATGATTGGCTTGTAGAATAGGCGCATTTAAGGGTAGTTCATCCTGGCTTAGTTAACCTTGATTCCCGTTGGATTTGATATCAAATCTGTCGGTCGCTATTTAAAAATGAACGGTTATTGACTAAATTTTGATACAAAAGGCAGATAAAATGGCTTGGTTGCGCATTTTCTTGAGCATGCTCTCGGCAATATCGCTGATTTCAGTGGAATTTGCTTTTGCGACGAGCAAGCAGGACATCAAGACCTTCGATGGCATTGTCACGTCGATGCCTGAAGCCCAATCTCCCATACGTCGCTATGAGACATGGTTCCCAAGCGACGAAAAGCCTGGAACCGTGATCGTTAAGGCTTCGGAGAAGAGACTCTATCTTATTTTGGGTGAGTCACGGGCGATGAAATACGGCATCGGCGTTGCCCGGGAAGGATTTGAATGGTCGGCGCAGCTCAAAGTATCAATGAAACGCCAATGGCCAGATTGGACCCCTCCAGAAGAGATGATCAAGCGCCAGCCGGACCTGCCGAGGCATATGGACGGTGGCCCTGATAACCCGCTTGGCGCACGCGCCCTCTATCTCGGTGCCACTCTGTACCGGATCCACGGATCAAATGAACCTGAGACGATTGGAACAGCCGTTTCATCTGGCTGTATTCGGATGGCCAATGAGGATATCATCGACCTCTATGAGCGAGTTCCGGTCGGCGCCAAGGTGATTATCGAGCCTTAATCGCGTTGCAGTCCGGCGGCATTCAAGCGATCAAGATAATCATTCCATTTGGTTTGAAACTGTTGGCCGAGATCGAAAAAATACCGCCAGGTAAAGATTCCAGTATCGTGACCATCATCAAATCGTAATTTGAGGGCATAATTGCCCACGGGTTCGAGCGCCATAATCCGGATATTGCGCTTACCGGCTATGGTCTTTTTTTCAGCTGGGCTATGCCCTTGCACCTCAGCGCTTGGACTTTCAACGCGGAGATATTCGGCCGAAAGGTCAAAGCTTGCGCCCCCCTCAAATTCGATTTTCAAGGTACGCTTGTCAGGTGATAACCGAACTTCGGAGGGCCAAAGATCATTCTGCACTTCCATAGGGTCTCCCTCGGGACATTTTATTGGGAAATCAGCTTCGCCAATCGGAAATAGCCTGCTATCATAAAAATTCGTAACATGCTCGAATTATTGGAGTAAATTGTCGTATGACCCTTGCTGCCGGCAATCTTTCTCAGTCCTCTCCTATGATCGATCCGTTTGGACGGCACGTGTCCTATTTGCGTGTTTCCGTTACCGACCGCTGCGACTTCCGATGCGTTTACTGCATGTCAGAAGATATGAATTTTTTGCCAAAGCAAGATCTATTGACGCTCGAAGAACTTGATCGTCTCTGCTCGGTCTTTATCGAAAAAGGCGTCAAAAAGCTTCGAATTACGGGCGGCGAGCCCTTGGTCCGGCGCGACATTATGAAATTATTTAAGTCGCTCTCCAAGCATTTGGGTGGGCCGCTCGAAGAGCTAACGCTAACAACAAATGGCTCACAGCTCGATAAATACGCAACGGAACTAGCTGATTGTGGCGTTAAGCGCATTAACGTCTCACTGGACACGCTTGATCCTATTAAATTCAGAACCATTACGCGATGGGGAAATCTGGATAAGGTTTTAGGTGGCATTTCGGCTGCACAAAAGGCAGGTATCGCCGTTAAAATTAATGCGGTGGCGCTTAAAGGCGTCAATGATGGCGAGGTCGAAGCCATGGTTCAGTGGGCGCATGATGGGGGCATGGATATTACGTTTATTGAAGTCATGCCAATGGGCGATATTGAGCCCGATCGGTTTGATCAATATTGGCCGTTGTCTCATTTGCGTTCGCAGCTCCAATCCCGTTATACCCTCGACGAGATTGAGTATCGCACCGGCGGCCCCGCGCGTTATGTTCGCGCGAAAGAAACAGGCGGACGGATTGGCTTCATCACACCTTTGACGCATAATTTTTGTGAAAGCTGCAACCGGGTGCGCATTACCTGTACAGGTACGCTTTATATGTGCCTAGGGCAGGATGACGCGGCTGACCTTAGAGCCCCGTTACGGGCTTCTTCAAACAATATATTATTATCTGATGCCATTGATCGCGCCATTTTGCGTAAACCCAAAGGGCATGATTTTCTAATTGAGCGGAACAGTTCGCGCCCCTCTGTGGCTCGCCATATGAGCGTGACTGGCGGTTAGTCGATAAGGAAATACAGTTTTGAATAATACGACATTTGACGTCATCGTTGTGGGCGTCGGCGGAATGGGATCGGCGACCTGTTATGAACTCGCGCGCCGCGGTCAGCGTGTTCTCGGATTAGAGCGTTTTGATATTGGGCACTCAATGGGCTCGTCGCATGGCGACACTAGAATGTTGCGTCTAGGATATTTTGAAGGACAATCCTATGTGCCCATGGTTTTGCGCGCCCATCAATTATGGCGTGATACCGGCAAGTTGATTGGTGATGATCTGCTAACGGTCACAGGGACACTGGATATTATTGAACCGGGCCTTGATATTGTTGAGCGCGGAGAAGCCGCGTGTAAGGCTTATGATTTGCCGCATGAAGTGTTAGAAGCTCAAAAAATCATGGAACGCTATCCCGCGTTTCGTTTACCGCATGATTATAGAGGTCTTTTTCAGCCCGATGGCGGATATGTTAAAAGTGAAAAGGCTATTTTGGCTTATACAGCACTTGCGATAGACGCTGGCGCTGAAATTCATCCAAGAGAAAAAGTGCTTTTCTTTGAGCCAACACCATCGGGCGGCGTGAAGGTAACGACCGATGCTCGAACCTATGAAGCAGGTAAATTAGTCTTATCGCCAGGACCATGGATCAATAAATTCGTACCTGCCTTAAAGCCGGTTACACAGCCTTATCGCCAAGTATTTGGATGGTTCCGGCCGCTTGAGCCTGACTTATTTAAACGCGGAAATTTTCCGAGCTTTACGCTAAAAATTCCGGAAGGCCATTATTATGGCTTTCCTTTATATGGTCATCCCGGTCTTAAGGTTGGCGGTCCGCATCATGGACGCGAGGCCTGTGATCCAGATACATTGGTCAGAGAAAATCGTCCGTCGGATGAGCAAGGCATGCGCGACTGTCTAGCCACATACCTGCCTTCTGCGATGGGGACCGCATTACAAATCAAAGTATGCATCTATACAATGACGCCGGATGAAGATTTCATCATCGATCTTATGCCCGATTCGCCTCAAATTGTGGTTGCATCGCCTTGCTCTGGTCACGGATTTAAGTTTGCAAGTGTGATGGGCGAAATTCTGGCCGATCTAGCGATGGATAGAACACCCGCCTTTGATCTTTCACCATTTCAAATGTCACGATTTGCCGGTCACGCCTAAACGATTAATTAGAGAGTATCATGAGACCGGCTGGGGAAACAAAAAGAGGCGTCATCGCCATGATTTTGGGTGGCGCGTTGTTTGTACTCAACGACGCATTGGTTAAACTTGCCACCGAAACAATGCCTCTTGGTGAATTGCTGGTTGTTCGTGGCGTATTTGCCATCGCGTGTGTTCTAACGCTCATCATTGGCTTGGGTGATACCGGTCGGATTTTGTCCGCGGCTAAACCGATTGTTCTGCTGCGTGCAGCCTTCGAATTTTTAGTATCGCTTTGTTATGTTACAGCGATTTCTGAGCTACCAATCGGCGATCTAACGACGATCATGCAAGCAACGCCGATTATAATGACGATTTTATGCGCCTTTTTGCGAATTGAAATCGTCGATCTGCCGCGTTGGATTGCCGTATTCATAGGGTTCGGCGGTGTTTTAATGATTGCTCAGCCGGGCGGCGGTAATTTTACAATTTATACGCTTTCTGCCTTAGCTTCAGCCAGTTTCGTTGCCCTTCGCGATCTAGTGACACGCAAAATTAATGCTGCAGTTCCGCCAGCCGTTGTTATTTTAACAACTACTATTTTTGCTGCATGCGGCGGGCTGATCTTAGGTTTCACAGAAACGTGGCATATGCCAACGAATGTCGAATTTATCCTTCTTGGAAGCGCCGCCATCATCGTCACAATCGCGAATTCACTTATGGTGACGGCTTATCGGTGTGCCGACGTATCAATCTTATCTCCTTTGCGCTATCTCGTCGTTGTATGGGCCGCGATCATGGGTTTCATGGTATTCGGTGAAATACCCGCAGGCGTCGGCGCGTTAGGTGCGGCGCTGATTATTGGGAGTGGACTTTATACAGGTTATCATGAGCGCGCACGAAATCGACGCGCGCAATCGGCGATTGCTGTCAACTGACGCACCACCTAAACCGCAGATGCGAAATAGTTAAAAGCCCATCTTAGCCAAGCATTGTAAGTGATTTGGTGAAAAAATCCGGCGTGCCAAAATTACCAGACTTAAGGGCCAGCGCGACCGTCTTTCCATCAGCCGCCAGCGTCCAAGGAACGCCCGGATCAATTTCCGGGCCAATTTCAAGCATCGAAACACCAAGGGCTGAAACGACTGCGCCTGAGGTTTCACCGCCCGCGACAACCAAACGGGTTACGCCTAAGCTAGATAGACCAATCGCGATATCGGCAAGGAGATGCTCAACCATAGCGCCTGCTTTGTCGCGGCCATAGCGTTCTTGGATAGCACGAACTGCGTCTGGTTCAGCGGTCGAATAGACAAGAATCGGCTTTTCACCAAGTCTTGGCGCTGCCCATTCCAAAATCGTTGGCGCCGATAGCCGATTTTCAGCAAGGGCGATGGGATCTATTTCGAACGCTTCGACACCCTTGGCCTTTGCGTCTGCAACTTGCCCACGCGTGGCGGCTGAGCAGCTACCAGCTAGGATTGCGGAATATCCTTTTGGCGCAACAAAATCGGAAACATTGATTGTTGTGTTAAGCAAGCCTGCCTGACGAAAATTAGCTGGAAGTCCTATCGCAATACCTGATCCGCCAGTGAGCAGTTTTTGGCCCGCAAACGCGGCACCAAGTATTCTTAAATGCTCATTGGTGACAGCATCGGCCACGGCGATAACAGGACCATTCTCTGCCAGCTTCTCAAACGCGGAACGGACAGCATCTACGCCACTCTCAACGGTTGCAAACGGAACGAGACCCACCGGCAATGTTGTCTGCGGCTGAAGAACGCGAACAAGATTGGAATCTCTCATCGGCGTCAGTGGATGATCTTTCATCGGACTATCGGACAAAAGGGACGAGCCAACGAAAAGGTGCCCTTGGAAAACAGAACGTCCATTTGCAGGAAACGCCGGGCACGCGATCGTATAAGGCGTCCCAAGACGTTTCATGAGTGCATCGATGACCGGACCAATATTGCCCTCATTCGTTGAATCAAAGGTTGAGCAATATTTAAACAGAATTTGTTGCGCACCTGCATTGATCAAGGCTTCACATGAAAGTAGCGACCATTCTACGGCCTCTTCCGGAGGATTTGTGCGCGATTTTAATGAAATCACAACCGCATCAGCGCTTGGAAATTGAGTGGATGATGACGGTACACCCACCATTTGCACAACACGCATTCCCTCTCGCGCCAACATCAGAGCCACGTCTGTAGCGCCGGTGAGATCGTCCGCAATGACACCTAATAACATCTTTAAAACCTTACCATTTAACGGAGAAAGTAGACTTTAACTCGGAAATGTCTGTGTCACCCAGCTTCGGCAATCGTGATCCTTGGGTTAAAAACCAAAGCTTGGCTGTCTCTTCCGCTTCTTCAAGCGCGAATGAAGCATTCGATACGCTATCGTGCCAAAATGTCGGCCCTATTCGAGCCAATAAAACACCTCGGACCTGCGCTACATAAGGCCTAACCAAATCAATGACCGCCGGATCACCGGGACGCCTATAGGGTATAAGCGGTATTTGGCCGGCCTTCATGACTTGGTAAGGCGTGATCGGGGGCAAAATATTATTTGGATCCACACCTTTCACCAAAGACAAGGCAACAAGGTGCGTCGAATGCGTATGGACGATACCTTTTAACTGAGGATCAGCCTGATAAATTGCGCCATGTAAGCGAATGGTCTTTGAACCTCGATCGCCCGAAATCTGCTCGCCATTTTGATCCAATTTGGCAATCTTTTCTGGATCAAGATATCCTAAACAAGCGTCTGTGGGGGTAATGAGAAATCCGTCTGGAATTCGTGCAGAAATGTTTCCAGCCGTTCCCACGGTATAACCGCGCGAATAAAGACTGGCGCCAACACGACATATTTCTTCACGAAGTTTTGCTTCTGAACTCACGATACCACCCTTGCCGAAAGCCTAAATCGTATAATCCGTAAAATCTGTGCAAGAGCCGTCAATCGTTCTTCTTCCATTGTTCCACTAACACGATTAGCAAACGCTTCTAAGATTTGATGTTTCGTTGCGCCCGTCACCGCAAAAATAAAGGGAAATCCAAAGCGCGAGCGATAGGTGTCATTGAGCGCGTGAAACTGGTCGAACTCCTCTTGGGTTAACGTATCAAGCCCGGCACCCTTTTGCTCGCGCTTTGATTCATTCGCCACTTCACCCGCTAACGCCGCACGACCCGCTAAATCCGGATGGGCTAAAATGAGCTTCGTCTGATGATCTATATCAGCATCAAGGACGGCCTTCTGAAAGGCTAAAACCATAGCTGCGTGATCAGCATAAGGCCGCGCGAGCTCTGCGCGTTCAGCTACCCAAGGTGAGTGCTCGGCAATATCTCCAAACTGCCGATTAAATATATCCGAAGTGAGTGCGTTAACGGATGCTATAGAAAGAGGAGAAGTCATTGTGACGCTATCCAAGCGCCAAGTTTGGCGCGCTCGGGATCGGTTATGCCAGTTTCATTGCCAAGCGGCATGGCATTGCCTTGCACCGCCTGAACTAAAATTTGCGCGGCGTTCTTTTTAACGCCATTGAGCGTGTCGAGCATAACGCCCTTAGGAGGCTCACCGCCTTTGAAACCTTCATGCGTTGGCGCTGCTTGATGGCACATGACACAATGCTTTTGGGTAATACTTAATATTTCAGCGTCCGAGACTTTTCCAATGCCAGCCGTCGATATCGGCGCGGTCCACCAGATGGTAGCAATCAGAGCAATGGCTGCAACAGGCAAGGCCCATGCAACGCTTTGTGGCGTGTCGCCGGCATCAACACGATTGAGAAAATGCCGGATCATCCCACCGGCCAAAACGATCAACGCCACAACAAGCCAGCTCATGGGATGGGAATAGAGAAATGGAAAATGGTTCGAGACCATAAAGAGCAGCACAGGAAGCGTGAGATAATTATTATGGAGCGACCGCTGTTTTCCGATTTTTCCAAGCTTCGGGTCCGGCGCTTCGCCTTTTAATAACGACGCCGTAATTTTCTTCTGGTTTGGAATAATGACCCTAAAGACATTCGCGGCCATCATGGTACCAACCATGGCACCCGTATGGATAAATGCCCCTCGCCCAGAAAATACGTGAGTGAATAGGAAGGCAGCGGCGACAATCAAAATATAAACCGACATCGCTAGCCAGCCGGTGTGAGCGCCTATCGGTGAACGGCAGAGCCCATCATAAACTAGCCATCCGCCGAGCAGAAAAAGCAATGAAAACAAAATCGCTTCACCACCCGTCATGGGCAGCACATTTGGATCAACCAAAAAGGCCGTTGCATTCCAATAATATTGGACGATTAACAGTGCAAATCCGGTAAGAAATGTAAGATAGGCTTCCCATTTAAACCAATGAAGATCATCGGGAAGTTTGGCCGGCGCAACGAGATATTTCTCCACGTGATAAAATCCACCACCATGGACGAGCCAAGACGTTCCTAATACCCCATCGGGCTGCCCTTCTCGCGCGCGGAGGGAAAAATCCAGCCACACGAAATGGAAACTAGCGCCAATCCAAGCAATGCCAACAATCAGATGAAACCAGCGGACCAAAAGATTGAGCCAGTCTAGAGCAAATGCAGTCATAGCAAGCCTCAATATTGAATTTTATCGGGTTTTGCAGCCCAGGCCGCAAAAGCATCCGTCGCATCTTGTCTTGGATGATGCTCCATATCCAACGAGCGATCACGCGGTGCCTTTGGCACCTCATCATAGATAAAAGCATCATCAAACCCGATAGCCGCCGCTTCATCGCGTGTATTGGCGTAAACAATTCGCGATAAACGCGCCCAATAGGCCGAGGCTAGGCACATGGGGCATGGTTCGCAGCTTGTATAAAGTGTAGCACCCTTGAGCTCAAAATGCCCCACAGCCTCACATGCGCGGCGAATGGCAGTGACTTCCGCATGGGCGGTGGGATCGTTCGATGAGGTCACCATATTCCAACCTTCGGCAAGAACTTTTCCGTCGCGCGCAATTACCGCGCCGAAAGGTCCGCCTTGGTTTGCTTCCATTCGCTCGCGGGACAATTTAATCGCCCGCGCCAGAAAGATTTCATCGTCACTCATCGAATCTGTCCATTTATGCCAATAGACTTGAAAGGTCTTGCCGGAATGAAGCCTGTTCAGCCCGTTTACGCAAGCCCTCTTGTCGGCGGAGCAGATCCGCAGCGACAGATGCTGCAATCACAGCGGGCTCTTTACCCGATATTCCGGCTAGGCCGATTGGGCAGTGCAGCCTCGCAAGTGTATTATCCGTGACGCCGAGTGCCTTAAGGCGGCTCTCAAATCTTTTCCGTTTCGTTTCCGAACCAATTAAACCGATATATTCGAGACCAGAGTGTTTAAGAGCGGCCTCAGCAATTTCTAAATCTAACGCATGGGAGTGGGTCATGATTAGAACAAAGGCTCCTCTATCAGCCCTTGCAATCTCCTGAGCGGGCGAGGTCGACACAATAGGTCGGGCGTTCTGCACGACGAGGGCCGGAAATGCGTCGGGGCGGCTATCGACCCAATGGAGATCGAACGGCAAAGACGCCAATGCGAGGACGATGGCGCGACCGACGTGACCTGCACCAAAAAGCATCAGGCTCGTACGATACTTGTGTATTTCGTTCTGGCTTAGTTGAACAAGTTCCGCTCGATCATGCCTGCCGAAAACTTCGGTTAAGGTTCGAACCCGGCCACCGCAACACTGACCCAGGTCAGGTCCCAAAGGCCAATCGCGATGCCAAGCCTCGAACCGATTTTCGGACATGCCTTTTACGGCCTCATTCAGAGCCGCAAACTCGAGTGCGCCACCGCCGATGGTTCCGACAATATCACCTTGTCTCGTAACCCCCATCCGAGCGCCCACCTCACGAGGCGTTGAGCCATCGGCTCGGGTTACAGTGACAACGGCAACAATGCCGTCTCGCTCAACGGCTTCGATGATAGGCGTCCAAAAGTTGATCACTTCATGTTCCGATTCAACGTGTTCATTCGAAGATTCAACTTGTTCAAGCAACTCTTGAGCGGAGCGCGATTAACGGCGCTTGTTAAAGTTATGAATCAGAATCCGCCTCCGCCACCAAGTGCTTGAACTGCCTTGAGAATTTCCTCCGGCGTCGCTGGTGCATTGAGCGGCACTGGGGTTCCGGGCTGCAGTGACTGAATGGCGTTGAGGATGGCCGAGAAGACCGAAATAGCGAGCATAACAGGTGGTTCACCGACGGCTTTCGAGCGATAAACCGTATCCTCACGGTTCGCCCCATCAAAGAGCGATACCCTAAAATCCTCGGGAATATCCGAGGCAACGGGGATCTTATAGGTTGATGGCGCATGGGTTTTGAGATGACCCTTGGCGTCATAAACGAGCTCCTCGGTGGTTAGCCAACCAAGGCCTTGCACAAAGCCACCCTCAATCTGGCCGATATCAATCGCAGGATTTAACGATCGCCCCACATCATGTAGGATATCGACCCGCTCTAACTTCATCTCGCCCGTTAGGGTATCTATCACAACTTCACTGCAAGCCGCACCGTAGGCAAAATAATAGAAGGGTCGGCCAACGGCTGTAGGTCGGTCCCACACTACTTTTGGTGTCTTGTAATGGCTCGCCTTTGACAAATGGATGCGGCCTGCGTGGCACGCTTTAGCCAGCGCCGCGAATTCTATTTTCTCATTTCCAACAAAGACGGCATCATCACGAAAAATAATGTCACCGGGGTTCACCCCACGGGACTCGGCGGCAAATTTGGCCATGCGTTCTTTAATTGCACGCGCGGCTAACATGGAAGCCATGCCGTTGAGATCGGTTCCGGCGGAGGCTGCCGTCGGCGACGTATTCGGCACTTTGCCTGTCGAGGTTGGCATGATCCGGACCCGATGGAGCGATATCCCGAATTCTTCAGCGACGATTTGCGCCACTTTCAGGAACAGGCCCTGCCCCATCTCCGTGCCACCGTGATTGAGGTGGACGGAGCCATCGGAATACACATGAACCAAAGCGCCCCCTTGGTTCATCTGAGTGAGCGTGAACGATATGCCAAATTTAACGGGCGTCAGTGCAATACCGCGACGAATGAGGGGCGATTCTTTATTAAAGGCATCAATATGGGCCCGACGCGCACGATAATCGGAGCTGATCTCCAATTGAGAAACCAATTGATGCAAAACATCATGATCTTCGACGCTCATTCCGAAAGGCGTTTTATCCCTACCCTCGGAATAAAAATTTGCTTTACGGATATCCAGCGGGTCACGTCCCGTGGCTGAGGCCAGCGCATCGATCATGCGCTCCATCGCAAGCATGCCTTGAGGCCCACCAAAACCGCGAAAGGCCGTGTTAGAAACGGTATTGGTCTTTAACCTGCGGGATGAAATCCGTACATCGGGAATAAAATACGAATTATCGGAGTGAAACATCGCCCGATCAACGACGCCTTGGCTTAAGTCGGCGGAATATCCGCAACGCGCCAGCAATGAAATTTCTGCGGCTCGAAGAGTGCCATTTTCATCGGCACCCAACTCCCAATCAACGCGGAAATCATGGCGCTTTCCCGTCAGCATCATGTCATCGTCACGATCAAGACGAATCTTGCAAGGCTTACGGGTCAGCTTAGCCGCTAATGCGGCTATCGCAGCCCATTGCGAAGCCTGGCTCTCTTTTCCACCAAAACCGCCGCCCATGCGACGAACTTCGCACGTCACTTGGGCATCCGAAATCCCTAAAACACGAGCAACAACATGCTGTACCTCGGTGGGATGTTGGCTCGATGCATAGACCAACAATTCATCGCCCTCGCCCGGTATGGCAAGGGACACTTGCCCCTCAAGATAAAAATGTTCCTGACCGCCAATCCGAAAATGGCCCGAAAGCTTTACTCGCGAACCCGCAATTGCCTCGTCGGTATTGCCTCGTCCAAATTCATAATTTGGCAAGACGGTTTCATTTCGTTCGACGGCATCTTCAACAGTTACCGAAGGCGGTTCTTCATCAAAGGTACTTTTGACCAGCCTAACCGCACGACGCGCAGCGTCGCGAGTCGTGGCAACGACGGCGAAGAGTGCCTGTCCGATAAATTCCACACGATCCTTGGCAAACATAGGATCATCGCCCATCGCTGGAGATACATCATTTTTGCCGGGAATATCATCCGCCGTGAGCACAGTAACAACACCGGCCGCGGATCTTACGGCATCAAGATCAAGTACCCTCATCAAACCACGTGCGACCGGTGAACCTCCGATCGCAATATGGAGCGTGCCTTCAGGCTCGGGCATGTCATCGATATAAATTGCACTGCCTTGGACATGCCGTGCTGCCGAATCGTGGGCTAGAGATTTGCCCACGTGCCTCAGAGATTTCTGGGATACGTCCAACATATCATGGGGCGACATGAGCGTCCTCCCTTAAACCAACGATCCTTGTCGATGAGGACGGAACGCCTGCCATTTCGGCCAAGGCCTTGATGATTAGATTACGAGCAACCCGCATCCGATACTCCGCCGACGCGCGGTGATCTGAAAGAGGTGAAAAGTCTGCAGAAAGGCCTTCAGCACCAGCGCGCCACGTGGCTATATCCTTAATAGGAAGTCCGATGATGGCAGCCTCAGCCGACTGCGCTCGTTTTGGCGTTCCGGCCATACCACCGAACGCGATGCGGGCTTGTGTTATTAAACCTTCTTCCACGGTAATCCGAAACGCCGACATGACAGCCGAAATATCTTCATCACGGCGTTTGGTGATTTTAAAAAGCCTGATATGATCATGAGCACCGGGTTTTTTAAGAATGACCCGCCTTAAATATTCGCCGGGTTCACGGTTTTGTTTTTTATAAGCAATAAAAAAGTCCTCAAGTGGGAGCGTTCTTGTTGCCAGCCCGGCCCGGAGCTCGAGCTCAGCATCAAGAATTAAAAAACAGGGTGGCCAATCACCGATGGGCGAACCATTTGCAATATTGCCAACAACCGTTCCCGACGTTCTGACTTGTTGCGAACCGAACCTGCCGGCGATCTCGCTAAAGTCTTGATCAATCGCGGCCAGATAGGGTGCCGCTGTTTCATGCGTTACACCGGCACCTATACTGATCGTTGCTTCCGTCTCTTCAACACCTGCTAAAGCACGAATACGGCCCAGCCAAATTAATTTTTTGATCGGCGCTAGACCCTTTGTAATCCAAAGGCCCACATCCGTGGCACCTGCGATCAATGTCGCATCGGGGTATTTTTGGACCAAAAATGCTAAAGACGACTCCGCGGCTGGTGCCGCAAAAAAGCTGTCATCGTCACCCACAAAGACATCTTCAAGTGAACGAAATTGCTTGAATAATTCGAGCGTTTTTTCCGCTCTGGCATCAAAATGATCCGGCGAATGATCAGAGCAAGCCTGAATAGCGGCATCAACAATCGGACGATACCCCGTGCACCGACACAGATTACCGGCCAATGCGTCGTTAATCGCAGAACGATCAATAATTTCTCGACCAGCATGCGACAAAGCGAAAAGGCTCATCACAATCCCTGGCGTGCAAAAACCACATTGAGAACCATGGTTCTCAACCATCGCTCTTTGAACTTTATGAAGCCCCTGCGATGTTGCTAAATCTTCAACGGTGATGACCTCGGAACCATCAACCTGCCCCAAAAGCATGATGCAGGAATTAACTGGTTCATAAACCAATTTTCCATCGCGCTCACGGGCAAGCACAACCGTGCAGGCCCCACAATCTCCTTCGGCACACCCCTCTTTTGTACCCGTCGATCGCTCATGCAACCGCAGCCAATCAAGAAGTGTCGTTTTAGGGTCGATATTGCTCACATCGACCCGTTGGCCACGCCGAATAAAACTAATGGTCGATCGAGGCATCGGCTAACTCCCCCGGTAGGTCGAGAAACTGAAGGGTGAGACCAGCAACGGGACATGGTAATGACGCATTTCAGAAATGCCGAAGCGAATGGGGACTTGATCCAAAAATGCCGGATCAGGAAGTGGAATGCCCAAATTTCTGAAATAATCAGCTACATTGAACAGGAGCTCATAGGCCCCAAATTGAAATTCATCCCCATCGAGCAAAGGCCCGTCGACACGCCCGTCCGAATTCGTAACCGCATGTTTTAAGAGCTTACCGTCGGAAAGTCGGGTCAGCGTTAGGCTCAACCCCGATGCCGGACGTCCATGCGCGGTATCCAAAACATGCGTTGTAAGTTTCATAAATTATGTCCTGACCTAAATAACGTACCTGCCAATGGGATAAGGTAAAACAACATTACCCGGTCCCATTATTCTATCCGAAACGATACTCTGTAATTTGTCGGTAAATTTGGTCCGGACGCAAGATAGAACTTGGAAAGTGAGCAATATTCGGACTGTTAGGCACCGTTTGCGGTTCAAGACAAAATCCTGAATGAGGTTTTAATCGTTGACCTCCAAGACCCGGCACAGGAACGACTAGGTTCACGGCATCATAGAATTGAATGCATGGTTCCGTCGTGAATACATGCATCGACAAGCCGTTTTTGGGAGAACTCACGGTCGCTGCATGCCGTAGTCCCGGACCGGGCTCATTCAAGATAAAATTCTGATCGTAAGGAAAATGCCTGCCATTGGAATCAAGGTGTCTAATTGGTCTTGGCGAGCGGAAATCATAAGCCGTTCCAGAAACTTGTTTTATTTCCCCGGTCGGAATGAGCTCGCCATCCAGGCAGGAAATAAAATCGGCCGGTAACATCAATTCATGGTCTAAAATATCATCAGACCCATCCAAATTATAATAAGAATGGAGCGCGAGATTGATGATCGTTGGCGCATCCGTGGTGGCCGTTAATTCTGTCCGGATGGTTGCAAGCTCAGTAAGGCTGTAGCGACAGGTGACCGTTAAATTACCCGGATACCCGCCATCGCCCGCAGGCGAAAACAAGACCAGAGTTACCGAAGTCTCATCATAATGCGCCAAATTCCAAACTCTTTGGCCAAATCCAGACGCACCGCCATGGAGACTGTGTTTTCCCAGAAAATTCTGTTCGAGCTGATACGATACGCCATCAATCGAAAAACGCCCGTCCCGGATACGGTTTGCAAAACGTCCGGCCAAGGCGCCAAGGTGCGGTGAGTGAGCGATATAATCTTCTAGCGTTTCTAAACCCAAAACAACGCGCTGCTGCTGCCCTTTCCAAGGCACCATAAAATCTCGAAGAACAGCGCCCCATGATAGGATTTTGGCCTCTGCGCCCGATTTATTTCGGAGCGTAACCTCATGGACCGTCGTTCCATTCACTTTGCCGAATTCGATCATGGTCGTTGCACTCATCCAGCTAACCGCAATTTACTTTACCATGTTCCGGTATTGGGCATCGAAATCCAAGGTTCAGATAGGGGAAGCGCCTCGCCGCGCTGCAGAATTTCAAATGAAATACCGTCTGGAGACTTGATAAATGCCATACGACCATCCCGCGGCGGGCGGTTAATCACGACGCCTTTTTCCATGAGATTTTGGCAATATTCGTGAATATTATCCACGCAATAGGCCAAATGGCCAAAATTTCGGCCACCGCTATACTCGTGCTCGTCCCAGTTATAGGTCAATTCGAGCGCGGGAGCCATATTTTTAGAGAAGGACTCCACGTCGCCTGGAGCAACCAAGAAAATGAGAGTAAAGCGACCTTTTTCATTCTCCGAGCGACGAACTTCGACGAGGCCCATCTTTTTGCAATAAAAATCAAGCGATTGCTCGATGTTTCCGACGCGCACCATCGTATGAAGATATGACATCATGGCTAAGCCTCCCAAATACGAAAATTTCGCTGCAACATGGACGGCACACCACGCCGTGGCAAGACCTATGTCATATAAAGGAAGGATTATTTCAGCTATGCCCACCGTTGACGAGCAAGTCGGAGCCAGCTAGGCCCGATCGGAATAAAAGGATTGCACGATGTCAAATGCCAAGGAAAATGCCGCCCTCTCCTCAATTGCCGCCAGCGTTATCATCACGCTCGGAAAGGGTTGGGCCGGGCTAGCAACGGGCTCATTAGCGCTCATTTCAGACGCGGCTCATAGCCTCTTGGACGTGGCCGCCACTACCATGACCTGGCTGGCCATTCGCGCGGCATCAAAGCCCGCGGATGAAGAGCACCATTACGGGCACGGGAAGATCGAATCAATTGCTGCGTTGGTCGAAACAGCCTTTCTGTTTCTTTTGTCGGGTGCGGTAGCAATCGAAGGGATAAGGCGGCTTTGGGAAGCGCAATCAACTATTCAGGTTCATTGGTTTGCAATCGTCGTCTTGGTTCTGTCGATAGCAATTGATGCGTGGCGGTATATCACGCTAAAGCGCGTAGCAAACGAGACGAATAGCGAAGCATTGGCTGCCGACGCTCTGCATTTTTCCTCCGATTTAGTTAATTCAGTGCTCGTACTATTTGCGCTAGGCGCCTCGGCCTTCGGGTTTCCGCAAGCCGATGCATTCGTTGCCATTGGCGTCTCAATTTTTATCGCAATCGCCGGCTATCGCTTGGCACAAAGAACGTTGAATACACTATTAGATCGGGCGCCATCCGGCTCCGCAAGCCAAATCAAAGAGCTTGTGACCGCGGTACCAGGCGTTGTCCGCGTTGAGGATGTAAAAGTACGGCAAGCGGGCGCCGATCTGTTTGTTGAAATTGAAGTGAGTGTCGCGCGATCGATGTCGTTTGATCGTGTAGGCGCGCTAAAAAATGCGATCACCTCTGCAATAAGGACGGTATTCTCTGACGCCAACATAACCGTAACATCCACGCCCGTGACACTTGACGAAGAAACAATCCTTGAACGCGTTATTATTATCGCTGCGCGTCGGCGACTTCCGGTTCATCACGTAACTGTTCAGGAAATTAGCGGTAAATTATCAGTGAGCCTTGACTTGGAAGTTGACGGCAAAATGTCTTTGGGCGACGCCCACGCAATCGCGAGCCAACTTGAAAACGCAATTCAGGAAGAACTTGGGTTGGAAACGGAAGTTGAAACGCACATCGAGCCATTAGTGATATCAAGTATGATTGGCCGTGATGTTGAAGAAGATCGGCGTCAACTCGTTGCTAAATCGCTTATCGAAAATGCGCTCAGAAGCCAAACAATAACAGATATTCACAATGTGCGGGTTCGAGCAACCGATCATGGACTAATCGTTAATTATCACTGCCGGGTGGACCCCAATCTTGAAGTAACAATCGTTCACGATGCTGTTGATCAGTTAGAACATCGGGTTCGCAAGGAAAGTCCTGACATTTTGAGGATTGTAAGCCACACTGAACCAGTCCGGTAAAATGACTAATTACCATCTCGCAATCGTTTAACACTTCCAAAATCGAAATTTAAGTTTAACTAAAAGGTCACGCGATGCGCACCGATATTTCCCAAGTGATCCGCCTATCGGACTATCAAAGCCCCGATTGGCTCATCGATGAAGTCCATCTTGATGTGACACTTGATGATAGCCAGACGCGCGTTGTTGCGAATACGTCCTTTCGAGTGAACCCTAATGGCAAGGCCGGCTCCTTGGTATTAGATGGTGATGAATTGGTGCTTGAGAGCATTGCGATCGATGGTATCCCACTGCCGGTCTCAGCCTACACCATTGGTAGAAAAACGCTGATACTGCGTGAAACACCAAATACCGCATTTACGCTTACAGTTATTACGCGACTTGATCCCGCCGCAAATACGCAGCTCATGGGCCTTTATAAATCGTCGGGTATTTACTGTACGCAATGCGAGGCTGAAGGATTTCGACGTATTACCTACTTCCTTGATCGTCCGGATGTAATGGCGGTCTACACGACACGGATTGTCGCCCGTAAGGCTGACGCGCCTATCCTGCTCGGGAATGGCAATCAAACGGAAGCTGGCGATTTGACCGATGGCTGGCATTATGCGGTCTGGCACGATCCGCACCCGAAACCTTCCTACCTTTTTGCAATGGTCGCGGGGAATTTGGGGAAAGTAGGTGGATCCTTTACCACACGCTCCGGTCGAGAAGTTGCACTTGGAATCTTTGTCGAGAGCGGAAAGGAAAACCGCGCGTCCTATGCACTCGATGCGCTTATTCGTTCGATGCAATGGGACGAAGAGATATTTGGCTGCGAATATGATCTTGATGTTTTCAATATTGTTGCCGTCTCAGATTTCAATATGGGCGCGATGGAAAATAAGGGCTTGAACATATTTAACGATAAATATGTTTTGGCGAGCCCTGATACAGCAACCGATGTCGACTATGCTAATATAGAAGCCATTATTGCCCACGAGTATTTTCACAACTGGACAGGTAATCGAATTACGTGCCGAGATTGGTTCCAACTTTGTCTAAAAGAAGGTTTGACCGTTTATCGGGATCAAGAATTTAGTGCCGACGAAAGATCACGCGCTGTCAAGCGTATTGCCGATGTAAAAACTCTTCGCTCGCAGCAATTTACGGAAGATTCTGGTCCACTGGCACATCCCGTCAGGCCGACGGAATATCGCGAGATCAATAATTTCTACACGCCAACCGTTTATGAAAAAGGCGCGGAAATTATCCGCATGTTAAAGATACTGATCGGCGAAAAGAATTTCCGGGAAGGGATGGCGCTGTATTTATCGCGCTGCGACGGAACCGCCGCAACAATTGAAGAATTTCTCGCTTGCTTTTCCGAAGTTACCAAACGAGATTTATCTCATTTTTCAAAATGGTATGAACAAGCTGGGACGCCTCATGTTAGCGTATCTGAATTGTACGATCCCAATACGGGCATCTATCGTGTGACCTTTGAGCAAACAACGCCCCCTACCCCGGGACAAGCTAATAAGGTGCCGATGGTCATTCCAATTGCGATGGGATTTTTAAATCCTCAAGGGAGCGAAATGGTGCTCCATTCGTCCCATCCAAATTTTCAAAATAACGTGTTTGTCCTCGACCAGAAGAATGCTGAAATCATATTTACTGATGTCAATTCAAAGCCAATTCTGTCGGCGCTAAGAGAATTTTCTGCGCCCGTCATCTTAAAGACAGATATCTCAGACGATGATCGCCTTATTCTGCTTGCCCATGATCGAGACTCATTCAATCGGTGGCAGGCAGCCCAAGGCTATGCTTTAAAGCTATTGATAGCGGGTACTGAGCAAATTCGAGCAGATGAGAAGCCCGAGTTTGACCTACGCTTTGCAGAGGCTTTATCTCACGTGCTTAAGGGCCTCGATCATGCCTTTATTGCTCAATTGCTCACCTTGCCTGGCGAAAGCGACATTGCACGGGAAATAGGATCGAATATCGAGCCCGACGCAATTAGGGATTCTCGCATACAATTGAAGCGCTTTATCGGTACAAAAGTCGGCGAACAGATCCGAGAGCTATGCGAAAAGCTTAGCTCGACCGAAAGCTATCGCCCAGATGCTGAAAGCGCTGGTCGGCGCTCGCTTCGTAACGCACTACTCGATATCCTTTCAGCGGGAAAGCCAGACACCGGACTGCAATTAACATTTGAGCAATATCATACTGCTGACAATATGACTGATCGGTTTGCTGCCCTTTCAATCATTGCACAGCATCCGGGAGATGCCCGTGAGGAAGCACTCGATCATTTTGCGCAAATCTATGGCAATGATCCGCTTGTGCTCGACAAATGGTTCTCGCTTCAAGCTACAATCCCCGAATACGGAACGTTAGAACGCGTAAAGACACTTATGGCGCACCCTGGCTTTTCAATGCGCAATCCTAATAGGCTTCGTTCCTTGGTCGGCTCATTCGCTGCAGCAAATCTATCTCAGTTTAACCGTAAAGATGGCGCTGGTTATGAATTCATTTCACGCATCGTGATTGATACGGATCGTTCGAATCCTCAAGTTGCCGCTCGGATTTTAGGAGCCTTTAAATCATGGCGTTCGTTAGAACCTGGGCGCCGTTCACTCGCTGAAGCTGCGTTACGAACGATAGAGAGGCAAGATTTACTCTCGCCCGATGTTGGCGATATCGTTACACGCACGCTCGCGGAAAATTAACTTTTTGAGTCAGAAGCATACACGGCATGGCTAAATTGTAGGATTTCATAAAAAAAATCCTAACAATACTTTATTAACCTCTAGACAAATCACTTGAAGGCGATTCTTATCGCACTGATTCGAAGGGGACTGACGGCAGTACTCCTTGGTTTTATTAAGTTTTAGAAGCCAAAGAGGTTAATGATGGCTCGTGCGCACACGGCCAGCACGCAGTCGCGTGCGGCTACGATTCAGGGAATGGCTCGCTCCGTTGCGCATCCAGCCTATTCGAAAATTATGGCTGCAGAGCCTTGGCTTCGTAAATTGGTACCAGCCCTTCTTGTCTTAGTTGTCTTCATTATTGGCGCATCAGCTTGGTTGGAGATTCAGACCTCTCAAATTGACGCTATTAACGCCCTTGCTAACGAATCTGATTTGACTGCCGCCCTTTCGCGCGATGAGATTATTAGAACCATCAGCGAACGCAATCAGACGGCGATCGAAAACCCTCAAGCCATTTTGATGGCCGCAATACCAGCTCAATTAATTGCATCTGGTCGCATCATCGTCATGACGGACTCAAACGGGATCATGAAGGCCCTATTGCCAAATGACGCGTCAAGTCCTGCTTATGCAACTACCTTCGACCTATCAAAATTTTCTAATACACCGTTCGGCGTCGTTTCAAGTATTGTTGAACATAAGGGTAGTCGCGCACTACTGTCCATCACGCGCTTACCTGCACCGTTTGGTGAACTAGCGCTAATTACACCCATCGATCAGAATATCTCTTTGTGGCATAAGCGTTCATCTTCTTTGCTCATTATTTTGATTGCTTCGCTCCTAACGATCTTAGGTCTCAGCCTTGCCTATTTTTGGCAGGCCTACCGCGTTAGACAGTCGGACGTTATCGTAGATAAAGTTCGTGAGCGTCTTGATCTCGCGCTTAATCGCGGACGCTGCGGATTATGGGACTGGGATATCGCACGCGGTACGATCTATTGGTCGGACTCCATGTACGACATGTTGGGACTAAAGCGCCAAGCTGAGTTTCTATCCTTTGGCGAGGTGAATAGTCGTGTCCATCCTGACGATCGCGATTTATATACAATCGCCGATCAACTAGCCTCCGATCAAACCAACACCATTGATCACGCCTTCAGAATTCTTGACGCCAATCAAGAATGGGTATGGGTACGTGCACGTGCCGAATTAATTTTTGATGATGCAACGCGGTCATCCCATCTTGTCGGTATTGTCGTCGACATAACGGAACAACGCCGTACGGCCGCCGAGCGGGCCACCGCAGATCTTCGCCTTCATGATGCAATTGAAACAATCGGCGAAGCGTTTGTGTTATGGGACTCTGATAATCGACTGGTTATGTGCAATTCAAAATTTCAGGACTTGCATTATCTACCGGCAGAACTCACTCGGCGCGGTACGCCCTATGAAGCATTAAAGCCATATCTCGCGCATTTCATCCCGCAAATACGCCGTGAATACGGCAGCGATGAAGAGAACGGCGCGAAAAGCTATGAAATGCTTTTACCAGAAGGACGTTGGCTGCAAGTCAATGAGCGTCGTACAAAAGATGGAGGTTATGTATCTGTTGGCACGGACATCACCGCTCTTAAGACGGAAGAGCAGCGCTTCTTGGAATCTGAGCGGAAACTGACGGCAACCATTTCAGATTTGCGCCGCTCGCGCTTGACGCTGGAAACACAGGCTGAACAGTTGTCACGCTTGGCCGAACGGTATCTTGAGCAAAAGGCCGAAGCCGAGAGTGCAAACAGAGCGAAATCAGAATTTCTTGCAAAAATGAGTCATGAACTTAGAACGCCGTTAAACGCTATTCTCGGCTTCGCGGAAATCATGGATGCTGAAATCTATGGCTCCCTTGGTCATCCAAAATATAAGGATTACAGCCATGATATTTCACGCAGCGGTCAGGCACTACTGACGATTATTGCCGATATTTTAGATATGGCGGAGCTTGAAGCAGGTCGGATCAGAATCAATAAGCGTCCGCTCATTCTCAACGATATTGCGCAAGCAACGATTGATCATATGACAGCCGATGCCGAAGCAAAGTCACAAAAGATTATTGCAAATCTTTCGGCCGAAACGCCACTGATGGCTGATCAACGGGCAATTGAGCGTATCATTTCGCATTTGATTTCGAATGCCATAAAATTCACGCCTGAGGGTGGCCGTATTACCGTTACCGCTCGTGAAGTATCTGGCGCCGTAAACCTCTATGTTGAGGATAATGGAATTGGTATTCCGAAAGAAGCGCTGGCAAAATTAGGGCGACCTTTTGAATGGGTTGAGCTTGACGCTCGAAAGCCTACAGAAGGTGCAGGCTTAGGTCTTGCGATTGCACGATCGTTTACCGAATTACATGGTGGCACACTTACCATAAGATCAACCGAAGGATCGGGAACGACCGTCCTTGTGAGATTACCCATTCGGCTCGATGCGCCTTTGGAAAAAGCGGCATAAGTTTCGAATTTAAACGGCTACTAGTCTCTCAAAAATTGTTCTAATGTTGGATTGCATCCGTTTTAAATGCAGATCAAGTAATTTGAAGTCCGGCAAGCCAATGATCGACGCGAGTCTTTTAAGCAAAGATACATCGGCTTTTGTCGGTTCAAATTCACCAACAATCATCGTACGCTGCCATTGCATTAAATCGCGCATCAAGCCGTAACCTTCCAAAAGGCAAGCTGAATCTTCGCGGCTGATCAGACCCGCTTCACGCGCTGATATCAAAATGTCGGCTGTGCTATAGTGTTGAATAGAAGTCTCAGAATAGGCGTTAGCGAGAACCAAAGATTGTGCAACAAATTCGACATCCATGAGGCCGCCGCGCGCAAGCTTTAGATCCCAAGGATTAGTCTCGCCTTTCTCTTGCGCGATCATCGCGCGCATTTCGAGAACATCTTTCATCACTTTATTTCGATCACGCTTCATCGCAATAATATTTTGAATATCAGTCGCGACAACCGCCATAAAATTAGCTTGGCCTGCCACGGGTCGCGCACGGACCAAGGCCAGATGCTCCCATGTTTCAGCCTCAACCCCGTGATGATAGCTTAGAAAGCCTTGATATTGCGTTGCCGCTGGTCCTTTATTGCCTGATGGCCTTAGTCTCATATCGACAGCGTATAAAGTACCGCGGCGTGTTGGAACGGTCAGCGCACTGATCAAACGGTTCGTTAGACGTCCATAATAAACGACAGGGTCGAGCGGCCTGACGCCATCGCTTTCGCCGCCATTGGCATCAAAATCATAGAGGACAATTAAGTCTAGATCAGACGTCGCGGTCATTTCGCGCGAGCCTAAGCGCCCCATCCCTAAGACAGCTATCCTTCCGCCCTTCACCTTACCATGGTCACGAGCAAAGCGTGTTTCGACTTCAGTCAACGTCAAGCGTATGAGTGCCTCAGCAATCGCTGAGTAAGCCTCACCTGCCATTGCAGGCGATAGCACGCCTGACAGCATTCTAACGCCTACGAGAAACATCTCGTGCTGTCCCGTTTCACGTAACCGATCAAGAAAATCCTCAATCAAATCATGCGTACCGATGGCCGCCGAAATACGATCCATTAAATCACTTAATCGAGGAGTCGGTTCAACAAAGGCCGGGTCAATGATCGCGTCTAAGAGATGAGGTCGATGCGAAACAATATCGGCCAAGCGAGGTGCCGAGCCTAAAATGTCGGCAAACAAAGTTAGAATAGCACGGTGCTCTCGGAGGATCGAAAAGAGCTCAACGGCGGCAGGCATGCCGCCTAGAACGCGATCAAACGTATTGAGTGCACCGTCAGGATCAGCACTTTGACCAAATGATTTGAGCATAGAGGGGACGAGCTCGGTTAAAACCTCACGAGCGCGCGCACTTGTAACTGCACTCCTTCGTCCAAAATGCCAACCGCGCACAATTTCCGTTGCCTTTTCGGGTTCTGAGAAACCCATTCGACGCAAGGTCGCGATCGTTGCCGGATCATCGACAGTGCCCGTGAAAACAAGGCTTCCCTCGCCTACAGCAAGGTTAGCGCCCTCTTCAAAAAGCCTCGCATAATGGCGCTCCACTTGTTTAGAAATCGCGATAAGGGATTTTGAAAATGCCGCTATTCCGGAATAGCCGCAAAACCGAGCAAAGCGTTTTAACTCATCATCATCCGATGGCAGACGCTGCGTTTGTTCATCGGCGACCATCTGTAGGCGATGTTCAATTTCCCTTAAAAAGCGATAGGCATTTGATAAATCATCGCGCGCCTCAGTCGAAATCCATCCGTCGGCACAAAGTGCTTTTAACATGTCCAATGTTTTTCGACCGCGTAAGCCTGCACGTCGACCACCAAACACCAATTGCTGGGTTTGAACGAAAAATTCAATTTCTCGGATACCGCCTCTTCCAAGCTTTATGTCATGACCCGATACGGCAATCGCCTCATGCCCTCGTACAGCGTGAATTTGACGCTTCATGGCATGAATATCGGCGATTGCTGCGAAATCAAAATATTTCCGCCAAATAAAGGGCGAAAGATCCGCTAGAAATAATTCGCCTATATCAAGATCACCAGCAACCGGCCGCGCTTTGATCATCGCAGCCCGTTCCCAGTTTTGCCCTACGCTTTCATAATAGGCAAAGGCTGAATGAACCGATATCGCGATGGGTGTCGATCCCGGGTCAGGTCTCAGTCGCAAGTCAACACGAAAGACATACCCATCAGGCGTATGTTGATCGATGAGGCGAACGATTGATTTTGCAACACGCACAAAAAAGGGCGCTGCTTCGACACCAGAGGTGAGCGGCGCACGCTCGGGGTCATAGAGCAAAACGATATCAATATCGGATGAGTAGTTGAGCTCTTTCGCACCGTGCTTGCCCAGCGCCAATATAACCAGACCACAGGCGGCTTCGACATCGTACGATAGGTTGATTTTTCCATTAGACGCTTCGCTCGTGAGCGAAAACTGCAAGGCAGCTTTTAACGTAGCATCAGCAAGAAGGCTCAGCGCATCTGTAACCTGTTCAAGACGCCAAACACCGCCCAAATCAGCGAGTGCAATCAGGAGGGCCGCCTCCTGCTTCACACGCCGCAAGCAGCGCATTAACCCGGCTTCATCATTAACAAAGATAAGCGGAGCTTGGTGACAAGTTTCCAGAAGGCCATTCAGCAATACATCCGGAGGTGTATTTAAAATTCGAAATAAGCGCGGCGTATCATTGCGCGCCAACTTCCAAAGATAGGGAGAGTGCGAAGCAATCCCCAAGATAAGGTCTAGCGCCGTCGGATGAGAATCGAATAATAGGGTCAACGTATCTGGAAGTGTATCGTCTGCATGGGCCTTTTCCAAAAGGCTCGCCAGTCGACTACGTGCTTTTTTTGCGTCCGATATAAGCGGCGCTTTTGTTACGAGGCTGATAAGACTTGCCGTGCTCATGAAACGCTCGGAATTGAAATAAGAGCCTTTAGCCCAGGATGATTATCTTCTAACTTAAGACCTCCACCATGAAGCCGCGCGACGGCTGCAACGAGGGATAGCCCGAGCCCAGAGCCTGCGCGTGTACGCGAGGTTTCTAACCGTACAAAGCGCTCTAAAACGCGATCCGTATCCGTTTCTGGAATGCCGGGGCCGTGATCCGCCACGCTTAGAATTGCCCGTTCGCCATCACGAACAACGGAAACGATGACCGAAGGCTCAACATTCTGATCATGAACTTCGGTGGAATATTTGATCGCGTTATCAACCAAATTGGCCAATGCCTGGCCGATCAATTCTCGCGAAGCATGAATGGAAATCGGCTCGTCCGCTTGTACAACCAATTTAATTCCCGCTTCTTCGGCAAAGGGCTCATAAAGCTCGACAACATCGCGGGCAATCTCGCTCGCATCCTCGCTTTTCATTCCTTCTAAAACATTGCCAGCTTCTGCACGCGCAATCATCAGGAGCGCGTTAAAGATCTTGATGAGGTCGTCGGCTTCTTCAATCGTATGTTCTAGCGCATTACGATAAGCATCCGATGAATCTCCAACACGAAGCGCCTCTTCTGCGCTGTTACGAAGCCGTGTTAAAGGCGTCTTTAAATCATGCGCTATATTGTCGGAGACTTCGCGTAATCCCGCCATCAACTCGCCGATGCGATCGAGCATTGCATTTAAACTTTGCGCCAATCGATCAAGTTCATCATTCGTCCCGGTCACGACGAGGCGGCCGGATAAATCACCGGCCATAATCGTGCGGGTTGTTTCGGTCATGTGATCAACGCGGCTTAACACGCGCCGCGCGACGAATACCCCACCAACAAGGGCTAAGGCTAAAATAAGCAGAATGGACCATCCTGCAGCGCGCAAAATAATCGTGTGAAAGCGATCTGTCTCATCAAGATCGCGTCCAACGAGCAGCCTAAAGCCACCGGGCAAAATGACGGTCTCAACCAGCGCACGGTGCGGTCGTGGCTCGCCTTCTTCGACAACGCGATACGAAAGCTCATAGGTGCCGGCCTCAAGCAAGCCTTCGCTATCTACGCTTGAAATATTGCCCGCCAGCGTCTCGCCCGCTGCGGTTGTAACGAGATAAAGGGAAGAACCGGGTTGATGGGAGCGCCGTTCAATTTGCCGCACAAGGCGCAACACACCGCCACTATTGAATTGCGATAAGAGACCTTTAATTTCCTCATTAACGGTGAGGTTAACCTGCTCTTCGAGCAGTCGACGCGCACTGAAGGCCACATAGCCGAGTATAGCGCCCGCAAAGATGGTGAAAATCAACAGGAAGATAAGCGCCAGCTTAAACGCTGTCGTGCGAAAGAGCCTACCGAGCGCTGTCACGGACCGTATATCCGGCACCGCGAACCGTTTGGATCAGCGGATTGTCGAACCCTTTATCAATCTTGGCGCGAAGCCGTGAAACGTGAACGTCAATCACATTGGTCTGCGGATCAAAATGATAATCCCAGACATTTTCAAGAAGCATTGTGCGGGTTACCACTTGGCCTGCATGACGCATCAGATATTCCAAGAGACGAAATTCACGCGGCTGTAAATCAATTTCGACATCAGACCGAATAACCCGTCGGGTCAATCGGTTCAGTTCTAAATCAGAAACACGATAGACGGTATCTTCAGCAGGAACCGAACGACCACGCCGTGACAAAATCTCGACCCGCGCCAGCAATTCAGAAAATGAATAGGGCTTCGGCAAATAATCATCGGCACCCGCACGCAACCCCTTAACTCGATCATCCACCTGGCCAAGAGCGGATAGAATGAGAATGGGTGTATCAATCTTTTGTTCGCGCAAACCATGGATGAGCGATAGGCCATCCATGCGAGGGATCATGCGATCAACGATAATCGCGTCATATTGCCCTTCGGAGGCCAAAGCATAACCATCTAAACCATCAGACGCGACATCAACCACATGGCCCTGCTCGCGAAAGGCCTTGTCTAAATAGGTCGAAGCCGCGGCGTCATCTTCAATAATTAAAATTTTCATCGTGTTAAAATGTCGACTTCTTTTATGCGCTAGGTCAAGCAAAAAAGCGGTGGCCGAGACCACCGCTTTTCTTTAAGCCTTCGGGAAGGCTAATGCTACAAATCGAGTACTTTCTTCGTTTTTAACCCGAAGAATAATCGCCTTGCGGCCATCTTTGCGCGCTTCATCAATGGCTGAGCGAACTTCCGCAGGCTTAGCAACAGGCTTGCCGCCAATCTCCAAAATAATATCGCCCTTCTGCATGCCCTGCTCATAGCCGACACCCGACGGATCAACATCGGTCACCAGAACGCCGGAGCCATCTTTCGAAGGCGCCAAAGTAAGCCCGAAGGCAGGTGATGCTTTTACAACGGCGGCAGGATCAGCCGCTGCCATTTTTTGCTCCGGAATAGCAGCCAGCTTAACGGTTGCCATCAGCTCCTTACCATTTCGGATATAAGTGATGTTTGCCGTGTCACCGGGTTTAATTTGCGAAATGCGACGCGACACTTCACGAGGACTCGCCATCCCTTCGCCATTCACCGCGGTGATCGTATCGCCGGGCTTTAAGCCCGCATCCGCTGCCGGCGTGCCCGGCTGAGCCTCTGCAACAAGCGCGCCCTTGGTGCCCTTTAATCCAAGGCTCTCCGCGATGTTTGGCGTTACAGGTTGGATCTGTACACCGAGATAACCGCGTGCCACGGAGCCGGCGTCTTTAAGCGAAGTAATAACGCTTGAGACAGTTTCGGATGGAATGGCAAAGGCAATACCAACGCTACCGCCAGAAGGCGAATAGATGGCCGTATTAACGCCAACCACTTCGCCGTTCAGATTAAAGGTTGGGCCGCCCGAGTTACCCCGGTTAACGGGCGCATCAATTTGCAAATAATCATCATAGGGACCTGAGCCAATATCGCGTCCGCGTGCCGATACAATGCCCGCAGTAACCGTGCCGCCAAGGCCGAACGGATTACCAACCGCTACCACCCAATCGCCAACGCGTGGCGACGTTGCCGCGAAAGACACGGTAGGGAACGGGCCGTTCTCATTCGTCTTGAGCAAAGCCAAATCAGTCTTCGGATCACGCCCTATAATTTTAGCGTCGACCGTCCGTCCATCATCGGTCGTGAGCGTAACCTCGATCGCGTTTTCAACAACGTGATTATTGGTCACGACATAACCGTCAGACGTAATAAAAAAGCCGGAGCCTTGCGCCATGCCATATTGCTTTGGCGCGCCTTTTTTGCCGGACTTATTCTGGTCATGAAACTGTTTGAAAAATTTCTCGAGCGGATGTCCGGGTGGAAGATCAGGTATTGAGAAATCCTGCCCATCTTCCTCATTCATCGCGGTTGCTTCGAGTTTAACCTTCACGGAAACAACGGCTGGCCGAACCTTCGCAACAATGTCTGCGAAGGATGGCATGGACTGCGCGACCGCCGGTGTCGAATTCTGAGCAAAGGCCTTTACCGCGCCAAGATCCGCAGACATGGTCAAGCCAAGGCCAATCAGACCCAAGGCAGCGATACCCGATAAAAGCTTTGTACGGGAGCTTGGCCGATGTGGCGTCAATTGTGTTGAAAATGTCATAACATCTCTCCATTCCGGTCTTCACTTGGACTTATAAGCCCAATCTATGAATTCGGTTTAAAGAGGATCAGGTTACCGCACTTTCAAGGCGACATGACATTTTGTTAACCTGAGCTGCCGGATTGGTCCTTAGCGTTCAATAACGCCGCCAAACGGGCCTGTTCAGCGCTATCCAAGGCTTCTACTTTGCCTGCGGCATTTTGTCGGGATGTCCGCAACAAAACAAAACCGCCTAAAACTAGCAACGCAAAAGGGCCGATCCATAAAACCAATGTGTCGGCGGAGAACCGCGGTTTCAAAAGAATAAATTCGCCGTAACGCTCCACGAGAAAGGCGCGGATGGCATCGTCACTTTCGCCACCCAGTAATTTTTGCCGAACGAGGACCCGCAAATCCTTGGCTAAAGGCGCATGGGAGTCATCAATCGATTGATTTTGGCAAACAAGACACCGAAGTTCAGAGGAAAGCGCTCTCGCTCGGTCTTCAAGCCTTGGATCTTTCAAAATTTCATCGGGCTCAACCGCCCATAAAGGTGCAGTCGTCAGGAGGATAAAGATCAGCGCTAAAAGCCGCCTCACGCCTTGGCCTCCGCTCTTAGCGCTAAAGCCCGTTTGTTTTTTGCCGAAAGCGCTATTCGAACGCGACGATCCGCGAGCGAAACCGCGCCGCCAAGCGCCATGATGAGGGCGCCGCCCCATATCAAGGTGACGAGTGGCTTCCAATAGAACCGAATACTCACGCGGCCATCAGGGAGAATTTCATTCACGCTGGCGTAAAGCTGCCCGAAGCCGTAGGTCACGATGCCGGCTTCCGTCGTCGGCATTTCGCGGCCCGTATGAACGCGCTTCGAGGATTCGATAATGCCACGTGGTGTTGCGCCCTCTTTCACCGTGAACTGAGCAACATCCTCGCGAAATCCCTCGCCCTTTCGTTTAAAGGCTTGTTCGAGCGAGACCGTATAAGGGCCGACGGCGAGAGGCTCATTCTTAGCGACAACGGCCAATGACTCGACACCCCATGCGGTGGCGGCGATCCCGATAACTGTTATCCCCATACCCGCATGGGCCAATGCGGTTCCCCATGCCGAGCGCGGAAGCCCAAAGGCACGTTCAACAACCACCTTCCACGAAAGTCCGCGACGATAGCAGCGGCTGATGATCTCGGTTGCAGAGCCCGCAATCAACCACACACCAAGGCCAAGGCCCAAAGGCGCTGCAACAGGGCCACCACGTGTCACCGCGAAGGTAATAAGGATTGAAACAATGGCTATTCCGAGTGCCGCTAAAAGACGTTGTCCAACACCAATCAAATCGCCCCGTTTCCACGCAAGCGATTGGCCGAATGGCACGAGCATCAACAAGCAAACGAAAAGCGGTATAGCGGTTAAATTAAAGTAAGGCGCTCCCACCGAAATTTTACTGCCATTGATCGTTTCGAGCACCAGCGGATAAAGCGTGCCTACTAAGACAGCGACCGCTGATGTCGCCAGAAATAAATTGTTTACGACGAGCGCGCCTTCGCGTGAAACTGGCGCGAATAATCCACCCTGCTTCAAGCTCGGTGCGCGCCATGCAAAGAGCGACAAACCGCCACCGATAAACACGGTCAAAATACCGAGAATAAAAACGCCACGCGCGGGATCGCTTGCGAAAGAATGTACCGATGTGATCACGCCCGAACGCACCAAAAACGTGCCGAGCAGCGAAAGCGAAAACGTCAAAATGGACAGAAGAATGGTCCATACTTTCAGCGCATCACGCTTTTCCATCACAATGGTCGAATGCAGCAAGGCGGTGCCCATCAGCCACGGCATCAGTGATGCGTTTTCGACCGGATCCCAAAACCACCAACCGCCCCAGCCCAATTCGTAATAGGCCCAGTAAGAGCCCATTGCGATGCCGAGCGTTAAAAAGATCCACGCCAGCAACGTCCAAGGCCGGACGAACCGCGCCCACACCGCGTCGATACGGCCATGCACCAAAGCACCAACGGCAAAAGAAAAGGCCACGGAGAATCCCACATAGCCGAGATAAAGCATTGGTGGATGGATTGCCAAACCCGGATCTTCCAAAATCGGGTTAAGCCCTTGCCCCTCAAACGGAACATCCGCCAAACGCAAAAACGGATTGGACGTTAAAATAATAAACAACAAAAACGCGCAAGCGATAGCGCCTTGCACCGACAACACGCTCGCCAATAACCGCTCCGGCATGCCGCCGCCACGTAAGGCAACGAGTGCGGCGAATAAAACAAGGATCATCACCCAGAGCAGCATAGAGCCTTCATGATTACTCCATACGCCCGAAATTTTATACATGAGTGGCTTCGTTGAGTGTGAATTCATCACCACATTCGCGACCGAAAAATCGGAGCCAATATAGGCAAGCGTTAAAGCAATATAGGCAAATAAAACAAGGCCAAACGTAACAAACGCCGAATAACGCGCCATGCCTGCTAAAGCTGGGTCACGCGCAACCGCGCCCCACATCGGCAAAATGGTTTGCATGAGCGCTGTAGCAAACGCCATGATGAGGGCAAAATGACCAAGCTCAACACTCATTGCGCTTTACCTCCCTGCCAAACGCCTTTCTTCTTAAGCGCGTCCGCGACATCTTTCGGCATATAATTTTCATCATGCTTGGCTAAAACCGTATCCGCCAATACGTCGCTACTGCCTTGATAAATGCCCTCAGCAACAACGCCCTGCCCTTCGCGGAAGAGATCCGGCAATAGGCCTTTATAATGCACTGTCAGCGATTTTTCCGTGTCTGTTACACGGAACGTAACATTCATCGAGGCGTCACGAATAACGCTTCCCGTCTCGACTAAACCGCCAATTCTAACCCGGCTCCCTGCCGAAATATTCTGTTTAACGATATCGCTTGGCGTATAGAAAAAAACGATCTTATCGCTTAACGCATACAAAATTAATCCCGCCGCAATCGCCAAGACCGCGCCAGCAGACGCGATCAGCGTGAGGCGTTTCTGTTTGCGCGTCATAGCCATCAGTTTGCGACCCCCAATTCCTTCGCCGCCGATGAGAGCTTGGCTAAAGCCTCACTATCACCAGCCTTTGCCGTCTTCGCTCTCGAATAAGCATCACGGGCCTTTGGTGCGTCACCCAGCACCTGATAGGCGCGCATTAATTTAAGCCAGCCTTCTAGGTCGGAGCCATCGCTCGAAAGCCGCGCGTCAAGACGCTCTACCATCGAGCGGATCATCGCTGATTGACCGGCATTCGGATCAAAAACAGGTCTCGCCTGCTCGCCCGATAGCGCCGCAACACGTGCCGTCACCAATTGTGCCGGCTCGGAGTCAGGCGGCAAGGTTTCGAGCAAGGCACGATAAAGCGTCAATGCGCGGGGCTTATCCCCATCCTGTTCGGCGGCCATCGCGCGATAATATTGCGCCCGTTCATTTTTAGGATCGCGCGCAAAAGCTTTTTCAAAATCGGCTAAGGCATCGGCGGTAACAATACCATCCGCCGCCGCCATTTTCGCCTCGCCTAAACCGGAGCGCAGATCAGCCGTTTCACCCAATAGGCGAAGCGCGTTGCCATAGGCTTTGATCGCGTCATCATAACGACCGACGGACAGATAGACGGGTGCAATCGTGCCCCATCCCAAACCATCATCCGGATGGTCAGAAAGGCGCGCCTCGACCTTCGCAACCATGACCGAGAGATCGGCATTTTCATCCGGCGCTGCAGCCCGTTGGGCAAAAGGCTGATCCGGCAAAGTCGGCGAACCGAGTTTGACATAAAGCGATAGCGCCAATACCGGCACACCGATTAACGCAATCAGCGATGCAATCTTTCGCCGCGCGGCCATGGCACCGCTATCAGCAGGTGCTTCGCTCACTTTTGTGGCCGCTAGCAGGCGGCGCGCGGCTTCTGTCTTTGCGTCTTCGGCGGATTGGGCATCCAGCAGCCCCCTCGCCCGATCCCGCTCTATTTCTTGTAATTGACCACGGTAGAAATCGCCGTCATCCACGCTGCGGGAATCATCGACAGGTTGGGCAAGCGGCCAGAGCAGCCCCAAAATAACGATACCGGTCAGCGATGCGATCAGGAGCCAAATCATTCTGTAGTGCTTTTAAACGCGGCACATCGCGGCGTCACGCGAAAAGGTTGAACGAAAATGGCGCAGAACGGCAAACCGCCCCGCGCCATCTTAAAAATCAGACATCAAAGTTAACGGGATAACGCCTTAATTGACGATATCCCACGTGCCGTCGCCAGCCTTACACGCGGTACCCGTGCCGGTTTCAGGGCGGCCATTGATGTAAATCTTATGGGTATAGGTGCGGCAGGTACGGCTATTTTCGGCATAGACCGGGCCTGGCTCGACAAAGCCATAGGAACCGCTGGGCGCATTCCACTTGGTCGCCTTACCGCTATTAAGCGCCAGAGATTGCGCACCATAGGCCTGCCGCTTGGCCTCTTCATCCAAGCCGCGGCCAATCGAATTACCCACCATGCCGCCGATCATCGTCCCAGCGATAATCGCAGCCGTATTGCCCGAGCCCTTGCCCACTTGGGAGCCAATTAATCCGCCTGCAAGTGCGCCAAGAATTGTACCACCGGACTCATTTGGGCCGGTCGTCTGAGAGCATCCTGCCGCGCCGAACGAGAGAGCGGCTGCGACAATAAGCCCTGTCAGTGATTTAAATGTCATGGTCGAATGAGCTCCGAATTAGATTTTTGTTTAGCCTGTCCGGCTGTGATGATTTCGTTCAAAAGTCCCAACTAGATCACTAAGGCACGAATCGGACCTTTTTCAGGCTAAATCTAACCGAAAAACTAAACCGCCGGCAAACGAAGAAGGGCTTTTAGTCCACCATTTTCTGAGCGGTCGAGCGTCAGCGCCCCGCCATAAAGTTTCGCCAAATCCGCCACGATGGAAAGGCCGAGCCCCGTGCCGGGCACCGTTTCATCCAAACGCTCGCCGCGCTTCATCACTTCCGCATGTTTTTCGGGCGGAAGACCTGGGCCATCATCGGATACGTCAAACACGACAAAAGGATGGGAATTTGCATCGGTAAAGGCCGTTGCCTTTATGACAACCTGCGTTCTTGCCCATTTGCAGGCATTATCCACGAGATTGCCGAGCATCTCTTCGAGATCCTGACGCTCGCCGCGAAATTTAAGATCAGGAGCCAGCTCGGTTTCAATCTCAAGATTTTTATCGAGATAAATTTTAAGGAAGGTTCGTTTCAGGCCGGAAACAGCGGGCTCAATATCCGTCGCCACACCAATTGCGCCCGCGCGGGCCGCAGCCCTTGCGCGGTCTAAGTGCCAATTGACTTGATCCCGCATGATACCCGTCTGTTCAAGGACCTTTTGCCCGAGCGGCGTATCAGTGCCGGACACCTCATTGATTAAGACGCTTAAAGGCGTTTTCAACGCATGGGCGAGATTGCCCACTTGCGTCCGCGCGCGTGCCAAAATATCGCGGTTTACGTCGAGCAGGAGATTGATTTCATCGGCGACAGGCGAGATATCATCCGGGAATTTGCCGCTCACATGATCACTTGATCCGCGCCTAATCGCACTAATCTCGCTCGAAAGCCGCGACAGGGGCAAAAGCCCGAACCGCACCTGAAAGATGGTCGTGATCCCCAAAACAAGCGCGAGCAGGCCAAAACTCGTCCATAGCGCCTTGCTGAAGGTCTGGATTGTTAATTCAATTTCATCGGCATTTCCGGCAATTTGAACGAGAAAGCGACTGCCATCGGGAAATTCAAGCGCGCGCTCGATAAGCCGTAAGCGGCGTTCATCAGGCCCAATAATGTAGCCCTCACGCGCCGAGCCATCATGAGCAGGCACATTCAGCGATTCAAGCTTGGGTAGTCGGCCACCAAAAAGAGAGAGCGAGGACGTAACCTCAGGCGTTGCCTTTCCCTCAGTACGAATTTGCCAATACCAACCCGAAAGCGGAAGCGTAAAGCGAGGGTCGCCAAGCCCGTAAGGATCAAAAACATTCGATACGTTTTTGCTCGCAAGATTGGCCGCAACCGATTGCACATAGACCTGCAAACGCTCATCAAAGGCACGCTCGGAGGCTCGCCGATAAATGGCCGACAAAACAAGGCCCGCGCCGAACAAAATAACAATGCTGCAAATAATCGCCGAAATAAATAAGCGCGAGCCAATCGAAAGGCGCGAGAGCGAAAAACGCGACATCATTCGGAGGGCGACGTCGGTGGCTCTAGAACATACCCAAGCCCACGGATCGTTTTAATCACATCAATGCCAAGCTTTTTGCGTAAACGCCCGACAAAAACTTCAATCGTGTTGGAGTCGCGGTCGAAATCCTGATCATATAAATGCTCAACCAATTCGGTGCGGGAAATAATGCGTCCCACATGATGCATTAAATACGACATCAACCGATATTCATGCGAAGTCAGGCGAACCGCTTCACCGTTGACGAGCACACGGCCAGAGCGCGTATCAACCCGAACAGGCCCACATACGAGATCGCTTGAAGCATGACCAGAGGCACGGCGTACAAGCGCCCGCAAGCGCGCGAGAATTTCTTCAATATGAAAAGGCTTTGTGACGTAATCATCGGCGCCCGCATCAAAGCTCTTTACCTTGTCGCTCCACGCGTCACGCGCGGTTAAAACAAGCACCGGCATAGAACGCCCCGCCTCACGCCAGGATTCGAGCACTTTGACGCCATCCATTTTAGGCAGGCCTAAGTCCAAAATGACGGCATCATAGGGCTCAGTCTCGCCTAAAAACTGCCCTTCTTCCCCATCAAGCGCCGAATCAACCGCATATCCGGCCTGCATGAGAGCTTTAACCAGCTGCCTGTTCAGGTCTTTATCATCCTCGACAACGAGAAGGCGCATTCAACTCGATCCTACTGATTATCCATCGGCTTACCGGTCACGGCATCAATCTGGATGCTAGCAAGCTTACCATCTTTCGTCAGAGTCGTAATATTATAGACGAAACCGGCATCTTTAGGGCATAGCGAGGCACCAATCACATCGCCGCCGATGCGCGAACGCGCCGTCCGAAACGCATAGATTTGCGGCACAACCGCGCCAGAATTGACCAAACGCCGCAATTCCGACTCCGACAGGCACGCGGATCCGGTATCGTCGGCAAAAGCCGCCGCCGGGGCAAACATACTCAGAACCGCAGCGACGGTCATTGGCATTAAATTACGCATTATTTACCGATATTACCTGCAGCGTGAACGCTGCCTGAACGCCCTAAACCGCCACTTTTTTGGTCGAAATGATCCGAAAAATGGTCGAAGCCACAAAACTTCCGGCGGTTACGAGCTGCATGACCGAATCGGTCACTTGTCCCGGGTCAAAAGCCACGCCATGGCCCGTCAACGACAGAATAAATGCGCCGAAACCAATAATGTTCGACCATACGGTACGGCTTTGGAAAATCGATTGGGTCTGATCCATAGGAATAACTTTCTCAAGGTTAAGGGAGAGGGAGAGCGCAGAATTTTCGGCCAATCGGAGCGCATCGCGCTTCACGCGCTCCACGCGGCTTTCCCAGCCGCGTCCAAATCGAGAAAATCCGGATAGCTTTTTCAGCGCCTCAGCGCGCCGAGCGGAAAAGCCGTCGATCAGCACCGGAAGTTCTGCCGTCTTGATTGCCGCAAGGGTTATCGGTCCCATCGCGCCATCGGCGACGACACCCAGACACTGCTGCAACCAAACAACCGCCTGCTTTGGGCCGGAATGGACCGCCGCATCAAACACGGCGTAATCAAGTCCGTTCGGCAAATTATCCGCTTCGACAGCATTCCAGTAAAGGCGGCTATAAATGGCGCGGGCTTCATCAACCGTAAGCCCTTCAACATCTGCCGAGGTCACCTTACTGCCCCGCGCACGCGAAAGCGTCGCAGCCGTAATACCAAATTTAGTCGCGCCGCCGGGATCCGCCGGATCCTTCACATAGCCACCCTCACTCGCTAGCAACAGCGATAAAGCCTCATCCAAATTGGCACGCATCAACGGCTCTCCAGAACCGCGACACGTTCCGCAAGAGCTTGAACAGCGGCGACCAGAACGGGCACAAGTTTTCCAAGATCAACGCTTTGAGGAATGATATTTCCATCATCATCCACGGCGTCCTTTTCACCCGACACGGCTTCTGGAATAGACGCCGCCACTTCATGCGCAATGAAGCCATCGACGAACTGGTCTGGCTGCGCATTAAAGGCAAAGCGGCTTGGTTTTAAAAGCAGCACCCTTTCAAGACCATCCTTAAGAGGCAAAATATTTTGCTTTAATCGATAATCCGATGTCGTAAGAAAACTCGTGCCCGATGCGGCGAGTTTAATTGATCCCACAACGCCACCATTTTTTCGAAAATTAATCGCGGTCGCACTCGCAACGGCAGAGATATCCGTTAACACAATAGCAGTAGCGCTCGTCCCGTCAAAATCACTTTCAAACCGCCCCGCATTGCCTTGGCTCGCACGACCCGACAAAATTACATCCATGCGCACCGCACCTGTTGCAGCATTCGCCACCAAGGCCTCACGCCAAGTGGCGCCATCCGCCGATACTTTTAAATGCCAATTGTCATCCCCCGAAAGGCCCGTTTCAGCACGCCCAGACCACCCCGTCTGATAAAGCTGCGAAGCCGTATTGCTGCTTGCTTGCTTATTCAGCGTTACACGAATGTCGCCCGAGCCTCCTTCGCTTGCCGCGCGTGCTGCGAAGAGTGCAGAATTGAGTTTGGCCGATAGCGTGTTGTAACTATCGGAAGACGTTCCAATCCCCAGCCCCGTCAGATTTTGTAACTGCGCGATACGATCAGAAAGGGTCCGCCAATTGGTCCCGTCAAAGGTATAAAGTAATCCATCCGAACCATTAAAAATAATCCATCCGACCTTTGGCGTCAGAAAGCGCCAAGATGATCCATCATAACTCGCAATCCGCCCCGCCTGTCCGCTAAAATCAGCACTTGGCGCGGTACCGATAACATAGCGATCCCCCGCATTAGGCGTGGCGGGCGGCGTATTTTGTGACATCGCAAGAACCGCGATTTGAATCAACGCATCAAGCCGCAACAGCGCTTCATTATGCGTCACATGTTTTTGCGATTGCGCAGCCGCAAGCAGCGGTAGCGCCAGATTGGCGGTATCGACCATATCAATCATCCTATTAAAAATTATGCCGCTTTATTCAGGCAATGGGTAAAGTCACGACCAAAGGTGCGCCACGCCCGACAACATCGCTGATTTGATAAACACGCAGCGTCAGTGTTGTTTGCGCAGCACCAAAATCGCTAAGTTCCTGCGCCGCTGAATATAGGATCATTGGTAAAGATGTTCCGCTTAATGTCCTAATAATCGAGCCATTTTTATAGATATCGATCTCATAAGACTCGACCCGTTCATCAAGCGGAATATCGGCAGGCTCCCACGCATCGGCATTCATCCGCGCGCGTCGCATAAAGCTAATCGTCACGCCAGAGGTACTGCGTTTGGCAACGGCGTTTACCGGAGCCAGCGGCCTTAGCGCATCAGCGCCCGCCACTGTTGTTAACCCAACCGCCGTTGGATGCATATAATCATAGGCCGAAGCCACCACGCGCCAATTCCAATTGGCGCCCACCGATAATGCACCCGACACAAGCGGTAACAAGGCACCATCAAGCAATACAACCCGCGCACCTTCTGCTAAATTTCGCGATGCCAATGGTTCGGAACCACCTAAGCCGCGCAATAATCGGCTTAGGCGCCATGTCTTCTCACCCACCAAATCCGCTTGCGCAAAAGCGATGATTTCCCATTTACCATCGGCCCCTTGAAGACCAAGTGGTACATCACCCGCAAGGGCCGATAAATCACCCGGTGATGATAATGAGCCGGAACTTAACTTAACCGTCACACTATTCGCTGCATCCCAACGCCATAGCGGCCCGGGGCCAAACGCGGAGAGTGTTACGCCAAGCGTTGCAGGACGATTGATCACTCCAAAACTGGACCAGTTCTGACCATCAGGCGAGCGCCACACGGTAAGACTACCGGGCCATGGATCAGCCGATGCCGCGAGCGCTTGTAAAACGGGCGTATCGCCTTGCACGATTGGCAAATCAACAACAACAAGATTAGGCCTGCCCGCAAGGCTCGGCGCTTTAACGGCCAGCGGCGCCGATGTGCCAGCAGTAAAATCCGAGCTCAAAGATGCGATTGATTGCGCCTCTATATCGCGAATTCCGCGATCGGTAATTCGCGTAATCCGAAAGATGCCGGCATAGCCAATCGCATCAAGCGCAACACAATCACCAGGCTCTAATCCTATCAAACCCGGTCGTACCGAAAATTTCGCTGTTTGCCGCCCGGCCCATGCATCGTGCAATAAAACATCAGCAAGCCGTTGCGCCTCGGCGCGCGTTATAACAACCGAAGGGTCGCTTGTGGTCTCTCGCTTGCTCGTCACTGTAAGCCGCCGCGAGGCAGCTGTTGCTAAGCGATAGTCACTTTCAGAATCAGCAAAGCCAATTCTTACCTCACGCGGCAATTCGCTTTCTTGCGCAAAGGTAACGGTCGCCAATGCACCATTTTTATCGGCAATCACATCATCATCCGTAAGTGCGTACACCTTGCGCGTATCATGCCCGATGAACCGTAATTGGCCGGACGAGGCCAAGCCGTCAAAGCGATAAAGCGAAGCCAAGGGCTCAAGCGCCGCGCGTGCTGATAAGGGCGATGCGATCACATAGCCATCAATAAAGCCATCTATGTCGATCTGATCCGCAGTAATACCAAAATCATTCAAAATAGCCGCGACAAGGCCATCCATCGGCGCACCTTCCAGGCGTCCATTCAGCCAATGACCCAACCGCCAATTCTCGGCATCAGACCACACGCCGCTCATAGATGGAAAGGCTGGAAACGGCCTCGCATCCCACGCCCAAACCGAAAGGCGATTGGCGTCCACCATGCGTCGCCCATCCAAAGGCGAGATCGGATTATCGCCCGCCCGAAACCCAACAAGCGATGAATCATACCGGCGTGCAACCGCATCAATTAAACGCCGCTGCACCAAATCATCCCGTGTTCCACGCGAAAAGGATGGCAGCGCATCCTCACTTGATTTTGGATCAGGAAAGGCATTGGGGCCATTCGCCCCTCGATCAACCGCAGGGCAGCCAAACTCAGTAAACCAGATCGGCTTTGAAGCGGGTATCCACGGTGTTGATGTCGCAAGTTCTTTACCCGCAACGCGCTCGAAATGAGCGTTCGACCACCAATTCACGAGATCCTTTGCGCGCCACACCCATGGCTTATTGGCAAGCCCATCGGTAATAGGCTTTCGCGTTTGCGTTAATCGATCCGCATCGGATGCATAATACCACTCATAGCCCTCACCCGATTGAAAACGATCTCGCAAATAATCACGATCACTGCTTGAGCGCGCTAAAGCATAATCAAGATGGCTCGTTCCATCCCGCCAATCCGAAACGGGCCAATACACATCAATACCAACCGCATCAATCGAAGACGACGCCCATAAGGGATCAAGCGGAAAGCGAAGATCACCGGAAGCCGTTACCCGCCCCGCATATTCAGTCCAATCCGCGCCATAAACCACTTTCGTCGAAGTTCCCAAGATGGCCTTCACATCGGCCGCCAATTGAGAAAGATAGTAGACAGCAGGAAACACACCCGGTGCATTCTCGACGCCTGTTAAACCAACAAGCTCCGAGCCAATCAAAAACGCATCAACGCCACCGGCCATCGCAGATAATTTTGCATAGTGCAAAATCATGCGTCGCCAGCTCCATTCCGCTGGTCCTGAATAGGTGATCGTTTCACCAGAAGCGCTAAATTGCGAGGCTTGTGCTGCGCCAAAAAAGCGCTGCACCTGTTGGCCTGCTGCTGCGCTCCCATTCGGTGACCCCGCAACACTTGGAGCAGGATCGCACGTAATGCGTCCCCGCCATGGATAGGCCGGCTGCGTAGCTCCCGCATTGTACGGATCAGGCAATGTATTTTCATCGGCAATATCCATCATCACAAACGGATAAAGCGTAACGGCAATCCCGCGCGATTTAAGATATTTTATCGCACGAACGACGGACGCATCCGATGGCGTTCCACCATAGGCCGGAGAGCCATCGACCAAAGATACAACATGCACTTGCGACCGCGAAAGTCCACTCACCTGCCATTGCGTTTCAATTGTTGCTTTCGTGGCTGAGTCCACACGCGGCGCAATCGTACAATTGCCGCATCGTAGATCATCACCAAACCAGGAGACTACCAGTTGCACCGATGAAAGGTTCGGGCACAGCGTTAAAAGCTGATCAATAGACGCCTGAAAATCACTTGCGTGGGTTAGTTCGTGACGATTTTGGCTGGTTGTTGCTCCCGTTCCGTCTGATGTTGTGACCGCGACGGTATCATAAACAAATTCACCCGCACCCGGAATGAGATTGATGGAACGGATTTGATCTCCAACACCGGCAACCGCCTTAACAATCTCAAAGGAAAATTGCGGAACGCGATTACCATAATCCGCAAGCGGCAGGCCTTCAAAAACAATATAGGCAAGGCCACGATAGGCAGGTGCGTAGTTTGCGCCTTCTTTGGCAACAATCAGGGGATCCGGCAGTTGGGTTTCATCGCCGCGATAAACGCGGATATTCAGGCCCGTCCAATCGATCAGTTTTCCATTCGCCCAAATCCGTCGAACATAGGCAATCTTGCCCTCACAAAGGCCAATCGCCAAATTGGCGCTGTAAGAATAGGTTCTGTTCGTCGTGTTCGATGTAGGTGCGCCTCCCTTTCCGCCACCGCCATTTTGCGTCTCCATAACTCTTTCTTGAAAACGCGTGGCCCAAATAATTTGCCCACCTAAACGCACCCGCCCATAAACGCGCGGAATGGCGGCCCCCTCGGTCGAGGTTAACCCAGACATTTCGGTGAGGCGGCTTCCTTCTTTAACCGTTGAGGTGCCGCCAAAGAGCGAATGATCAATGGACGCTCCAACCGCGCCGCCAATCGCCCGGCCAAAAAGGGCACCAAGCGGCCCACCTAAAAAACCGCCGATGGCTCCGCCCGCCGATTGCAACACAAGTGTTGTCATCTTTTACGCATCCTCATTCGGAAGATCAGGAAATCGAAACGCATAGCAAAGCCGCGAGCGCCAAGGTGCCAAGGCAATCTCGGCCACGACAGCACCTTCATGCGCATGGATCATCGTTGTCTTGCTCGTCGCAATGCCGATATGTTTGGCAGGTAAATGATCCCGCCAGCGAAACATCAACACATCGCCCGCTTGGCACTCCGTAAGCGCAATTTCGCGCAGGTGTCTGCGCCCCGCATCCCGTAATCTTTCTTCACCCGGTGGTTCAACCCAACCCGGTTGATAAGGCCCCGGCTCTTCCGGCTCTGCACCATAGAGCGCGCGCCAAACGCCACGTACTAAGCCTAAACAATCACACCCGACACCCTTCAGCGAAGCTTGATGCAAATAAGGCGTGCCAAGCCATTGCCGCGCCTCGCTTACTACACGCTCGGCCCTCATCGAAAAAAGCTCCCGCCATCCATGCCGGGCGCACCATCACTAACGCTCAAAATGACAAAATCATTGCCCGGCATATGCGGAAAGCCACGGAAGTTAATGGCATTCTGAAAGCGATCCCGACAACTCTTGAACGATTTATCGCATCCAGCGCGCAGTGATACCGCGTCACCAATTTGAATCGGTAAGGCCATCGCTTGCCAAAGCGTTAATACCGTACTCGTCGTGGTGCCCGCTTGCGCTTGAATTTCAACACGCGTTCCAACATTGGCACCGCTTGTAAAAAGAAGCGAGCCGCCGGTAAAAAAATCGCGTTCAAACACTTGTGAAACAGCAACCGAAACGCGGCCATCGGTCGCAACCACAGAGCCATCATAGCGCCAAACTGAACTGTCCAGCGCAATGCCACATTGCGCATCGCCTAAATCCGCCGAGCAGCCCAGCCTAAACAGCCTTCCACGTTCTTCATCGAGTTGAAAGGTAAGACTTCTAATCTCTGCCGCAAAGGCCTTTCCCATACGGCGGATTTCACCAATCGCGCCGCTCTCCATTAAAATGCGCTGATCGACGCGGTTCCAATCAACCAAAAAAAGATCAATCTTCGCGCCATCATAGTGACCATTTGCGATATCGGCTTCCGTAATACCAGGAGAAGATAAAGCGCCTGAGGCTTCACCCCCTGTAATCGCAAAACCAAGTTCGGCCTGCATATCGGCAGCCTCTAAGCCCGTTCCTGCGGCATAGGTTACGCCATCGAATAAAATATCGCGATCATGATCCGTAAAGCCTAAAACAACGCCGTCCTTACGCGTCAAACGCCAACAACGCGCAAGCGTCATCGCACCACCCGTGAAACTCGCGGGAATGTTTCGCATCGGTCATGCTCCAGCGCTTAAGGGATGATTTCAACGAGCGGAATTTTAGGAATTTCACCCGCAACAAAAGCTGCAAAATCGATGCTCAACAAATCGGTATCAAAGCGAACCGGCACATCGAATTGAAAGCCCGCCGTAATATTTGCTGCGGCAGGTGGCGCATTTGTAAACGTGACTATACCGCTTGTAACATCCAAACTGATATCAGCCCCAAGCGCGCGCTCTGTACCATTCACCGCAACTCGGGCGGTGCCAGCGACAGGCTTACGAATAGCACGCGTATAAGGCGCAAAAGCGCCACCATAGATTTTGACAAGACTAAACTGCTTGGTTGTGCCGTCCCCCGTACCAATTGGTTGATCTAGCGGAGAAGGCGTTTGACCAATCGCGCAGGATTGAAAATCAATGCGGTCCCGCCAGCGAAACCCATATAGCCGCCCTCGTCGCTCCTCAAAAAAGGCAAGCACGCTTGCAAGCTCCGCAAGTGTTTTAACACCCGACCCCGCATCATATTTCCGGCGGGAATCGACCCATCGCGCAATCCGCTCCTCACGGCCTGATCCGGTAATCACGATCTCCGTTTTGCGCTCCGGCCCGCCGCTGCCAGCAAGGGCGACAGAGATGGGAAACAGCACCTCATGAAAGGCTGCTGGCATTATTTACCTCCTGTGCAACATCGTCAGGGAAAGACACCATCAACGCTTCAAAGAGTGCGCGATCCGGTGGTCCCGCATTGATTGATTGTATGCGCGGCATTGCAGCCGCCAATTCGCGCGGCGTCAGCGTCCAAAACGCATCTGAAGATAGCCGCAGAACACCAAAGCCGAAGCGCATCGCTTCATCCCAAGGAAACGGACGCGGGGGGGCGCGCGTCTGTTTGCTCGGTGGCAAGGGTTCTGCGGCTATCAAGGGTTTGGCGTAGTAGCCTCACCCTGTCCGAAACTGGCTTGAAGAAGTTTGGCCGCAATCATCGCCCATTGCGTAAGGCCGCCTTCAATCGTCATATGACCAACCGCATCATCCGAGATCGTGCTACCGGCACCACGAAGGCCCGCACCGATAATCGACATAATATCGTGAGCCGATAGTTGCCCTTTTTCAAAGCGCGCGCCTAACTGAACAAGATCGGCCGCGCCTAAACGATGCTCAAGTTCGGCCAACGCACCGAGCGTTAGGCACAACACATAGGTTTGCCCATCCAGCTCGGCTTCAATTTCACCGCGTCGATAATTCGCCATGATTCTCGCTCCACATTACGAATTAGGCAGAGCGGTAAAGCCAATCGCGCCAGCGCTCTCAACGGTTAGATCAAACATAACGCCTTGAGCGGAGTCCGCTTTATAGACCAAGGCCGTAATCAAAAACGGCCCCTGCAATAGGCCAAAATTCGGCACCACGAACATAAAGTTACGAATGGCGCTCGTGAAAAAAATCTGCTGCATCAACGTATCCGAATTAGCATCCTTAAAGATACCGCTACCCGAGATCGTTGCATGTCTTGCACCGGCACCTGCAAGCAATTCACGCCATCTGCCCACGGAGTCTTGATCCGTTACATCAACCGCATCGGCGTTAAACGTGATTTGCCGCGTTCTTAATCCGGCGACTGTTATAAAATTGCCTGTTCCGTCGTCCAATTTGACCAAAAGATCTTTGCCAGCCTGCGCCGCCATACCTACCTCCGAATGACTAAATTATCCCATGACGGGTTCGCTCAATGCTTCCAAGTTCACGCGTGCTTGCCGTAAGCCATCTTTGGATGGACGACCTACTTCTTGGCCCGATACGCGCATAACAATTAATCGATGGCCGTCGAGCTGAGGCTTTGCACCATCAAGCAAACCTGCGCACCATTGCGCGATGCTAAGCGCCTCGCTATCGCCGCCTTGTCGCGACCAAATATTCAGCGATAGCGTATGCTGGTGGCCATGGTCATTGCCCGCCGACCAATCATCCACTTTCGCTTCGCCAAAGGTGACGTAAGGCGGCGTAACGCTTGCTGGCGTTTCATCATAAATTTGCGGACCACCCAGCATATCCAACAAGGGTGCATCCGTGGTAAGTAGATTTTGAATGGCCGAGCGTAGCGATAGAATCGGGCTTTTCATGGTTTGATTTCCTCGCAAGTGCAGATCAATCGACGACGCCGATCATCCGGGTCTTGCACGCCGCGAATGAGAAAAATCTGCGAGCCTCGCCTCAGCCTCTGCTTCGTCGTTAAGCCCGCGCGCCACCGCAAGGTCACGCGATGCGTAACCGTCTGGCCAATCTGCTCGGCCTCTAGCCTTTGCTGTGCATTGAGCGTTGCGACATCAGCCCAAACGGAGGCTACCACGCTCCAACTCCGCAATACGCCACCAGCTTGGTCGGGCGTTTCAACCGGCCCCTCAAGCACAAGCCGCGCGCGTAACTCGCCTATCGGCAAACGAGGCATGGTCAAAGCCTCCGCATTTGATAGGGCGCTAAAAGCCGTGATATTTCATCAGGCCATTTAAGCGTTACGCCAGTTGGCTCATCGCCACGATTTTCAAACCAGAACACCACGAGCATCTTGATCGCCAACTTCAGCGGCTCAGGGACATTTATTCCGTCATCACCATAACCACACGCAAGATCAAGCTCGATACCGGAGATCGGCAGCATCGGTGGTGGCTGTCGTTTTAACAGCGCCAATCGCGGCTGCTGCTTGGCTGAAACTTCAACCAAAAAATCGGCACTGTTCAAAGCTGTTACTGATCCATCCGCATTATAAACCCGCGCTGCCAATAGCCGCTGTAAAGGCGAAAGTGGCGCATCAATAATCGGCGCCATCGGCCATTGATCCAGCACCATTCGCCAGCTTTGCGTAATCAGTACCTTACTGGTGATCGTCTCAACCGAAAGCCGCGCGGAGGTTAAAAGCGCATTAATCAGCCCGTCTTCATCCACACTATCTATGCGCAACCATGCTTTCATATCGGCAAGCGTCACCGGCTCCAGCGTCGGAGGTGTTAAAAGCGTTAACGCCATGTTCATCATTTCCTTCTGGTCGAAGCGCGCGGGGCTTGGTAAAAGCGCTTATGAAAAATTATTCGAAGTCTCTCGCTTTTGTTCTCGGGCTTTTGCTCGCTCTCACGGCCGGTTGCGCTCAAGCGATTGTAAATGGCCAGCCAGAGGCCGAGCTTTCACGCCATACCGTGATGGTGCTCGATGATCACGGCCATGTCTGCACGGGTGCCGTGATTGCGCAGACATCCATTCTCACCGCCGCGCATTGCGTCACAGGCGCGGGCGCCTGGCGTGTCCATTGGCGCGGGCCTGATAACGCCGTTATGCTGCTTGAGCTGAAAGCCATCCGCATTCATCCGGGCTATGATGCCAACGCCACGAAAACGCGCAGCCGCTCGATTGATCTGGCCGTGATCACCCTTGGCGAGCCGCTGCCGCCCACGTTCGAACCTGTGAGCCTATCGGATGCCGTAAGCGTACAACCGGGTGACGTGATTACAGTCGCAGGTTTCGGGCTAACCGATGAGAAAAACAAAAAATCACTCGGTAAACTTAACCGCGCCGATCTTTCTGTCGTTGAACCCAACGGCCATAGCACCATTCTGGTTTGGCTTGCCGATCCCGCTGCCAACGGCATGGGTGGATGCCATGGCGATTCCGGCGGGCCAATGCTTTATCAAGGCGCATTGATCGCCATCACCTCATGGACAACGGGCGAAGGCAAGCGCGATTGTGGCGCGCTTACCCAAGGAGCCCTCATCGCGCCGCAACGCGATTGGATATTGAAGGCGATTACACCTTAAGACACGTCAAATTTCAAAAATTTAATCGCGTCATAATCCTGCACGCCACCACCAACGCGTTTGGTCGTGTAATAAAGAATATAAGGCTTTGCCGAATAAGGATCACGCAACACGCGCACGCCGATGCGATCCACAATCAAATAGCCGCGCTCGAAATTACCGAATGCAATCGATGTCGAGCCCGTCGTGATATCGGGCATATCTTCCGCTTCAATCAGCGGGAAATTCATGAGCGTCGCCGTGCCATCCGCTGTTAAAGGCGGTTGCCACAAATATTCACCCGTTGTCGTTTTCATTTTGCGAATGACCGATTGCGTCTTGCGGTTCATCACAAATTTTGCATTCTGTCGATAGCCCGCTTTAAGCGCGTAAATCAGATCAAACAAGGCATCTGAGGGCGCAGAGGTTGCAAAAGCACCCGCAGTTCCGGTTGCGACATACCCAAGCTTACCCCACACCCAAGCGGATTGCGCAACTTTGGCAGGCGTTTGAAAACCAAGCGGACGTGTTACGCCATCGCCATTCACAAAGGCCGCCCCCTCTTGCTCGGCAAACACGGTTTCAACTTCGCTCGCAATCCATTGCTCCACATTCACTGCTGCATCATCCAGCAACGTCTGGGTTGCTGATGGCATCGCATAAAGTTCCATCGCCGGAAAATTCATATCGACAATTTGCTGTGAGCTCGTCACGGGCCTTGCTGCCGCCTCACCCACCCAACCAGCACCTGGCCCCGTCGTCGAATAGGCCTTACGAAAATTCGCGGTCGAAATCTGCCGCACCG
>CANGPL010000015.1 GCA_947455725.1 Hyphomicrobiales bacterium | reverse complement strand
TGTGGCGAGTGGTGATACTCCAAGTGTGGCAAGATGCTTGGTCATGACAGGCGAAATCGCCCAGAACAGACCGAGCCCTAACAGGTTAGGAACGAGACCAACGCGGGATGAAGCGCTCATAGAGCGCGCCTCTTACAAACAAACATAATTCGATTAATCTTTTCTAGGTTTAGAGGAGCGGCGCGAGAGCATATTGAGGCCTTCAACGCCTGCGGAGAAGGCCATTGCCGTATAGACATAGCCCTTCGGCACGTGGGCGCCAAAGCCTTCGGCAATAAGCGTCATGCCGATCATGATTAGAAAGCCAAGAGCCAACATCACGATGGTTGGGTTATCGCGGATGAAGCGCGAGAGAGGCTCGGCTGCAAACATCATCGTTAATACCGCAACAATGACGGCTACGACCATAATCGGCAAATGCGGTGTCATGCCAACGGCGGTGATGATGGAGTCGATCGAGAACACGAGATCGAGCAAGAGGATTTGTCCGATGGCTGCGGCGAGCCCATGTTTTTTGGGGCGATCAAATAAATCAGGCTCGTGTTTTTTATCGACGGCGTGATGAATTTCTTTGGTCGCTTTCCAAACTAAGAACAAACCACCGGCAATCAAAATAAGATCACGCCAGGAAAAGCTTTGACCGAAGATCGTGATAATCGGCTCAACGAGGTGAACAATAAAGGCAAGTGTTCCAAGCAACGCTAAGCGCAAAATAAGCGCCAGTGAAATGCCGATTTGTCGCGCGCGCTTTTGTTGAGCGGCGGGAAGCTTATTGGTGAGGATGGAAATAAAGACGAGATTATCAATCCCTAACACAATTTCCATTGTGATGAGAGCTGCCAACGCAATCCATGCGGCTGGATCGAGGGCAAGCGAAATAATGTAATCCATAATTAAAAGGGCCTAAGCGTTGCGACGCTGAATGATAACTCGGTTATACGTCAAATACGCGAACACGACGTCTTGTATTACGCTCGACGACAACGGCTGGTTTAGCGGTGCCGCGCGAAATAGTGGCCACGCGTTCGGTCATTTTGCGTTGGGCTACGGCCCGCATGACCTCTTTTTTGACGTCTTCAACGGCCATTCCCATTAAAGCGGCGGCAATTTCAGCTTGGGCTGAGGGATCGTCGGTAATGTCGCGAGCGGCCTCAATGGCCTCCTTCAGCTCTGGCTCGGCTTCTTTGACTTTACGATAGCCGTATTTGGTCTTCCAGACGCCGCTCATCGCCGTCACTCCCTCACATTTTATGGTCCCTAGTCTAACATATTTATGTTGCAGTGCAACATAATCAAGAGGCCACTGGTATACGCTTGCGTCTCAAGGGCCGGATCAAAGATAGTTCAAACCGTCAATCCAGACCGATTTGACCATAAGATCATCTGTCAGATGAACGAGACTTGAAGAGTGCCCTTTTTCTAAAGATCCATATTTATCGTCGATACGGAGCATTTTGGCGGGTGTCGACGTGGCCATTTGCAAGGCGGACTTGAGCTCAACGCTAAGGTCTCGAACGAGATAATGGATGGCATCCAGCAGCGTAATGGCGGAGCCCGCGAGCGTTCCATCTGGCAAAGTTAGCTTTGTGCCGTGTCTCGCGGCGGTTCGCTCTTGTAGAGCGAATGTACCGGGACCACCGGCTGCGGGCGGCATGGCATCCGATACAAGCGCGATGCCCGCGGGGCCTTTGGCGGCTAAGGCGACGCGAATCGCCGTGGGGCTTACATGATGGCCGTCGGCGATGAGGCCGGTAATGACGCGCGGATCGGCAAGAGCCGCGCCTACCAAGCCCGGCGCGCGGTGGCTCATTGGGCTCATGGCGTTATAGAGATGCGTGACGGCTGAGGCGCCAGCCTCAATCGCCGCGAAGGCCTCGCTATCGGTTGTTTCCGCGTGGCCGAGGCTGACGATGATGCCGGATTGAGCGAGACGCTGGATCAACCCATGCGAAACCTTGTTGGGCGCGAGTGTTACCATCATCACACCGGATTGGCCGTGGATGAGCAACTCGACATCGGCTTCCGTCATGGTGCGGATATAAGGATGAGGATGGGCTCCCGCGCGGATGGAATCGATGAAGGGGCCTTCGATGTGCAGGCCCAAATAGCCAGGCACGAAACCTGCTGCCATTTTTCCGGCGGCGAGTGTCTCAATCAGTACTTCTTTGGAATCAGTGATGAGCGTGGGTAGCGTGTGGGTTGTGCCAAACCGGCGATGCGCGGCCAAGATTTCGCTGATGCCTTTAACGGTTGGTGTTTCGTTTAACAAAACGCCGCCGCCGCCATTGATCTGCGCGTCGATAAAGCCCGGGCTTAAGATGCCGCCGCCGAGATTGTGCTCGATGAGACCTTGCGGTTTCTCGGCCATCGGTACAATGCCGGTAATTGTTGCACCATCGGTGATCAACGCGTGATCATCAATAAAATCGACGCCGTTAAAGAGTCGCGCGCCAAAAAAGACCTGTTTCATGGAAGCTTCCCGCCTGCCATCAAGATCGCCCCATCGGCGGCATCATGCAAGGGCGGCACGAAGGGGTAGGGCGTTAGAAGCTCGATCCATGGCTTAAGCGGCTCTGAAAGCCCGCCGACCAGCGAAATGCGCTCGCAGCCTAAACGGCAGAGAGCCGCGTGCAGGTTTAGAATATCGCGCGTGGCCTGTTTGATGATGGGCAGCGCAACGGCATCGCCTTTCTCGGCGTGGCCGAACACAATAGGGGCTAAGGCGCCATAATCTGACGAGCGGGCGGTCACCGTCCAACGCGTGACGGCTGCTGGATCATTGTCGAACCGTTTCATGATTTGCCGCGTCATTTTGCTCGATGGGCCGAGATCGTCGGCGGCGATGAGGGATTGCCGCAAGGCCTCCCAGCCGATACGCGCGGCTGAACCTTCATCGCTAATCGCGAAACCTCGGCCGCCAATGGCGGTCATTTTTCCATTGATAAAGGCAAGGCCCGCTGATCCTGTGCCAGCGATGACGAGGCCGCCATCGGTGCCTTGATGCGCGCCGATGCAGGCGGCAGCTGCATCGCTTTCAGCCACGATATGCGCAAAGCCTGTTAGGGATGCTCGAACCCGGCCTGAGTCTGCGAGTGACACAATGCCAGCAAGGCCAAGCCCTAGCGCGGTTTTTGATCGGTCTTTTGGCGAAAGCCCCGCTGCTTTGAAGGCGTGATCAAGTGTCGAATGTATCGTTGCCAGCGCGCCTTCTGGATCATTGTGGACATTGGCGCTGCCGCCTTCGACAAAGGCTAGCTCCTTGCCATTTGCACTTCTGACCCGTACGCGACATCGCGTACCGCCGCCATCGACGCCAATAAAATACTGGCCGTCATGGGCTTTCATTTTGCGGCCGGTAAATCGAGCGAAAGCACACTTTGTGGATTATCTTCGGTGGCGGAAGGATCGCGATAATTATCGATGTTTTTGAACGCTTCGCGCAAGGCGCCTGACCAGCCTTTTGAAAGCTTTTCAAAATAGGGATCATTCGCGTTGATGCGGCGCTGATAGGTTACTTCCAACGAGTCGCGCTCATACATCAACAAATCAATCGGCATGCCGACGGAGAGATTGGAGCGAAGCGTTGAATCAAAAGAGATCATGATCACTTTTGTGCCTTCGCCCATCGTCATATCGGGGCGCGCGACGCGGTCTAAAATCGGCTTGCCATATTTATGTTCGCCGATCTGGAAGAAGGGCGTATCTTTGGTGGCTTCGATAAAATTGCCTTCCGCATAAATTTGGAACATGCGCGGTGGCTCGCCATGGATTTGGCCGCCGAGAATGAAGGACGCGGCGAATACGCCATTATTGGCTTCAAGCGCGGGGCCATCGACGCGGCGAACGTCGCGGACTGCTTCTCCGACGAGGCGGGCGGCTTGAAACATGGTTTGCACGTTCAAAAGCGAGGGCTCGCCTGATTCCACATTGGCATCGATTTGCTCGTTAAGGCCCGAGATAACGGCTTGGGTGACCGCGAGATTGCCCGCGGACATCAAGACAAGAACGCGGTCGCCTTTGCGCTCCCACACATGCATTTTCCGAAAAACGGCGATATTATCGAACCCGGCATTGGTGCGGGTATCGGAGGCAAAGACAATTCCGTTATCAAGGCGAAGGCCAACGCAGTAGGTCACGAAACACGGTTTCCTGTTTTTGGTTGAAGGCGATTGATTGTATGGGAGGGTGAACTCAATCTAAAAATGTAAGAATAATTTCACGAAAATGGCGACTTGAAAGGCCAATACAAAGCCCATCATCCACTTGACCAGCGAAAGCTCGCTTTTGATTGAAGTAACATCATCATCGCGATGGCTCAGCGCAGCTGCGGCTTTAAGTGCTTTATCTTCGGGAATATCGATTGCCCGAAAGGCTTCGAACACTTCGGTTTGCAACACACTCATCGCGTCGACTCCTGCCAGTTCCTTTACCCTTCACGGAGACAGATGATAGCCGCCCCTCGCCGATGATGCAATGCGACGGTTTATTCTACTGTTGGCCCGATTGTGCGGCATCGACGACAACCTCAACCGTCAGCTTCTCCTCGCCCGCCCCGCGCATATTGCCGCGGACGGGGGCTGCGGTGATGGCATCGAGGCCTACCGCCAAGCGGACATAGCGCTCAGTTGGGGAAACGCCATTCGCCGCGTCAAAGCCGACCCAGCCCAACTCATCGACATAGGCTTCTGCCCAAGCGTGGTGGGCGACGGAGGAGGTTTCGCCCTCTACCAGCAAATATCCCGTCACATAGCGCGCCGGAATTCCGAGCACGCGGGCTGCGCCGATGAAAATATGCGCATGGTCTTGGCAGACGCCGCGTTTGGCTTTGAAGGCCTCAATCGCGGTGGTTAAAGCATGGGTGGCTTCCGTGTCATAGGCGACCGTTTTATGAATGGCAGCAAGCAGATTGTGAAGCGTGCTGAGCCGCTGCGGGGCTTGGCAGGCTTTTGCTAAAGCCTCAATGGCGGGAGAGGTTTCCGTCATCCGCTCGGGCCGCAAGAACACGCTTGGGGGTACCGCTTCTTGGGTGAAGCCCGCGACGCCTGCGGTGTCGATGGTTTCAATCGTGCCATGGGCGATGATTTCGAGATGGTCGTTTGAGCCGGGTGGGGTGACGAGGGCTACTTGATTGCCAAACGCATCGGTATAGCGGGCGGCTTTCTCCATGCCCGGAATTTCAACCTGCCAATTGATCACGCGTTGGCTCTGACCGCTTGGCGGAAACAGTCTCAGCGATTGTACCGAGTGGTTAAAGGCCCGCGAATAGCGATAAGCAGTACGATGGTGAACGGCAATCAGCATGGCTTTTATGTCAACTCACAGGAAATGGAAGTCATTGGCGATATGCGCCGAGACGATATTGTTACGCTTTAAAAACTCCGTGAGGAATTCGTGCAGGCCCGATTGGAAAATCGCATCCATATGGCTGCTTTTCAGATCACGCAGAATGCTGCTGGCCTCGATAAAGCTTGGTGTTTTATGGCCGATAATATCGGAGAGGCCTTCAAGCGAGCGTTCAATCCATCCGTAACAAAAGCAGAAGGAGCGCGGCATTTCTGGACGTAAAATCAAAAACTCGGCGACGTTCCATGGCCGATAGCGGTCTTTATAGACGTGGCGATACGAGCGATGCGCAGAAACGGAGCGTAAGATCGTTTCCCATTGGAACGCGTCGATATCGCCGCCTACTGTTTCATTGGTGGGAAGCAAGACATAATATTTAACATCCAAGATACGTGCGGTGTTATCGGCACGCTCGATGAAGGCGCCTAATTGGCTGAAGTGAAAGCCTTCGTCCCGCAATAAAGTGCCGAGCATCGAGCCGCGAAAGAGTGCTGAGCGCTGTCGGACCCAATCGAGAAATTCCGGCAATTTACCCGAGCCTAAATCCGCAGGGCGGACAGAGGCAAAATCAATATAGGTAGAATTGAGCGCTTCCCACATTTCGCGTGTCAGTGCGGTGCGCACCGCGCGGGCATTGTTACGCGCGGTTTCAAGGCATGAGCGAACAGAGGATGGATTATCGCGATCAAACAAAAGAAAGTGTTTTACCTTCTCGGATGTGATGTCGGTATGGCGCTCCAAATAGGCTTCATAACTGCCTGCGGCGATGAGCGTTGATTTCCAATCTTCGCGATGACCGATGCCGATGTCGGGCGTTAGCGAGATGCGATAGCCGACTTCGGTAAGGCGGGCGATGTTTTCGGCGCGCTCAATATAGCGCGACATCCAATAGAGGCTTGCAGCGGTGCGTCCGAGCATCGTTAGTCCTCCAAAACCCACGTATCTTTGGTGCCGCCACCTTGGCTTGAATTGACGACGAGCGAGCCTTTTTTAAGGGCCACGCGCGTTAAGCCGCCGGGCGTGATGCGGATTTTATCACCGACCAAAACAAAGGGGCGCAAGTCGACATGCCGAGGTGCAGAGCCCGCGCCAACATTAGACGGACAGGTTGAAAGGTTAAGCGTTGGTTGGGCGATGTAGTTGGACGGCTTGGCTTTGATTTTTTTCTCAAACTCCGCCAATTGCGCTTTGGTTGCGTGCGGGCCGATCAACATGCCATAGCCACCCGAGCCATGCACTTCTTTGACGACGAGTTGCGACAGATTGCTCAGCACGTGATCGCATTCATGCGGAATGGAGCAGCGATAGGTTGGCACATTCGAGAGGATCGGCTTTTCGCCGGTATAGAACTCGATGATATCGGGCACATAGGCATAAACGGCTTTGTCATCTGCAATGCCGGTGCCCGGTGCATTGACGATGGTGACGCCGCCCGCACGGTATAAATCAAAAAGCCCCGGCACACCGAGGGATGAATCGGAACGGAAGGCGAGGGGGTCTAAGAATGAATCATCGACACGGCGATAGAGCACATCGATCCGCTCTTTGCCGGTGACGGTACGCATATAGAGCGCGCCATTCTCGATGAAGAGATCGGAGCCTTGGACGAGCTCAACGCCCATTTGATCGGCCAAGAAAGAGTGCTCGAAATAGGCTGAATTATAAATGCCCGGGGTTAGAACGGCGAGCGTCGGATCACTTTTGCAGGAAGGTGGGGCGACGCTCTCCAAGGTTTGGCGTAGCATTTCCGGATAGCGCTCGACGGGGGCCACGCGATGGGCGGCGAAAAGTTCCGGGAAGAGATGCATCATCGCTTCACGGTCCTCTAACATATAGGACACGCCCGATGGCGTTCTGAGATTATCTTCCAGCACGAAGAAAGCATTTTCGCCGGTGCGCACAATATCGGTGCCGACAATATGCGAATAGATTTTGCCGGGCGGATCAAAGCCCATCATTTGAGGTAAGAACGCCTCATTGCCGACGACGAGATCAGCGGGAATACGACCGGCGCGGATGATCTCCTGCCGGTGATAAATATCGTAGAGAAAGAGATTGAGCGCGCGGACGCGTTGCTCAATGCCGCGTTCTAAAAAGCGCCATTCTTGGGCTGCGATGACGCGCGGGATGAGATCAAACGGGATGAGGCGTTCATTGGAGGCGTTATCGCCATAAACCGCGAAGGTGATGCCCAAGCGGCGGAAGATGGCGTCCGCTTCCTCCTGTTTGCGGGCCATTCCGGTGCGGGACTGGCGGGCCATCCATTCGGCGATTTTCTGGTAGGCGGGGCGGACCGATCCATCGGTGGATCGCATCTCATCAAAAAAGGCGGGTGCTTCTTTTATGCTGCCTGAAATTTTGGCATTTGCCTGAGTATTCATCGTTCCATCCGCTAAAGCGACTATAAACACCACTCTGGCAGGTTAGGAGCAAAAGCCAAGCCAGAACTTGGGCGGAGATGCAATTTTTCAAGCAAGATCGGCTGTCACGTGGGTTTAATGGCTAAATGGCATCGTTGGTATTGCGCATTTTCAGCAATTCGGCCTCCCCATTGGCGGCGTTCATGCTTATAATGAGGGATTGACGGTGTGGGGACGCAGAATGGCCAAGCGGGGCGGTACGAGGCGGGTGAATATTGGTACCCGTCAATTTACAATTTTGGGTGCGCGGAACTCCAGCTTTATCGATCTTTATCACAATAGTTTGGCGATTTCCTGGCCGCGTTTTTTTCTGGTTGTTGCGTCTGTCTTTGCCTTTACCAATCTGATTTTCGCTTTGCTTTATTGGATGGGCGGCGATGTGATTGCCAATACGCAAGGTGGCAATCTTTTGATGCTGTTCTTCTTCAGCGTCGAAGCTTTATCGACCGTTGGCTTTGGCGACATGCATCCGATGAATTATTATGGCCATGTTGTTGCGAGTGTCGAAAACTTTTTCGGCCTTTTGTTTGTGGCGGTCACGACCGGTGTGATGTTCACGCGGTTTGCGCGCGCAAGGGCGCGGTTTATGTTTGCACGCCATCCGGTGGTAACAACGTTTAACGGTAAGCCTACGTTGATGGTCCGGGTTGCGAATGAACGCCATAATACCGTGAGTGACGCCTCGGCGCGGCTCTGGATTTTGAAGGATGGCCGCTCCGCGGAGGGGCAAAGTTTTAGGCGCTTTGTTGAATTGAAATTAGAGCGTGTGGAAAATCCTGTCTTTATTTTGTCTTGGACGATTTTTCATGTGATTGATGAGCATTCCCCCTTACACGCGCTGCAAGAGGGGAAAGATGCGCCTGTTTCATCCCTCATCCTGACCATTACGGGGTATGACGAGAATATGGCGCAGGAAGTCCGCGCGCGGCATTGGTATGATGTGAAAGATATTAAATGGGATCATCGCTATGCCGACATTTTAGAGTCGGGTCCTGACGGGGATACGCAGCTTAATTATGATCATTTCCATGAATCGCACCCCGAGAATGTGGGCAAGGTAGGAGATTGAGACATGGTAGACCATTTTAAATTCTATATTGACGGCGTATGGACCGACCCTGTTTCGCTCCAGCCTTTTGATGTGATCAATCCGGCCAATGAAGAAGTTTGCGCGCGGATTGCGCTTGGCTCCGTGGCTGATGTCGATCGGGCGGTAGGGGCTGCACGCAAGGCATTTGAAAGTTTCTCGCAAACGACACGCGAGGAGCGCATCGCGCTCTTGTCAAACGTGTTGGAGGTTTATAAGCGCCGCGAGCAAGAAGTGGCCGATGTGATGACGTTAGAGATGGGCGCACCGAAAGAATTCGCGTTTGTTTGGCAAGCGGGCTCGGGAACTGCGCATCTTGAATCGACCATTGAGGTTTTAAAAAATTACGAGTTCGAGCGCTTGCAGGGCACAACATTGGTGATGCATGAAGCGATTGGTGTCGTCGGTATGATCACGCCTTGGAACTGGCCGATTAATCAGATTGTCTGCAAAGTAGCGCCCGCTTTAGCGGCTGGTTGCACGATGGTGTTGAAGCCTTCGGAAATAGCACCCTTGTCGGGCATTATTTGGGCCGAGATTATGCATGAAGCAGGCGTGCCAAAAGGTGTGTTCAATCTCGTACAAGGCGATGGGCCAACTGTTGGCGCTGCGATTGCCGCGCATCCGGGCATTGATATGGTTTCGTTTACGGGTTCAACGCGCGGCGGTATTGCGGTGGCGAAAGCAGCAGCGGACACGGTGAAGCGTGTCGCGCAGGAGCTTGGTGGAAACTCGGCTAATATTTTGCTTGATGATGCCGATTTTGAATCAGCGGTCACGAATGGGGTTGCGGGTTGCTATCTCAATTCAGGTGAAAGCTGTGATAGCCCGCAGCGTATGCTGGTGCCGCATTCGCGCATGGCAGAGGCGATGGCGATTGCTAGACGCGCGGCTGAATCGTATGTCGTGGGTGATCCGAATGATCCAAAGACCACGCTCGGACCTTTGATCTCGAAGGCGCATTGGGAAAAAGTCCAAGGCCTGATCAAGATGGGCATTGAGGATGGCGCTACGCTTGTTGCGGGCGGGCTTGGCTTGCCGGACGGGCTTAACCGCGGTTACTTCGCGCGGCCGACGATTTTCGGAAATGTTACGCCGTCAATGCGCATTGCCAATCTCGAAATCTTCGGCATGACGATGATGATCATCGGTTATAGCGATGAGGATGAGGCCGTGCGTATTGCCAATGATACGGAGTATGGCTTGGCCGGTTATGTGCAATCCTCCGACATCGAGCGCGCGCGGAAAGTCGCGCGGCGTTTACGCGTTGGAGCGGTGCAAATTAATTATCCGGCGTTTGATCCCTATTCGGCGTTTGGGGGGTATAAGCAATCGGGGAATGGTCGCGAATATGGCGCATTTGGCTTGCATGATTATCTCGAAACCAAATGCTTGATTGGTTATAAGTGAGTTGTGGTTAGGGGACAAAGAACATGAGCAAAGCAACGGTGTTCATTGATGGCGAGGCAGGCACTACGGGCTTAGGCATTGCCGAGCGCCTTGCTCATGTGAATGGCATTGACGTGCGCAGCATTGATCCGATCAAGCGCAAAGACCCGAAGGCACGGCAGGCCTTGATGGCCGAAGTGGATGCGGTGGTTCTCTGCTTGCCTGATGATGCAGCAATTGAGGCCGTGGCGCTCGCCAAAGAATTGGGTGCTAATGCGCCGCGTATTCTCGATGCCTCAACCGCTCATCGCATAGCACCTGGTTGGGTCTATGGTTTTGCCGAACTGCACCCGACGCAGCGCGATATGATTGAAGGCGCGCATTTTGTAGCTAATCCCGGATGCTATCCGACGGGCGGCATTGCGCTGATCAGACCCTTGGTCGAAGCGGGTTTTATTCTTGTCGATTATCCGATCACGGTGAATGCGGTATCGGGTTATTCGGGTGGAGGCAAATCCATGATCGAGGCTTATGAAGCGGGTACCGCGCCGCATTTCGAGCTTTACGGTTTGAGCCTCGCGCACAAGCATGTGCCGGAATTGCAGACCTATTCCAATCTTAATCAACGGCCGATTTTTGTTCCCTCGGTCGGTAATTTCAAACAGGGCATGTTGGTGAGTGTCCCGCTGCATTTGGATGCACTCGACGGCAAGCCGAAAGCGGCTGATTTGCATGCGGCCTTGGTTGATCGCTATGAGGGCTGCGAGCTGGTGCACGTGGTGCCGATGGAGGATGCGAGTGTGACGGCTGGTAGGCTCGAACCGGAGTCGCTGAACACTACGGATATGCTGGAATTGCGGGTTTATGCGAATGAAAGCGCAAGGCAGGCTGTGTTGGTAGCTAAGCTCGATAATTTGGGTAAAGGTGCATCGGGTGCTGCGGTGCAGAATTTGAAGTTGATGTTGGGGGTGGGGCACGGTCGCTGAAAGCGGCAAAACGATCCTGAGAACCGTTTCGAGTGCCGAACGGTTTGAGCATGCGCAATTAGCAAAAGTTTTAAAAGTAATATTCTGCAACGGTTTTATTGATGAATAAAATATAAAATGAGTTTTTAAGGCTTTGTAATGGAAGATGATATAATCCAAATTCCGGGTAAGAGAACCGTTTTTAAAACCCAAAATATTCCTGATATTTTGATTAAATTACCTCACCGTTTTTATGTTAATCGCCAAGATTGGTGGCCGGTCCTTGATTTTTTAATGATGTCTTTAATTGGATTATTTTGTTTATTTAAATCGGTTCATCTAACTAATTATTTTTTTGTGAATATTTTTTGCTTCTTATTAAGTTTTTTTGCATTATTCATATGTCTAACAAATTTAATATATTTTATAAAAATGCAGTTTGAGAGCGGTTATATTGAATTTACTAGGCAAGGAATTTATGATTCTCGCTGGGGTGGGCGACAATTTGATTGGGTTCAATTAGATACCGTATATTTAGATACGTCATTAAAACTTCAGAAAAGCTATGTATTTCTAGGTATACGATATAAAAATAATCAAAAATTTTCATCTTCAATTATAAAAATTGTATGGAATGTAGATTTTATACGCTCAAATGAAGATCGTATAGGGTTAAACACATTCTCCGAATTTGATACTATTGTAACCTTAGCAACTAGAATGTTAACGCTTGAGCGTAATAGTGCTAACTAATTTAATTTCAATCTAACCGAAACTTTGCCAATTCCCGATGCTCGCCGTGGATGCGCCGTACGGTTCCGGTGATGGAGCGATACACAATCGTCTCCGTTTCAATCACCTCGCCATGAAATCTCACGCCATGCATCAGCGCACCATCGGTAACGCCTGTTGCTGAGACGATGACGTCGTCGGAGGCTAGTTCCGCCATGTCGTATTTGCGCTTTGGATCGGCAACGCCCATGCCGCGTGCGCGGTCGATTTTGGCTTGGGTGTCGAGGATCAAGCGACCTTGCATTTGGCCGCCAACGCAGCGCAAAGCGGCTGCGGCTAATACGCCTTCTGGCGCGCCGCCGCTACCGAGATAGAGATCGATTCCGGTGAAGGATTGCATGGCGGTGAAAATAACGCCTGCCACGTCGCCATCCGTGATTAAACGAACGGAAGCACCTGTGCTGCGGACCGCTTCGATGAGGCCCGCGTGGCGCGGACGATCGAGAATAAGCACGTTAATCTCATTGGGCTTTACGCCCTTCGCTTTTGCGAGAGATTGGACATTATCGATCGGCGTCGCATCAAGATCGACAACGCCTTTGGCATAGCCGGGGCCAATGGCGATTTTGTCCATATAGACGTCGGGCGCGTAGAGCAACGAGCCGGCGGGCGCCATGGCCATCACGGCAATCGCGCCGGGCATGTCTTTGGCGCAAAGTGTGGTGCCTTCTAACGGATCAACCGCAATATCGACTTTTGGACCGGAGCCATTGCCGACTTTTTCACCGATAAATAGCATCGGCGCTTCGTCACGCTCGCCTTCGCCGATGACGATGCGGCCATCGATGGGGAGCTTGTTCAGCTCGCGGCGCATGGCATCGACGGCTGCTTGATCGGCGGCCTTCTCATCCCCGCGTCCACGCCAACGGGCGGCGGATACGGCGGCGCGCTCGGTGACGCGGACCAGTTCCATCGACAAAATACGCTCGATGACCTCTTTGGGCGGAACGTGGATATTGCTGTCTTGGGTGGCGGCCATCATAAAACCCCGCTGAGTTGCTTTAAAGACGGCTATACACGGGCGGTGCCAATTTGCCAGCTGGATTTTAGTTGAAGTTTGTGATATCAAAATGATATCAGTATTTGAATGCGGTTCGTTGGAGAGTGTGATGGGCCAAATTCTCGTCCGGAAAATTGATGATCATGCCATTGAGCGATTAAGGCAGCTCGCCGATGAACGCAAAATGTCCCTTGAGGCTTTAGCCCGGCAAGCTATTGAGCGCGAATCTGAACGGACAACGGCTAAGGAATTTCGTGAAGCATTGATGGAAATCGAACAACTGCGCAAACTATCGCCTCCAAGCGATGAGGATTCGACGGCTATCATACGAAAGCTCAGAGACGATGGCCCGTCTGACGATTGATGCGTCTATCGCCGTGAAATTTCTCGCTGATGAACAAGGGAGTGAGCAGGCACGACAATTTTTCCCAAGACTACATGAAGATGGATATCGGTCGGATCACGAACTTACGGCTCCGACTATCATGATGATTGAAACTCATCATGTACTGGCAAAAAAGATCAGGGCTAAGACCCTCCATCCATTGGTTCTATCGCAAGCCTATCCGCGACTTAAACAATTTGTGAAATTTGCCTCCCTCGATGTTTCTAGTATCGAAGAAGCCCGTCAAATTTCAATGTTTGGAAAAGCGCGCGCTTCTGGCGCTCCCTCAATTTATCCGAGCGAATATTCCATTTTTAATATTTATGACTGTGTTTATATCGCACATGCGATGGCGCTCGAAACGACGCTCGTCACCGCCGATGTCGAACTTGCCCGTATTGCGCGTGAAGGATTTTCAGTTCCCACGATTTTAATAGATGTTGAGGCTTTAAAGCCAAACAACTAACGCTCAATCCGGATCAATTGCGGCTCTTCGGCGATGTGGCCGTCTGCGACCATTGCGTCTAAGGCCCGGCGGATGGCTGCTTCGCTCGTCGCATAAGTAATAAGGACAACCGGCACAGGTTCACCCGATTTACCGGCAGGATCGGCGGCGCGCGACGCGGGTGGGCGTTTTTGGACGATGCTTTCGAGCGAAATCGATTGCTCGGCCATACGGGTTGCAATGCCTGCTGCGGCACCCGGACGGTCACGCGCGGCGAGGCGAATATAATAGCCGCCTTCGTGGCGCTGCATTGGTGCGCGTTCGGCGACTGCGAGTGCCGACGATGGAAGGCCTAAAGGAGGCAAAACAATGCCGCGCGCAATATCGATCAAATCGGACAAGCAGGAGGATGCTGTAGCATTGCCGCCAGCGCCGGGGCCGACGAGGGTTAATTCGCCGACAATATCGGCGGCGACATTGACCGCATTGGTAACGCCCATGACCTGCGCGATGGCCCAATGTTTCGGCACCATGGTTGGATGCACGCGTTGTTCAATGCCGGTTGGCGTGCGCTCGGCGACGCCTAAGAGCTTGATGCGGTAGCCGAGTTCATCGGCCATCACGAGATCGAGCGGTGCGATAGAGGCGATGCCTTCGACATAGACGGCATCGGCATCAATCTCAGCACCAAAGGCGAGGCTTGCGAGGATCGAGAGCTTGTGGGCGGTGTCAAAGCCGCCAACATCGAAGGTCGGATCGGCTTCGGCATAGCCGAGCCGTTGCGCATCTTTCAAACAGGCGTCGAAGGTGAGGCCTTCGAGTTCCATGCGCGAGAGGATGTAATTGCAGGTGCCGTTCAAAATGCCCGAGACGCGCGTGACTTTATTGCCCGCAAGCGATTCCCGGAGCGTTTTGATGATCGGAATACCGCCTGCAACGGCGGCTTCAAAGTTGAGGGCTACTTTATTGGTCTCGGCGAGGTTCACAAGAGACGTGCCGTGCTTGGCCAAGAGAGCCTTATTGGCGGTGACGACATGTTTGCCGGACGAAAGCGCTGCCTCGACGGCTGCTTTGGCGTGACCATCGGAACCACCGATCAACTCAACAACGCAATCGACCTGATCGGACGAGGCAAGGGCAACGGGATCATCGAACCATTTCACAGTGTCGAGTTTGAGGCCGCGATCGCGGCTTTTATCGCGCGCTGAGACGGCGGTTACGATGATGGATCGACCGCTGCGGTCTTTAATCGACTGGTGATTGTCTTGAAGCGCGCGAAAGAGGGCAGCGCCAACGGTGCCGAGGCCTAAAATGCCAATGCGGAGAGGGGATGTCATCTTCGGGTTATTTTCTTTTAGTTTGGGTTAGCCAACGGCCTTTTTCGGGATGACGTTGTGCAGCGTTTCTTCGCCGGTTTCAAGGAAGCGGCGGATATTTCGTGCGGCTTGGCGGATGCGTTGTTCGTTTTCGACAATCGCGATGCGGACATAATCATCGCCATATTCACCGAAACCGATGCCGGGAGCGACCGCAACATCGGCCTTTTCGACCAAAAGCTTCGAGAATTCGAGGCTGCCGAGGCTTGTGAAAGGTTCCGGGATTTTGACCCACGCGAACATGGAGGCGCCCGGCGGATCGATCTGCCATCCTGCAATACCGAAGCTTTCTACCAAGGCGTCGCGGCGGTGTTTGTACGTGGCGCGCATCTCTTTGATGCAATCATCGGGACCATTAAGGGCTGCGGTTGCTGCCACTTGGATGGGCGTGAACGCACCGTAATCGAGATAGGATTTGACGCGGGCGAGCGAAGCGATGAGTTTTTCATTGCCAACCGCGAAGCCCATGCGCCAGCCGGCCATCGAAAAGGTTTTCGACATTGAGGTGAATTCGACGGTCACATCCATCGCACCCGGCACTTGAAGCACGGAAGGTGGCGGATTGTTATCGTCGAAATAGACTTCGGCGTAAGCGAGGTCGGAGAGCAGGATCAGCTCGTGCTTTTTGGCGAATTGGACGAGATCCCGATAAAAATCGAGCGAGGCCACAAAGGCGGTCGGGTTGGCCGGATAGCAGGTGACGAGCGCAATCGGTTTCGGGATGGAATGGGCAACGGCGCGTTCGAGTTGGCGGAAGAAGTCCTCGTTCGGCTCGGCGGGAACCGAGCGAATCACGCCGCCTGCCATCAAAAAGCCAAAGGCATGGATGGGGTAGGAGGGGTTTGGCACAAGAACCACGTCACCCGGCGCGGTAATGGCCTGCGCCATATTCGCAAAGCCCTCTTTCGAGCCAAGCGTGGCGATGACTTGCGTATCCGGGTTAAGCGTGACGCCGAAACGACGCTCATAATAGGCGGCTTGGGCTTTCCGTAAGCCCGGAATGCCGCGCGATGAGGAATAACGATCGGTTCTCGGCTTGCCAACCGTTTCGACGAGCTTTTCGAGGACGTGTTTGGGCGCGGGAAGGTCCGGATTACCCATGCCCAAATCAATGATATCGGCGCCACGGTTGCGGGCGGCGGCCTTAATCCGGTTCACTTGTTCGAACACATAGGGCGGAAGGCGTTTAATGCGGTGAAAATCGGCCATGTTCAAAGAACCGTTGAATGAGGGGTGAGAGGGTGCGACCGCTTAGCACGGGTTAGCGTCGGTTTCACACAAGTTTTTGACGGATGGACACTAAAATATTGATTAATTTTTAGAAGATTTATTGGGAAGCGCCTGCTGCGGCCGAATTTTTGAGCCGTGTGGCCTCCAAATCATCCTGCATCGCCTTTAATTCTTCAGGCGTGAGTTTCTTCAGCTTTTTCTTTGGCTCTGGCGGGGTGACGCCAACCGGCTGATAGTCGAGCGGCTTTCCGGTTCGTGAATCTTTCACAAAATCAGCGGCTTGTTGCGGCTCTGTGGCGAATCCTGCCCAGATAGCCAGCGGTTTGATAGCCGAAAGCGGGCCCTGATCCTCATGCCCCGTCGTCGCGCAGCCTGCCACAGCGAGGCTTGCGAGAGCAAAGATCGAAAGTTTTACGGGATGCTGCATATCGGAACGGGTCGCCAATTAAATTTTTTCGCCACTTTCGTCTATACGACCAAATTCTTTGTTCGACGAGCCCAATTTCCGCGTTACAGTGCATATGATTAATCGTGCATGGCGCATGGGTATTGATCCGTTCGGCTGAGGAAACTTATGGCAGTAGATAAAAACAAGCCGCAAACCGACGCGATGACGGCGGGGCTTCCGGTGCCAAATTATGAGGCTCTAGCCAGCAATACCGCGCGATTAATGGAAGAACTCGGCCATGCCACAGCCGCTTCATTGAAGCCGGTTGAGGAGGGCCGCGCCAAGCCGGGTTTGTCCGATGAGGTGAGCGATGTGGTTAAAACGCTCGGCCAAGTCGTTGAAACCATCGCTGCTGATCCGCAGCGCTTGATTATGGCGCAGACCTCGCTGACCAAGGGTTTTTTGGATTTATGGACGAATAATTTAAAACGCATCAATGGCGAGGCGGTGGAGCCGGTTGCTCAGCCCGAGCCGAGCGACAAGCGTTTTCGCGATCCGGAATGGACCGAAAATCCTGTCTTTGATTTTGTCAAACAAGCCTATCTCATCACAACGCGTTGGGCCGATGACCTTGTGCAACAGGCCGACGATATCGATGAGCATACCAAGCACAAAGCGCAATTTTATGTGAAGCAATTATCAAGCGCGCTTTCGCCTACGAATTTTGTGGCAACAAATCCGGAATTATTGCGCACGACGCTCGAACAAAATGGCGATAATCTTGTGCGCGGTATGCAGATGATGGTCGAGGACATCAAAGCGGGGAAGGGAACCCTGAAGCTTCGCCAAACGGAGCCGGGTGATTTCAAGGTTGGTGTTAATCTAGCCACCACGCCGGGTAAGGTCGTTTTCCGCAATGATCTGATTGAGCTCTTACAATATGCGCCGAGCACCGAGACGGTTTATAAGAGGCCGCTTCTGATTGTGCCGCCTTGGATCAATAAATTTTATATTCTCGATTTGAACCCTGAGAAAAGTTTCATCCGCTGGGCGGTGTCGCAAGGGCTTACGGTGTTTGTGATTTCATGGGTTAACCCCGATGAAGAGCAGGCCAAGAAAAGCTTTGAAGATTATATGCGCGAGGGCATTTTCGCAGCCCTTGATCGCATTGAAAAAGTAACAGGTGAAAAAGAAGTCACTGCGATGGGCTATTGTGTGGGTGGCACGCTGTTATCCGTTGCGCTCGCTTATATGGCCGCTGTTGGTGACAAGCGAATTTCGAGCGCCACTTTGCTGACCACGCAAGTCGATTTTGAAAATGCGGGCGATCTAAAAGTGTTCGTCGATGAGGAGCAGGTCAAGCAAATTGAGGAGAAGATGGATGTGCGCGGCTATCTTGAAGGCACGAGCATGGCGTCTGCTTTCAATATGCTGCGGCCGAATGATTTGATCTGGCCTTATGTGGTCAATGTGTATTTGAAAGGCGAGCATCCGTTCCCGTTTGATCTCCTCTATTGGAACTCGGATTCAACGCGCATGCCTGCGGCTAATCATTCGTTTTATTTGCGCAATTGCTATCTCGATAACAAGCTATCGGCGGGTCAAATCACGATGGGCAATGTGCGGCTTGATTTGTCGCGTGTGACGATGCCGATTTATAATTTGGCCGCGAAAGAAGACCATATCGCGCCAGCGAAATCGGTTTTTGTGGGGTCAAAATATTTTGGCAATAATGTCACTTATGTAATGGGCGGATCGGGCCATATTGCCGGTGTGATTAATCCAGCCAATAAGCCGAAATACCAGTTTTGGACGGGTGGGCCGCCGGTCGGGAAATTTGAAGATTGGGTGGCAAAAGCCCAAGAGACGCCGGGATCTTGGTGGCCGCATTGGCTGAACTGGATCGCCGAGCAGGCGCCCGAGAAGGTGAAAGCGCGCAAACCCGGTGGCAAATTAAAGACGTTGGGCGATGCGCCCGGCACTTTTGTGCTGGAGCGGTCGTAATTCTTGTAAAATTGCAGCCCTGATGTTCCGCGTAAGGGCTTGCCCCAACGCGTCCAACCCGTCAGATTAGCTTTCGAACCATCAACCGCATTTATGATTTGGGGAAACGACCGATGAAATTAGTTCGCTTTGGCGCAATGGGCCATGAGAAGCCCGGTATGATTGATGCCGATGGCACGATCCGTGACCTTTCTGCCCATATTTCTGACATTAACGGTGCAACGATCTCACCAGAATCGCTCGCTAAACTGAAGGCGATTGATCCGAAAAGCCTTCCAGCCGTGCCAGCCGGTACGCGTTTTGGCTCATGCGTCGCACGCCCCGGCAATTTCATTGCGGTTGGCTTGAACTATGCTGACCACGCGGCTGAATCGAACCTGCCCGTTCCGGAACAGCCGATTTTGTTCAATAAGGCACCCAACTGCGTGCAGGGTCCGGATGATGTGATTGTCATTCCAAAGGGTTCTGAGAAGACCGATTGGGAAGTCGAGCTTGCCATCGTCATCGGCAAGACTGCGCTTTATATCGAGGAAAAAGAAGCTCTGGATTATGTCGCGGGCTTTTGTGTCTGCAATGATATTTCAGAACGCGCGTTCCAGACCGAGCGTGGCGGCCAGTGGATGAAGGGCAAGGGCTCGCCGACTTTTGGCCCGCTTGGCCCTTGGTTGGTTACGACAGACGAGGTGAAGGATGTGCAGAATCTTCACATGTATCTCGATCTCAACGGCAAGCGCGTGCAGAACGGCAACACAAAGACCATGGTGTTCGGCGCGGCTCACATCGTCGCCTATATCTCGCAATTCATGCAGCTTGATCCGGGTGATGTGATCACGACCGGAACGCCTCCGGGCGTCGGCATGGGCATGAAGCCCCCCGTCTATCTCAAGGCTGGCGACAAGATGGTTGTCGGCATTGAAGGTTTGGGCGAGCAGCACCAGACGGTGGAAGCCTATAAGGGGTAGTATTTCGGGGGTCGTAATTCGGCATTAGGCAGTCGGGACTGTTTACTCGGCTGCCTCTCCGCCTGTTGTTAAGTCTTTATCGAGCTATTTATCTTTTGCCGACTGCCGACTGCCTTCTATTCGTGCGCGCGGTCGACTAATGTCGACGCCATGAGTCGTCCCTTTCTTGGTATTGAGCGTTCTGTCACTGATCGCGTTTGGCGTGAGCGGTTGGATGAGTCTGGCCGCGGCATCGCTTTGGCGCTGGTACAGGAATATGGTGTTGATGACCTCTTAGCCCGCGTTTTGGCCGGGCGGGGGGTTATGGCTTCGGATTTACCGTCTTATCTTGAGCCGCGATTACGGGAATTAATGCCGGATCCATCAACCATGATCGGTATGGATCAGGCCGCCGAGCGGTTGGCGCACGCGGTTATGGCGCAAGAAACAATTGCGATTTTCGGCGATTACGATGTCGATGGCGCTTGCTCATCGGCACTTTTGGCGGGCTATCTTGACCATGTCGGGGTGAAACGCCTCATTCATATTCCGGACCGGTTGATCGAAGGCTATGGCCCGAATAGCGAGGCGATCCGGTCGCTTCATGCATCGGGCGCTCGACTTTTGGTGACGGTTGATTGCGGCACGACGAGCCATGAGCCGATCGATCAGGCGCGTCGCTTGGGGATGGATTGTATCGTGCTTGATCACCATCAGGCGCCTGTCGATCTGCCGGATGCTTTCGCCATTGTTAACCCGAACCGGCAGGATGATTTATCGGGTCTTGGGCATTTATGCGCGGCGGGTGTCGTGTTCATGACGCTGATTGCTTTGACGCGCACACTTCGTGCGAAGGGGTTTTGGAAGCAGCGGGGCGGCGAGCCGGATCTTATGTCGCAATTGGATCTTGTGGCGCTCGGTACCGTTGCCGATGTCGTACCCTTGCGGGGGCTTAACCGCGCTTTTGTCCGGCAAGGTCTGCAGGTGGCGCGTGCGCGGTCACGGCCGGGACTGCGGGCGCTCGCGGATATTGCGCGGGTTGATGGGCCGATGACGCCGTTTCATCTTGGCTTTTTGATTGGTCCGAGGATCAATGCGGGCGGGCGGATTGGCGATGCGGCTTTGGGCGCGAAGCTTCTGCTCACACAGGATGAAGGCGAGGCGGTGAGCATCGCGACACGGCTCGATACGCTCAATAAAGAGCGGCAAGACATCGAAGTGGCAATGGTTGCCGAAGCTGAAGCTGAGGCGTTGGCGGCCCTAGGTGTCCATGAGGACCATGGCAATATTATTGTCACAGCGTCCGAGGCTTGGCATCCGGGCGTGGTTGGATTGGTGGCAGCACGGCTCAAAGAACGGTTCCGTCGTCCGGCCTTTGCGATAGCGCTTGATGGGCGCGGCAGCGGTACGGGGTCTGGCCGCTCGGTGCCCGGTGTCGATTTGGGCCGCGCAGTGCGCGCGGCGGTTGAGGCTGGGCTTGCGGTCAAAGGTGGCGGCCACGCGATGGCGGCGGGCGTGACCGTGCGGGTCGATCAAATCGACCCGTTGCGTGATTTTCTTGAAGCGCGGTTGGGCGCTGCCTCCTCCGAAGCGCGCGAGGAAAATAGTTTGGAAGTGGATGGTGCCATTAGTGCGGGCGGCGTGAAGCCTTCGCTTATCCATGAAATTGATAAAGCGGGACCTTTTGGCTCGGCGCAGCCTGAACCGCTTTTTGTGCTCCCTTCGCATCAGGTCGTGGACGCGGCGCTTGTTGGCTCGCAGCATGTGCGGGCGCGTTTTCGCTCCGCTGACGGAACGGTATTGAGCGGGATTGCCTTTAGGGCTGCTGCTGCACCCATCGGGGACGCGTTATTGAAGGGCAGGGGATCGGCCCTTCATATCGCCGGTCATTTAACGATTGACCGATATGGCGGTGGTGAGCGTCCGCAAATCCGGATCGTTGACGTCGCTATGCCTCAGCGCTTGTGACTTTATTGGCCTGCGCCTGTTCGCGGAAAAAGATCACAAGGCCTGCGGCGATAATCACTGCGGATCCTGTGATGATTGCCATATCGGGCCAATCGCCGAAAATAACGATGCCTAAAATAACCGCCCAAATGATTTGCGAATATTGATAGGGCATCACGACGGAAGCGGGCGCCAATTTAAGCGAGCGGTTGACCGCGATATGGGCGATGGTCGAGACAACGCCAAGCATGGCGAGAAGCGCGAAATCCCGAAGCGTCGGCGGCACCCAATGGGTTGGCGCGGTCAAAAGCCCGAAGATTAAGGCGCCACCGGCCTGCCAACCGACCAAGACGATGCCTTTGGTGCCACGCAAATGACGCGTGATGATCATAATGAGCGAAAACGCGATGCAACCGGCAATGGCAACGAGCGCGGGTAAAGAAAAGCTGGCGCTTGTGGGGCGCATGGCCAAGACAACGCCGCCAAAGCCGACAAAAACCGCAATGGCGCGTGGCACATCGATTTTCTCGCCCAAAAAGGCCCAAGCCAAGGCGGTGACGAAAATCGGTGCTGCCATATAGATGGTGACGAGATCGGCGAGCGGCATGTAGGCCACGGCCCAGTAAAAACAGCTGACCTCGGCGGTTGTGATGACAACCCTTAGCGCATTCATCCGCCAATTGGGTGGCATGAGAATCGTGCGCCAGCCTTCGCGATAGAAGGAGGGTGAGAGGAGCGTTAATCCCGCGATGCTTCTAATCAGCAGCACTTGGCCGACGGAATAGGTGGAAACGAGCCATTTGCCCATCACATCATTGGCGACATACATCAAAATGGCCAACAGCATGAGCGCGATGCCCATCGGAATGTTTTGGCCCGGCAGATTCGGGTGATTCTCGCCTGCTGGCTCCGCTAAGCCCTCTAAATCTTCACCCGTGCCAAAAGATGGCTCGATGAGCGCTGTGTGAGGTTTTGGGGCGCTTTCGGTGGATAATTGAGGCTTTTCAGGCGAGGAAGGCATGGTGGCTTGGTACTCAATTTCGAGCTTTGTCTGAAATAATTCATTGTACGGACGGTTTTTTTCCATATCGCCCGTCCGAAGACGCTTGTCGAGTGGCGATTGTTCGCCTATAAGCGCCCGACCTTGGCTTTGCGCCCTTCGTCTAGCGGTCTAGGACGTCGCCCTTTCACGGCGAAAACACGGGTTCGATTCCCGTAGGGCGCGCCAAGGTTTTTTCTCCCCATTCATTGTCTATTCAATACACTACGCGCAGGCTGTGTGCTCGCTTGGCTTTACGCAACCATTTGGTCGATGTGCCGTTGAATGGATGTGTGATGCGTGAGGGTGCCATGTCCGTCGAACCGTTTAGAGCGCTGAAACGGGCCGTATTTGTAGCGATGGTGATGAGCCTCTTTGCTCCCCTTTGTGCCTTTGCCGATACGCCTACCCAAGAAAAACGAATTGCCGTCGTGATCGGCAATGGCGCTTATCCGTCGGACGCGCTTGCAACGGCTGCAAATGATGCCGGTTTGATTGCGCAGACTTTGCAGGCGGCTGGTTTTGATGTGGTCGGTGCGCGCGATCTTGACGGTGCGACCTTACGCGCAACTTTGCGTGAGTTTAGCGATAAGGCCGCTGCTTCGGGGCCTGATACGGTCGCGATGGTTTATTTTGCCGGATATGGCGTTCAGTTTGAAGGTGAGAATTACCTCGTTCCCATCGACGCCCGTATGACACGCGACGCCGATGTGCCGATTGAAGGCGTCAGAGTTTCTGATTTTACAAAATCGCTCGCGGCCCTACCGATTAAAGCGCGCATCATTGTGCTTGATGCCGCGCGAATTCATCATTTTGGTGAGGCGAAGCATCCGCTGTCGGGTGGGCTTGCGCTCGTCAAACCCGATGCGGGAACGCTTGTCGCCTTTAACGCGGCACCGGGGACGGTTAGTCCGGTTGAGACAGGCCCTTATGGCTCTTATGCCTCGGCTTTATCGGAAATGATCAAAGTGGGCGGACTGTCGCTTAATGATGTGTTTGATCGCACGCGCCTTCGTGTAGCCGATTTGACGAAAGGCGTGCAGTTGCCATGGCAACAATCACGCATTGAAGCGCCATTTGTCTTTCTCGAAAGAACCGCTGATGCACCGACGACAGAAGCTGATCGATTTGCTGATTTAAAACTAAAGCCGCTCAATGATTTTAGTGCTGCTGATGCCTATCATGCAGCGCTCGCGCGCGATACGTTGGAAGCCTATCAGGAATTTCTTTCGGCCTATCCCAAAGATCCTTTAGCCAAACGCGTTCGTGCGATCATTGCAGCACGAAGAGAAGCGGCGACCTGGCAAGAGAGCACGGTTGTTGATACGCCAGACGCGTATTGGTCCTATCTCCGGCGTTATCCAAACGGCCCGCATGCTTATGAGGCGCAACAACGGCTCTCCTACTATAATGCGCCTTATGATCCGCCATCGCGCTTTTCTGAATTGCCTTATGATGTTGCGCCGCCTTTTGCAGATGAATTGTTCTATGTCGATCGGCGACCTTATGTTTATTTCGGCGATCCCGTTTTTGATTTGATTGTTCCGCCGGTTCTTTCCTTGCTGTTTATGTCGCGTCGGCCATCGTATTTTTACGATATGCGACCGCCGCCAAGGCCCTTCGCGCTCTTTATGTTGCCAACGCCTGATTATTATCCCGTGCCGCAATGGGTGGAGCAGCCGCGCTATATTGCGCCGCCGCCACCGAGTGCCGTTGCGGTTAATATCCACAATACGATTATTGTGAACCCAGCGACAAATGTTCCGGTTGTGACGACGCCGACCGGTGCTGTGGTGCCTTTGGTTGCACCTACGGCTCCTCCAGCAGCGCCTGCGACAACAGGGCAACCAGTGGCCGGACAAGCGCCGGTCGCCCCTGCGACGGGTGGGGCTATTGCGCCTGTGACTGCGGCTCCGGTTTTGGGTGTTGCAATACCGCGAGCGGCTGCTCGAAGATTGCCAGCGGGGACCGCACCTGTGCCTGTAGCGCCAAGCGTACCAGCGGTAACCCCGCCTGTAGGAGCAGCTCCGGTTGGCGCGGCTCCGCTTGTCACTAAGCCATCACCCGCGCTCCCGACGGTTGTGACTCCGACGCCCGGTTCAGCACCGCAACCGGCTCTTACGCCCAATGCATCGCCGACGATTGCGGCTCCGAGCAAGGCCGCGCCCTCTCAGGTTTTGCCGGTTGTTCCTACAACGCCTAAGAGCGGTACGGCACCTTTGGCACCTAATGCGGCAAGCCCGGCGCCCGTCGCGCCTGCGCCTTCGGGGGCGCCTGCCTTAACAGCACCCGCGCCGACCCAACCGGCGGCTCGCCCAAGGCGGGGCGGAAATCGTCCGCTGCCTTTGCCGCAGGCGCCCGCCACGACGACGACACCGAGCCCGTCTACGCCGTCAACGGCACCTACGAGCCCTGCGCCTGCAACGCCGCAGGTGCAAGCACCAAGGCCGCAAGCGCCGCGTCTGCAAGCGCCGCGTCCGGCAGCACCCGTACAGTCTGCGCCTGTTTCGCCACCGCCACAAACGGTAGCGCCGCTGGTCGCTCCTCCGGCTGTTCCTGCAGCTCCTGCCGCACCTGCTCCTCGGGTTAGAGAGCCTAAGAAGCCGCTTGCTTGCGGACATCCCGGGGAGCCTGCCTGTCCATAGTCGGTCGTATTATAACGCTGCTTTTGTTCGTGGTAGTTTGGCCTGGATCTTGCTGCAATGGGCTCATTAACACCCGAGATCTGCGACCCCTTCTGCATGGTTGACGCGACCCCTTTAACGACGCCCGCATCATTGACGGCTGCAAGCCGGACGGCGACGGCTGATAAATTGTTCAAGATTTTGGATCCCAATAATACGGGCAAGATCCAAAAGGCCGATTTTCTCGAACTCTATTCGATGCTGGGCAATGGTAGCGCCAAGGGTGGGCCGCAGACGGATTCCTTTGGTATTGCGGAGACGACTTATTCCATTCAGGAAACCAGCTATAATATTGCGGCTGAAAATTTTGGTGCGCCGGATCGCTTTTTAGAGACGAGTTCTGCTGCGGTTGTCCATGCGGCCAATGTATTTTCGAGCTTGGATACGGACAAGTCCGGTACGCTCTCGCGGGCTGAATTTATGACGGGGCTGGGTGCAGGCCCAGAGACACCGGCGCCTGATCCAGTGCCCACACCTACAATGCCTGTCGATCCTACGGCGCAAGATCCCGCCGTCCTTTTTACTCATTTTGATAGCAATAAAGATGGCTCGCTCGATGCGTCTGAGATTGCGGCGGCCAATGGAACATCGGCTTCGGCGGATTCATCGCAGACGTTGAAGGCTTGGGACACGAATGGTGATGGCCGTGTGTCGCAGCCGGAATTCACCGACGGATTTAATCTCATCAAGCAAGCGACCGGCATTATTGCGCAATATGACACGGCTGGAAAAGGCTATTTTGATCAGGCGGATTTGCAGGCGGCAATTGACGCCAATCCGACGAATACGACGAGTGCTGCTGATTTGATGAAGTTTTGGGATTCAAATGGCGACGGTAAAGTAACCGTTCCTGAAGTGCTTGCGGGACTTGCGGCGGGTGGCACGGCGGCATCAACACCTGATGCTTCTACGCCTGTTCCTTCTGCGACGCCTGATCCCGTTCCGGATGTTTCTAACCTTTTATCCGCCTATGGTTATTCGACGGCTCCGGTAACTCCGGCAAATGACGCGGCTGCTTCTCAGACGCCTGAGAGCGCGTAAAGCTTTCCATTCCTTTATAAATCTGTCTTTGTGGTTTCCTATTCCTGTGAAACAGTGGGAATCAGGAACACATTGCGTAAGGGGTTGGAAATGAAAGCGGTTAAATGGGGTATTTTGTCGACGGCCAATATTGGTGTCGCAAAAGTTATTCCGGGCATGTTGAAAAGCAAGGATATCGACATTGTTGCCATTGCCTCGCGGGATAAAAAGCGCGGAGCGAGCTGGGCCAAGAAGCTTGGTATTCCTCAGGCCTATGGATCCTATGAGGAGCTTCTTGCTGATCCGACGATTGAGGCGATTTACAATCCTCTGCCCAACCATTTGCATGTGCCTTTGACGCTTGCGGCGGCGAAGGCTGGCAAACATGTGTTGTGCGAGAAGCCCATCGCGATTACCGCGAAAGAAGCCAAGCAATTGCACAAAGCGCCGAAGAATGTGCTCATTCAAGAAGCGTTTATGGTGCGGCATAATCCGCAATGGATCGAGGTCCGCAAACTCATCGATAAAGGCACGATTGGTCGCGTTCAATCCGTCCATATGATGTTTTCTTATCATTTGGTGGATCCGAAAAATGTGCGCAATCTGGCCGATATTGGTGGCGGCGGATTGCTCGATATTGGATGTTATCCTGTGACCATCGCGCGCTATTTGTATCGCGCCGAGCCGCTTCGGGTAACGGGTACGTTTGATCGCGATCCGAAATTCAAGACGGACCGTTTGATGAGCGGTCTTGCTGATTTTGGTAAGGCGCGGCATTTGTCGTTTATTATCGCGACCCAAGGCGCACCCTATCAAAAAACGGTAATTATGGGTGAGTTTGGAACGATTGAGGTAGAAGTGCCGGTGAATGCTTCGCCGGATCATCCTAATCGGTTTACGGTGAATGTAACGGGCAAAAAGCCTAAGCTCATCGAGATGCCGGTGGTCGATCAATATCAATTGCAGGCCGAAGATTTTGGCCGTGCGATCCGTAAAAAGACTAAGGCTCCTTATGATGTAGCCGACGCGATCAAAAATATGGAAATATTGGATGCGTTTCTCCGCTCGGAAAAATCCGGCAAATGGGAAAAGGTGAAATCGTAATATTGATCCTTTCAAGAAGAGGCCGCGATGGCTGAGCAACCCATGAATACGATGGATGATCTTGGATCGGGTGCAGCCTTTGCGCCCGATCCAAATTTCGTTGCGCGGATCGAGCGCGCCATCGCGGAGGATGATGCGGCTGGCCTTGGTGAGCTCGTTGAAGGGTTGCATGAGGCCGATCAAGCAAGTTTGCTTGAGGCGTTGGATCATGACTCACGTCCCAAACTGATTGAGCTTTTAGGATCGCGTTTTGACTTCGCGGCGTTGACGGAAGTTGATGATTCCGTACGCGAGGATATTCTCGAAGAGCTTGATACAGAAACGCTTGTCGAGGGTATGCGTGAACTCGACAGTGATGACGCGGTTTATATTCTCGAAGATCTCGATCAAGACGAACAGAACGAGATTTTAGACGCGCTGCCCGCGATTGATCGCGCGCAATTGCAAAAGAGCCTTGATTATAAAGAAGGCACCGCCGCGCGCCTGATGCAGACGCAATTAATTGCGGTGCCGCCCTTTTGGACGGTAGGGCAGGTGGTTGACCATTTGGCGGAAGCCGCTGATCTGCCCGATAGTTTCTTTGAAGTGTTTGTGGTTGATCCCGGCTATCACCTTTTGGGCAATGTTTTTCTTGATCGGTTGGTGCGCGCGAGGCGTACGGCACCGATTGAAAGCTTGATGAATGCGGATCGTCGTCGGGTGCGGGCTGACGATGAGCAAGACGATGTGGCGCGTTTGTTTCAGCGTTACAATCTCGTGTCGGCACCCGTCGTTGATGAGGATGGGCGATTGCTGGGCGTTGTGACGATTGATGACATTGTCGACGTCATGCAAGAAGAAGCCGATGACGAGATCAAGGCGCTCGGTGGTGTTAAGGCCGATGAAGAATTGTCTGACTCGGTATTCTCCACAACGCGTAATCGCTTTGGTTGGCTGTTTGTGAATTTATTGACGGCTTTTTTGGCATCATCCGTTTTGGGATTATTTGAAGAAGAATTGTCCAAAATGGTGGCTTTGGCCGTGTTGGCGCCGATTGTCGCAAGCCAAGGCGGTAATGCGGCCACGCAAACCATGACGGTGGCCGTGCGCGCTTTGGCGACGCGTGAGTTGGGGCCCGCGAATGCCTTTCGCATCACGTTTCGTGAGACGGCAGCAGGCCTTTTAAACGGCTTGGCGTTTGGACTGATTACCGGACTTGTTGCGACCTTATGGTTTCACGATTGGAATATCGGGGTTGTTATTGCGCTCGCTATGACCGTTAATCTTGTTGCTGGCGCTTTGGGCGGCATTTTAATCCCGCTTGGTTTGGAGCGGTTTAGAACGGATCCGGCGGTATCTTCGGGTGTTTTTGTGACCACCATTACGGATGTTATCGGTTTCTTTTCGTTTCTAGGGATTGCCACGCTGTGGTTCCATTTGCGCTAGAAGGCGTTTGTTACCGATTTATTAAAAATTTCCATGCTATCGGCCATCTCAATTATGGTTCAATAGCGCGTGGGTAAATTCGGATGCAGTGGAACAGGGTAGGGGTGGTGAAGCGGTTTTTGGCGTTGTGTCTTGTGGGTACCGCGCTTTCGGCCTGTACGACGTTCAATGCCGAGCGGGCACCAAAGCCCGGCTCATCCGCTGCTATGATCCCCGTTGCCCAATCCTATCCCGTGCATGGCGTTGATGTGTCGCGCTATCAAGGCCAAGTGAATTGGCGTGAGGCGAAGGCCGCTGGAACCCGTTTTGCCTATATTAAGGCGACAGAGGGTGGCGATCACGCCGATGAAAATTTCATGCTGCATTGGATTTCGGCGCGTGATGCAGGGATGCCACGCGGTGCTTATCATTTTTATTATTGGTGCCGCCCGGTGAAAGACCAGATCAAGTGGTTTTTCAAAAATGTTCCCGTTGAGCACGATGCTCTACCACCCGTACTTGATGTCGAATGGTATGGAGCGGCGAGCGAAAAATGCCCGAAGAAAGTGCCAAAGGCCGAGGCGCTTGCCGATATGAAACAGTTTTTGCAAGCGGTTGAAAAACACTATGGCAAACGCCCGATGATTTATACGAGCATCGATTTTTATCGCGATGTGATTATTGGCGAATTGCATGAATATCCGCTTTGGGTGCGCACGGTAAATGCGGAACCGATGGAGCGCTATGGCGACCGCCGCTGGATGATGTGGCAATATACCGATATGGGTCGCGTACCAGGCATTAAAGGCAATGTTGACCGCAATGCCTTTGCTGGTACGGAAGAAGATTGGATGCGGTTTACGGGACAACCTATGATGCGGGTGGCGGATGCCGCGCCTGTTGCCCCAAGCGCTCCCGTGGTGCCGATGGTCAATATTCCGGTGCCGCGGCCTAAAGGTTTGATTGCACGGAATTAAGAGATAAAAAAGCGGGGCCGGAGCCCCGCTTTTCTGTTTTTATATTGACTATTATGATTAGCGGAGAAGCTGGAGAACCGACTGGTCCGACTGCTTCGTGCTTGCCAAAATCGTCTGTGCAAAGCTCTGCTGGACTTGCAAAGCGGCTGTTTGCGCGGCGACCGAGGACATGTCGGCTGCGGTCAGATTGTTTGCCGAGTCGTTCAAAAGGCCAATAATGGCCATGTTGAAATCGCTCCGGTTCTGAACCATGTTTTGGAACTGTCCGACTTGGGCCACACCGAGTTGAAGCGTTGTCTGCGCGGTCGTCAGCTTGTTAATGGCGGACTGCAAACCAAGGACGGGATTGCCCATCTGATCAATTGCTTCAATGTTGACCGCAAAATTTGCGGCGTAGTCTTGTGCACCTGTTGCATTGACAAGGCCCAGACCAGTTGAGCCATAGCTTGCGGCGGCGCCGCTGCTATTTGTCATCTGAATCGTAGTCGAGGTACCCTTTTCGTTAAATGTTGCGAGCAACGAGTCACCGTTTAGAAGGTTGATACCCGATACGGAGGCGTCCTTTAAGTATTGATCGATTGCCTTCAGAGCAAGCTGATAGGCCGACGCAGCAGCTGCACGTTTTGTATCCGCGGGGATCGCACCCGTTCCGGCGGTGTAGGTATTTTTTGTACCGGCAATCGACACGGATTGTCCAACAGTACCTGCTGTGCCGCCATTGGTCTGAGCGTCATATGAGTACGAGGTATTTGGAGCGCCGGCTGCACGCGTTGCCGTCATCATTTGCGAAACGTCACCCGTGATAGCGCCTGCTGCGTAAGACGCAACGGATAGACCCATTGAGCCTGTTACGGAGTTATCAGGCTGCGTGATCCCATTGAGTTGCAAATTAACGGTGAGGTTATTGCCGGCAATGGCCGAGCTGACGCCGAGATAGCCTTGGCTCGCAGGTGTCATGTTTGACGAGTTAAAGCCGGACAAAACGTTCATGATATCTTGAACTGTTTTGACATAATATGGTGTCGTCGTAGATCCGATTTGGTCGCCCACGCCCGGGGTCGGCTGCGTATCAGTTGTTGCCGAAATACGTATCGATTTTGTCACGCCATTCACAGCGAAAGTGTACACGTTGCCCGCTGTGAGCTTTTGTCCACCCATATAGATGTTGTTATTGCCATTCACAAGGTTTGTAGCAGCATTGACCGCAACTGCCCCACCGGCACCCGTGGTCGCCGAGATGGTCATTTTTGACTGGGTTATGCTGTCGCCCGAGGTGGTGTTGTAGCCGCCTGAACCGATGACCTGAGCTTGTGTTTGGGACGCCGTCTTTAACTGATCAAGTGTATCATTGATCGTTTTGCTAATCGACGATAGACCTTGGCTTGCCGATTTAATCGTCGACAGGTTTTGTGAGAGCGTCGAGTTGATGCTGGTCAAACGATTAGCGCGATCAGTATAGGTTTGTGAACTCAAATACGCAGCCAGACCGTCGGATGCGTTGTTGATCTTCTTACCCGAGAGGGCTTGGGCTTGAAGGTCTTGGAGTTGGGAGTTGATGCCGACAAGAGCATTCATGCCCGCGGCCATAGCAATTGACATTGACATTGGTCTTCATCCTTCTGACGAAAAAGCTTTTTCGCGTCATTGCGAAAAGGACACCGCGTTCTGCGATGTGCTTCAAAGGATGGGGGGCGGTCGAAACCATGCCTATTGTCGTGATGGATCGCCTGAAAACTTGGTTAATTTCAGGCCAAATTTAAATTTCCGATTGAAAAATTAATTGTTACAACTTGAGTCAAATGTATTAAAAATTTTAAATAGAACGCGTTGCAACGTTTAAGAGTGTTAACAAACTGTTAATGCGCTATGTAATTAACCTTTGGCCACAGCCTTTGGTGTCAACGGAACGGGTTGTTTTGCCGTTTCCATTTGCCGTGCATAGGCTCTGATGCGGAGGATCGCTTCATCGGGCGATTGGCTGATCTTTTGTCCCGAATGATCGTCGATAACCTGATACACCAATTCGCCAGTGGATTGGTCCACCGTCGTGCGACGGGAGGTTGGTGCGGCGGAGCCTATATCGACTGGCTTGGGCGCAGGCGTAACAGTTGGCGCGCTTGGTGGCGTTGGTTCGACAGGTTTTGCCGATTGAACGGGTGGCTCCCGCGTTACCGGTAATGGAACGGGGCTCGGGGATGTTGCACTGATGGCCATGACGTTCTCCTTCTGGAAGTCTGGCTTTGACCATAGCAAAGAGTCTTTGAGAAAAAATTGCGGAAATTGGAATAATTTAGTTCAAATTTATGCCTTTAGTAGCGAACCGAAACCATCAGTGGTGGGGTCGTCGTGCCGCCTTTTATCGTGTCGACCTGTCCGGTTTTTCCATAGGTTGACAAGGAGCGGGTGGACGAGACTTCCCGTGCAACGCCGCGCAAAATATTTTCCGAAACGCTTGTTAGCGTTTGTAACGTTTTGAGATTGGCTTCGAGCGATGCTTGCAATGATCCGTGCCGCATCTTGATCCGCTCGAGCCCCGTCGGTTTATAGCGAGCCAATGCCACGACATTATGCCGAAAGGCGAGAAAGCTGCGCTCATAGGAGCGGGCTTCGGAAGCTTTTCTATCGTACAAAGCGAAGGCGTCGGACAGCCGAGCGGTTGCAAGATGATCGGTTTCTTCTCGGATGACGGCTTCGAGCGTATCGAGCCTACTTTCGAGCATCGCGCAAAGTGCCTCCGCATCTTCGCTGGATTTGATCGTCGGAATATGAGGGGTAGCTGTCATTGTTTGGTTCCCTGATTGGTCTGTAGCCGAATGAGTTCGGAATACACTTGGGGGGCAACGCCTACTCCACCAGACTGAGCAACGGACTTACCTAATTCATCGGTCAACATTGAACGCCAAGCATCGCCGCCCGCGCCTTGTCCACCGAGCGGGCCATCGCCCGATAATTGTTTGGTGATCTCGCCAAACATCGAGCCTAAAAAGACGGCCTCGAACTCTTGCGCGGTCGCCCAGAGCTTTTTGTTTTTTCCCAGCGCGCTATAGGGCTGGCGGGCGTCGGCAACGGGGCTTGAATGGAGCATCGCTTGTTGCATCACATCACCACAATATCTGCTTGGAGGGCGCCGGAGGTTTTGATGGCCTGCAGGATGGAAATAATATCCCGCGGGCCTATGCCTAAAGCGTTTAACCCGTCGACGAGCTCCTTAAGCGTGACGCTTTCTTTGAGGACGGCGAGCTTATTATTAGCGCCTTGGTCCACTTGAATGGTGGTGCGCGGCACAACGACCGTCTGGCCATTGCTGAAGGCATCCGGCTGGCTCACAATCGGTTGCTCAGTGACGGAGATTGTAAGATTGCCTTGGGCAATCGCAACGGTTGATACGCGGACATCCTTACCCATCACGATCACGCCAGAGCGCTCATCGACCACGACGCGGGCGACCTGATCGGGATCAATGCGCAATTGCTCGATCTCGGTGAGCAACTGAACCATATTACCTTTGAAGTTCTTTGGAATGGTGAGGTTGACGGTTGACGGATCGGTTGGCTCTGCGGAGTTTGCGGCCATATATTCATTAATCGCACTTGCAATGCGTTTGCCGGTGGTGAGGTCTGGATTACGTAGAGCTAGTTTAACCGAGCGCGTATCCTTAAACTGGAATTCGATTTCCTGTTCGATCAATGCGCCATTGGCAATGCGGCCAACCGTTGGCACGCCACGGGTGAGGGTTGCAGCGGCGCCTTCCGCCTGAAAGCCTGCAATGGCGACGGAGCCTTGGGCAACGGCGTAGATCTCACCAGACGCACCCATGAGGGGGGTGACCAATAATGTGCCGCCTTGCAGGCTTTTGGCATCGCCTAAGGCCGAGACCGTGACATCAATGCGGGAGCCGCGGCGGCCAAAGGCGGGCAAGTCGGCCGTCACCATGACGGCTGCGACATTTGCCGTGCGCAAATTGGCGCCGCGTGTATTAACACCCAAGCGTTCCAACATGGCGGTTAGGCTCTGCTTGGTAAACGGTGCGTTGTTGAGCGTGTCGCCCGAACCATTTAGGCCAACGACCAAGCCGTAGCCCACGAGCTGGTTTTGCCTCACCCCTTCAATGGAGGCGAGATCCTTGATCCGCGATGTTTCAGCCTCGACAGATAGGCCCGACAGGCCAAGGGCCATCAGGGTGAGAAGGACAGGTTTAAGCAGGGCGCGCATGGTTTTCATTTTCGGTTCGCTTCTCATCGGTATAGTGACGTAGAGTAAGCGAAGACTATGCCATATTAAAAAGACTGATAACTGTCTGAAAGAACAGGGAAAATTTTAATGAAATCGGCATTTTCTTGAAATTTTAGTAGGCAAAATTGGACAGGAGGGAAGTATTTTCCTGCCTAATTAAGGTATTATTAATGATAAATATCCTTATAATCGCTCACTATTTTAAATCTGGAGGGTCTTATGCGGATTGGGGATCAGCTTCCTGGTACTGTGCCGACGGCGCGCCGGGGTGTTGGTACGTCGCAAAATGGTGCTTCGTTTCAAGTGCCAAGCGGCGGATCCGCCGTCCGGGATACGCCGATCGCGGCGCGGCCGCCGGGTTTTGATTCGGTGCAGGGGCTCATGGCGCTGCAGGAAGTGGGGCTACCGGTGACAATTCGTCGCCAGAGGGAGACCAAGCGCGGATTTCGACTTTTAGATGCTCTCAATGGGCTTCGGACCGGGCTGCTTGCCGGAAAATTGGATGAATTAGCCTTAGCCAATCTCCGCCAAGGGCTTGATGAAGCTAAAGAAAATCACGATGACCGCGATCTTGATCAGATTATGAACGCGATTGAGACCCGTGCTGCGGTCGAGCTTGCAAAATTGGGTCGATAACTTAACCGCGTAATTGTTTGTCGTAGCGCCGTCATGAAAATCGCGCTAACAGACAACGCGGTATTTAACCCCCCACGAGTATAGGGCGGATCAATATGGGACTTAAGAAAAAGGGTGCGCGGTCCAATCGGGCTGTCATTTCAAATATGACCATTGCTGAGACCATTAATACTTCATATGCGCCGTCGGAAGACGAGGACTTTATGAATGAGCGGCAGCGGGAATATTTCCGGAAGAAGCTGCTTGATTGGAAAGAGGACATTTTGAAGGAGTCGCGGGAGACGCTGGCCAATCTTCAAAATGACAGCGAAAACCATCCGGACATTGCGGATCGGGCGTCGTCCGAGACGGATCGGGCGATTGAGCTTCGCTCGCGTGACCGTCAACGGAAGCTGATTTCGAAAATCGACGCGGCTTTGGCGCGTATTGATGATGGCACCTACGGCTATTGCGAAGAAACCGGTGAGCCGATTTCGATCAAGCGCTTGGATGCGCGACCTATTGCGACGCTGTCGATTGAAGCGCAAGAACGCCATGAGCGTAATGAGCGCGTTCATCGCGACGACTAGTGCCTATCACATAAAAATGCGCCCCCCGTGGGAGAAACGGGAGGCGCCCGGCCGGGCCTTTCGATGCTTGGGGAGCTTAAGGCTTCGGCTGTATCCGTTAGAACGGTAAAATGACATCCATGACTTGCTGGCCGTAGCGCGGTTGTTGAACATCGCTGATTTGGCCCCGCCCGCCATAGGCAATGCGCGCTTCGGCGATCTTCATCGACTCGATGGTATTGTCGTTTTCAATGTCTTCAGGGCGAATGACCCCGCCGACAATCAACTCACGAATTTCAAAATTGACGCGCACTTCTTGTTTGCCTTCGATCACCATATTGCCGTTTGGCAGAATTTGGGTGACGACGGCTGCGACATTGGTGGTGAGCGTTTCAGCCCGCTTTACGGACCCCACACCATCGCTTGCCGAAGTTGATTGCGCGTTAATTAACGCGGCAGGGTTTACACCCGGCAAGGCTTTATTCGCATTTGTTTCGAGGCCTAATAAATTAGGCACACCCATCGTATCAGAATTGGTGCGGGCGCGTTTGGTTTCATTGGCAATATCGGCACTGTCTTTGAAATTCACTTTGACGGTTACGATGTCGCCCAATTGACGCGCGCGTTGATCTTTAAAGAAGCTGCGTGAGCCTTGTTGCCAAAGCGAATTAGCCGCATGGCTTACCGGGACTTGATCGGGCATGGGCATTCGCACAGGCTTGTAATCGGGGCTTGCCGTTGGATCATCAATAGCAGAGAGCGAAGGCGCGCGACCGACGGAGGCAAGACGCTCGGCGGTGTTGCATGCCGCGAGGCTTGAGCTCAATAGAGCCACCACGATCGTATGTTTTATGATGTTCGATGTCATCGTTTTATCCTTACTGAACCGTGGTGGTCGTTTGGCGAAGCGCGAGATCAGCATTTGGAGGCGTCAAGACAGCCACCGATCCTGGTCCGACGACCGTTGCAAAAATGACTTTTTTAGATTGCGGGTTGAGGATAGAAATCATGTCACCCATTGCCCCGGCCTCATTGGCTTTGCCTCTTAAGGTTAGCTTTAAGCCGCCGACGGAATAGGTAACGCTCACCGCCATCGATTTTTCGACGAGCATTGGCTTGCTGACCGCGTCTTCGCTCAGCAGCGTGCCTGTTGCAATCGGCTCGCGTGCGGCTTGGCCAATGACAAGGGCGGGCTTGATCACGCTAAGGCCAGACAGAGACTTACGCTCACGCTTTTCGATGCGGATATCATTGGCCGAAATGATGTCGCTCTTGCCAAGCGCATGGCCGGCGATGGCGACGTCGACGAGATCGATAATTTGCCCTTCGAGCATTAGTGGCGCTTTGGCCAATAGCTTGCTGCCTGGTACACTTAGGCTTGCGGTAAAATGCAAATTGGTTGGATCGATTTTAAGGTTTGAGATGGTCGGTTGTGCCGTTGCATCTTCTTCGACAAAAACGCCTTGGGATGCATTTGCCGTTGAGAAAGTGAGTTGAGCTTGTTCAATGCCACCATTCTCACGGATTGATTGCTTGAGGGCGGCTTCAATTTCGTCTTGCGCGATGAGGCGGCCTTTGCGAGTCACGGTCACATTGCCAGCAACATCACCCAATACCGATGCAATACCGACCTTCTTCGCCATCTCGACAATTCGGGAAGCTTTGATGATGCCGGTTTGACCGGGGGCAGGGGATGCATAGACACCGCTTTGCGGAAGGTTATCGCCTTGCATTAAATCGGCCAAGGAGATGGTCTCGCCGGAAACAGCAATCGCTGAGCGAAGGATGGGTAGCGGTGCATTATCGGCAAAAGCTGAGGCCGAGAGCATTAAGGCAGCGCTAATGGAGAGGATGGATTGCTTAAACATGCGCTTAGCCCTTGAACATTTGCGTTGTGGTTTGCTGCATTTGATCGGCGGCTGAAATGACACGCGAGTTCATTTCATAGGCACGCTGCGCGGTAATCAAAGATGAGATTTCGGTGACCGCGTTGACGTTGGATTCTTCCAAATAACCTTGTTGAAGATCACCAAGGCCATCGGTGCCTGGATCGGCTGTGATTGGATCGCCCGAAGATGCCGTCTGTGCGAAGAGGTTATCGCCAATCGCGGCTAATCCGGTCTTATTGGCAAAATGCGTGAGTTGAATTTTGCCAATATCTTGTGGCGCGGCTTGCGTGGGAATTTGCGCCTGAACAAGACCCGATGCGCTAATCGAAACGCTTGTTGCATTGTTGGGAACCGTAATGCCGGGGTCTAGCACAAAGCCTTGGCTGGTTACCAATTGACCTTGCGCATCAGTTGTAAACGAACCGTCGCGCGTATAGCCAATGGTACCATCGGGACGTTGAATTCGGAAGAAGCCTTCGCCCCGAATAGCAACGTCAAGATTACGATCCGTCGCTGTGATGGAACCTTGCGACATTGCACGTGAGGTTGAAACGAGCTTAACGCCTGAGCCGATTTCAATGCCTGCAGGCAGCAAATTGCCAGCGTCCGATGTACTTGATCCCGAACGCTTCAGGGTCTCGTATAGGAGATCTTGAAAGAGAGGGCGCTGTAGCTTGTAACCCGTGGTGCGAACGTTGGCGACATTGTTGGAAATGAGCTCAACATTCTTTTCCATCGCGGCCATGCCGGAGGCGGCGGTATATAGAGCAAGCATTGTTTAGTCTCCTTAAGCTGGGACAGTCGCAAGCCGCTCAAGCGCACCTTTTTGGGTGTCATCGAGCCGCTGCATGGATGTTGCGAGAGCGGAATAGGCGCGGGTCACTTCAATCAAGCGGCTCATCGCCAAGACGGGCTGCACATTTGATTTTTCAATCGAGCCCACGCTCAATAAAGGCGATTTTGATACCGTGAGCGGCGATTTCGTGCTGTAAAGATTGCTACCTTCATTTGCCAATTGTTTGGGGTCCGCCACATCAACGATCTTAAGCTTGCCGATAGGACCGCTGTGATTGCCAACGGTACCATCGGATGTGATTTCTAACGGACCATCGGCGGGATCGGCGATGATCGGGCCGCCTGCACCGAGAACAACATGGCCATCGCTGGTAATGATTTCGCCTTTCGCATTGGTGCCAAGCGAGCCATTTCTTGTGTACCGCTCGCCTCCAGTCGTTTTAACGGCGAGCAGCGTTGAGCCGCGCAGTGCTATATCGGTCGCATTTCCAGTGTACTGGATCGGCCCATCGGTAAAATCGAGCGTTGCACCCCGATCAATCACGAAGGAGATGGATCGCGCGGCACCTTTAAAGGAATCCGATTTCGCATTGGGTTGCAAATATTCGCTGAATTGTAGTCCGCGCGATTTGAAGCCGGTCGTTCCCGAATTGGCGATATTGTTCGCCAGAACATCCAATTGCCGCTGCAGCGTTTGAAGCCGCGAATGAGCAACGAGTTGAGCATTATCCATTTTTTATCTCCCCAAACAGACGCTTTCCCAAATCTGGGTGGTAGCGCGGGAAATATCTGAGCGAGCTCCCCAGCCGCTAATATTTCCGTAAAGGAATATGCAGCGAGCGTGCCACTTTTATTAGAATAAAAAATACAATATTTTCAATGGCTTGGAATTTTATTTTAGAAAAACTAATGGGAGTAAATGCACAGTTATTGAAGTAAAAACGGCAGTTTTTGCCGAAGTATTTCGTGTCTTTAATCATTCATTAACTTTAAAAAGCCAAGCATGAACATGAGAATACGAATCGAGTGAAGTGATTTTCTTTAGGGAAAGCTGAAAGATGGCCGAAGAAGAAAAAGCTGCGACGGCCGAAGCTGGCGGGGGCAAGCCAAAAAGCAAAATGATGCTGCTGATCATCATCGCTGTTGTTGTGCTTGGCGGCGGTATTGGTGGGTATTTTCTTCTGCTCGCGCCTAAAAAAGATAAGGGTGAACATGCCGAGGTCGAAAAAAAGGTCACAGCCTTCTTAGATATAAAGGACATGATGATTGGTATGAGCCCGGATACTGCTCAGCCTACCATTGGTGGTGCCCGTATGATGAAGCTTCATGTGGCGCTTGAAGTTGCAGATGCTAAGGAACTGCCTGCTATTCAAGCATTACAGCCGCGTATTGAAGATATATTTCAGGTCTATCTACGAGAAATGCGTCCGGTTGATTTGCAAGGCTCTGCCGCGATTCTTCGATTGAAGGAGGAGTTACTGCATCGTGTGAATTTGGCTGTTCAGCCGAAAAAAATTGATGCGGTACTGATCAAGGAATTATTGATTCAATGACCGATATAGATGCACCCCAAGGTCACTCTACGGAAGAGAATGATCCGTGGGCCGTCATGCTCAACGCGATAGATGAGCCGCGTTTGCAAGGCAAGCAAGACGCGATTTTAGGCGACGAGGAAATTGATCGCCTTATGGGTCTCTCGTCGCTGCATCAGGATGTATCGGGGAAGGCGGCTATTGTCGAGGCAGCAACGGTTGCCATCGGTCTTTCGCCCGCGATGCGGCAAATTGCGGATGCGTTTGTCGAGAGTCTTGGAAGGTCCATCAGGCAGGGTGTTACGGGTCTTATCGATGTTAGCCTATTAGATTTATCACTGATCCGGCTCGCGAATGGTATGGGCCAATTACCCTTGCCGTCGCTTATCGCGACCCTTTCATCGCGCACGCTAGGTGGCTCTGGTCTTATTATTGCTGATCAAGCGCTTGCAGCTGCCTTTTTTGATTTAATGCTCGGCGGCGGTGAGACGAATACAAGCCTACAGGCTGCTTTGCGGCCTTATTCATCCATTGAGTTAAAACTCTATCGACGCTTGGCTGATTTTGTTGCGCGCGGGTTTGCAGAAGCGGTGAGTGACGTCATCAAAGCAGATTTTGCAATCGACAAGATTGAAACCAATCCGTACCTCATATCACTTGGCAAGACCAGCGAGAATGCGGTCCGATTGCGGATGCAAATCTTGTTTGGCCGACGCGGTGGTTCCGTCGATCTTTTATTGCCGCTTAGCATGTTTGGTTCTTATGAGGCTCTGATTAGAGCGGATGAGGCAGAACGTGACGATTCAGGTGTCACGGAATGGCGGCACCATCTTGTTCAAGCCGCGGCGCGATCAACGGTTCGATTGGAAGCTGTTCTGGCTGATTTTAAAGTGCCATTACGAACGGTTCTCGGCTTTTCCGTGGGTCAGGTTATTCCGCTGCAGCTTAGTCCGCAGCAACCGATCTGGCTTAAGAGTGGCGATAAAAAACTATGTCTTGGTCTTATGGGGCGATCCCAGGGACGTATTGCGTTGCGCGTTACAGGCCCTTTAACGTCAAAATAAATAAGAGGTTATCATGACATTTTCTTCGGCTTTGACAATTTTGACGGATAGTTTGATTGCGTTGACGCTGATTTATTGCATCGTGCTCGAGCGGCGGATCAGGGCCTTTCGCAGGCAAGAACAAACCTTTCGATCCTTGATCAGTGATGTGTCTGAATCAACACGATTGGCGCAAGGTGCCGTCTCATCCCTCAGGCATTTGATGGATGAGTTTTCAAAGACCAATTTGGCTACATCAAAGCCGGTTACAGCTGATCGCTATTCCTCGGAGGCGAGGTTTGAACGAGAAGAGCAATCGCGGCGGCCTGGTGGTGCGGATAATTCAATCGCAGCTTTGGCAGCACGTGTTGCCGCTTTACGGAAAAGCTAGGGCTTTAAAATGTCAAATGTGGGTACGCGCCTTTTAAGCCTTACAGCTTTTGGATTATTCGGTTTGCTTATGGTTAATATGCGCGATTGGTTGCCGAGCGTCCCGGACACTTATTCTGGCATTTCCCAAGCCATCGCTTCCGAAGAACTAGCGGATGGAATTGCTCGTTCGATCGCGGCTTATCGTAAAATGCCGGCCGTTAGCCTCGATATTATTACGGGTGCATCGGACGCGCCTCAGGGCGCTGAGTCATCGGGCAACAAGAAGGGCGACGAAAAGGCGGCAGCCGAGGCAAAGCCCAGCGGACCCGCAAAGCCCAATGCAGAAGCGGCATCTAATATTCCGGCAACAGAGACGTCCGACAAAGTTGTCCTTGAGCGATTGGCTGCTCGCCGGAACGAGCTCGACAAGCGCGATAAGGAACTCGCAGAACGTGAGGCTTTATTAGCTGCCGCTGAAAAGCAAATTGAAGGCCGGATGGCTGAGTTAAAGGCGTTAGATGAAGCCGTTAAAGGCGACATCGCTCGCAAGGATGCCAATGCTGCAACCTTGAAGCCTGTCATCATTATGTATGAAGCGATGAAGCCAAAAGAGGCGGCGCGGATTTTCGAAAAGCTTGATTTGAAATCGGTATTACCGATTGCGAGCGGCATGAACCCCAAGAAGTTTTCTGAAGTTTTGGCGCAATTGGACCCTGTATTTGCAGGTAAGCTTACGGTTGGACTACAGGCGCCTACGAACCAAGCTAATCTGCAGAATGACAAGCAGGAATTACCAGAATTGGCCGACATTCCGCAGACGAAGACGCGATAGCCATTCATTAATGAATTATTGGCATATTCCGTTACGTAAGTTTTGGTCATTACGGTAATGGAATGTTAAAATTTTATAGAAATTTGATGATGCGGTTGGTCGGCGAACGCTTTTCAGCTTTCGGCCTCGTTACGGTTTTCATCTTTTTTCATTCGGTTTTTGGACTTTCGAGTTCGGCCTTTGCAACATCGATCCATGGAAGTGAAATGCCCGGTTTTGGGCGTGTCGTTTTTTCGTTTGAGCAGCTTCCGATTGTTGAAATAACTCAAGTCAACGGTGTTTTGGTTTTGAATTTTGATCGTCCTGTTGATCTTGATCCAAGCCATCTTGGTTTTGAAATTGCCAATTATGTATCCTCCGCCCGGCTTGATCCCGACAAGCGGGCCGTTCGGTTTGCGCTTGCTAAGGCCGTAAGGCCGAATTTAATTGAGGCTGGCAACGATCTTTATCTCGATCTATTGCCGGTTAATTGGAAAGGGGCGCCCCCCAATCTCCCCGTCGATGTTGTTCAGGCTTTATCGCGTAAGGCACGGAATGCCGATGCCAATGCGCAAAATAGCCTTATTAAAATTCGGGGAAGTTTGAGTATCGAGGCGGCGTCCTCGACGCGCTTGTCACGATTGATCGTTCGCGGTGCAAGTAATGAGGACGTAAAGATTTCGAAAAAGGGAAAGACCGTCGAATTGGCCTATACGGGCCAATGGCAATTGGACCTTGTGCGCATTCGTACCGAATTGCCCCGTGGGTTTGATACGATCGAGGCCACAGATCGTGACGGAAATTTGATCCTAACCATCGGCGCATTAGAGGGTTCGAAAATTGATGCGCGGCCAGATGAGAACGGTATCATTATTGATGTGACGTTTAAAGGCGTTGGATTTCTTGAGCCACTGAATGACGTGCCACAGATCATTACGGGTGCTACATTATCGGAAGCGACGCCAGCGCGTAGCCGGGATGCGGTCACTGAACCTGCGCCCGTAAAACCGGTTGATCGAACGCGCATCAAAGTTTTGCTAAGCGACGAGCATGAGCCAATGCGTGTTTCGCTCACGGGTGCAGAAAAGGTTCCTTTGGCATCCTTTATTCGGGGCAACCGATTTTGGCTTGTGCTGGATACAAAACTTGATCCCGAAATAGATGGACAATTTCAACGCGAAAAACATCGCTTTAATAATTTTCGCGCTGCGCGCGAAGGTTCGATCTATATTCTCAGCTTTGAAATGGTCGATGATAAAGTTCCAGAAATACAAAAGAGCGAAACAGGCTATTCGATTGAATTTCTGGGGCTACCCAAACTTAGTACTTTATTGCCGTTGATGGCTCCTTTTCCAACATCCTCCGGAACGACGCAAATGGGGGTTAGTTTGGGTGGAATAGGCCATATCGTTGAGCTGCATGATCCCGAAACAGGCGATCGGATTATTGTTGTTCCATCAACGACATCAGGGATCATCAATGGCAATACCGTGCGATTTCCAGAGTTCTCTTTATTACCCTCTTTTCAGGGTATCTCGGTCATCCCGATAGCCGATGATATTGAGGTCAAATCCTCGGTTGATCTTGTCACGATAAGCCGTCCGGTTGGTTTGGCATTGGGTGATCTTTCAACGCAGCCCTCTGTTGCTCGTGTTAATCGCAGCGTGATAAACCGTGCCCGATGGGAGCGCGATAAAACACCCGCAGTCTTTGAGCGAAAGGCCGAACTGGTTGACAAAATTGGGCAGGCCAGTGCTGCCGTTCGCAAACAATTGCGATTGGAATATGCTCGTTTTTTAGCGGCAAATCGGCTTTATCGCGAGGCTGCCGCAGCCTTTAGAGGTGCCTTTAATAGTCAAAACGAAACGCTTGCCGATCCACGAGACCATATTGAATTAGGAATTTACGAGGCGTTGGCTTTTGATTGGCGTGCGGCGAATGATGATTTGTCCGACATCAGGCTCGCCGATCAGGAAGAGGCTATTTTATGGCGCGGCTTTTTGGCGTTTCAGCAGGGCCGATTTGCTGAGGCCGTTGATGGATATCGGCGATCTGGTGGATTGTTGGATGATTATCCCTCAGAAATACAGATTGCTCTTAATAATGCGTTGGCAGAAGCGGCCATAGAGTCTGGTGATTGGAGCCTTGCGGAGGATCGCGTTAGGGCCCTTGAAAAGCCAATGGGTAAACCTGACGCGCACGAGATTGAGTATTTTCGGGCGCGTATTAAGGAAGCCTCGGGTGACATAGAAAATGCGCGTCAGGCCTATGATCGGCTTGCTAATAGTGGCGACCGCTCGCTTGAGGTAAGAGCGATTTTATCACGCACGGCGCTTGATTTGCGATTTGGCCGGATTGAGCCCAATCAGGCACTTTCTGCCTATGAAACCTTGGCTAATTTTTGGCGAGGTGATTTTTTAGAGGCGAAAATTTTAGCGGCTGCCGCGCGGGTGGCGCTCGACTCGAAGAAATGGCAAAGCGCGTTCACGGCGGTACAACGTCTTAATCGTCTATATGCGGATACCGATGGTATCCGGCCTTTGCTCGAAGAAGTGACATTAAAATTTGATGGCCTTATCAGCGGCGAGCAGTCAGAAGGGCTTTCTAATTTTGATGCGGTTGCGCTCTTCATGGAGTTTAGAGAGTTTATGCCGGTCGGGCATCGAGGTGATGAACTCATTCGAAAATATATTGAGAGACTGGTTGATCTTGACTTGCTGCCGCAAGCCACCGAATTACTTCGCTATCAAATTGACTATCGTTTAGATGGCATTCCGCGCGCCGCTGCTGCGGTAAGGCTTGCGGGTTTATATCTCCTTGAACGAAAGCCCATTGAAGCCGTGCGCGCCATCTATGATACGCGTTATGGCGGTTTGCCTGATGAATTAAAAACGGCTCGCCGTTTGGTGGAAGCGCAGGCGCGCAGTGAGTTGGGTGAAATTCAAGTCGCGTCGGAATTATTAGAGGGGCTCAACTCGCGTGAAGCTTCGGTTCTGAGAGGCGATATTTTTTGGAAATCGAAAAATTGGAACAATGCCGGCACGCATTACGAAATCGCATTGGGCGACGCTTGGCGGAAAGGTAACCCATTAACGCCAGATGAGTTGAAAATAGCGCTTCGGGCATCGGCCGCCTATGTTTTATCGGGCGATAAGATGTCCAGTGACCGCTTCGGCCGAAGGTATAAAGAGTTGGTATCGGTTACGCCGGACGCTGGCGTGTTCCAACTTTTGGCAGCGCCTGCCAATGTGCAAGGCCCGATTGCATTGGCGGTTGTTGATGAGAAGGCCCGTTCCGGGTCACTGGACTCGTTTTTAAAATCTTATCGCGTGCGGTATGGTTTGGAGGGAAGTGCGGAGCAAGCTAATCAGCCAGCTCCTGCGACGGCCAATAAACCCGCTGGTTGACGCCCTAGTTTGTAAAGCTTTTGACGAGTGATCCTGCGATCATGCTCCAGCCGTCGACAAGCACGAAGAAGATCAGCTTGAAAGGCAGAGATACGGTTGTTGGCGGCAGCATCATCATGCCGACAGACATCAAGATCGACGCGACGACCAGATCAATCACGAGAAACGGCATAAAGAGCAAAAAACCAATTTCAAAAGCGCGACGAAGCTCGGAGATCATGAAGGCTGGTACGAGACTGGTAAGCGGTGTGGCTTCTGGTGACGCGGGGGATGGCTCTTTGGCAATATCCAAGAACAACATGAGATCTTTTTCGCGTACATGTTGAAGCATAAAGGTGCGGAGAGGATCTGAGCCGCGTTCAAAGGCCGTTGTAGCCGAGATGGTGCCGTTTAAAAGCGGCGATACCGCTTTGGCGTAAATCTCTTTGCCCGTAGGCGCCATGATAAAGGCAGTGAGAAAAAGTGCGAGGCTTACAATAACCGTATTGGGTGGAGCGGATGCCGTACCAATGGCAGAGCGGAGCAGTGATAGAACAACGATAATACGCGTAAACGACGTGACCATGATTAGAATGGCTGGCGCAATCGATAGAATGGTAACAAGCGCAATCAGCTGAAGGGCTCGTTCCGTGGTGCCGCCCGTTGGGCCTAAATCCAGACTAAGGGTTTGAGCTTGAACATTGCTTGCCGACAGGCAGCAAGTAATGGCGATAACCGCGACAGTAAATGAACGACTGATTCTAACCATAGGTAACTTCTAGCGATTGTGGCGCTGGAAATCACGTTATATTCCGCAACGGAAACGGGTTGTCCCCGTTGTCTAAGGATATACCGGGTTGAAACCTATGCTTCTAGCTCTCGCGCGTACGGCCTAAAAGTTGGCGGAGCGTATCATTTAACGAGCCAATATCCCGAGACTGAATGGGTTGTGTGAACGGCTCCGGTGATTTTTCCGCCATCTCGACCCGCGGAAGCGCACGCTCAATGGCAGGAATGATTGGCTGGCTTTCAGGCGGTGATTCGACCGCTACGGGTTCCGGCTCCTTGGGGAGCGGGGCAGGTGCGGGCCGGGGCATGAACGGAATGGGGGTTGCCTGCGGCATCGTGGCCTCACGTTCTGCAACGATTGGCTTTGCGGTTGAAGTTTGAAACCGATTGGCGATTTCGGCCAAGTCCGCGGGGTTGGGCGCTGTGATTGGGGGCGATACTTCTAAACTAGCCACCGGCACCGTTGGGTAGATGGGGGCGGGTTCGGGGGCGAAGGAAAGCTCGGCGGTTGCGCTCGTCATTGTCGTACCCGTCGATTTCGGAGCGGTTGCTGGTTGCGGGGTGGCCACCACGCGCGTAACCGCTCCCGTCTCGCGGTTTGAGGTCTGTGCCTGGATCGTCCGGATGATGTTACTTTCGACAACCACGTCGTTGGTGCCGCCCAAGAGAAGCAGATGCTCAACCGAATCACGCCGGATGATGACGAGCTGCCGCTGCCGATCGAGCTGGAACGTATCGACAATACCCAAACGGGGCTGGCGGCTGCGTGTGCTACCCTCAAGCTGCGCGTTATTTCCCGAAATTTTTCTTAAAACCCACGCAAAAACAGCCAAAAGCAATAAAATTACCGCAATTGCCGCGAAATAGACGAGCGGTTGTGAGAGTTGGAGGCCAAAAATTGACTGCAAGCGCTCTGCTCCGACGCGTGTGTTAATGAAATTTTAACCATAATAATCCAGCTATTATCAAGAAGCTCGGAGAATAACGGTATGTCTTTATCGCTTATGGATGGATTAAAGGCAAGAATGCAGTGGTTGCAGGCGCGCCAGTCGCTCGTGTCTTCCAACATTGCAAATGCTAATTCGCCCGGGTTTCGTCCGCTTGATTTGCAGCCGTTTACACCGGATCGCTCTCATATGCCGCTCACGCTGGCGTCTACGTCTGCCGGTCATCTCGGAGGGGCAGAGGGTGGTTCAGTCCCGTCAACCCAACGGCCTGTACCCTTTGAAACCAAGCCATCGGGCAATGCGGTGTCGCTTGAAGATGAAATGACCAAGCTTGCGGATATTCAGTTGGATTATCAGATGGCCACCCAGCTTTACACGAAAAGTCTGGGTCTCATTAAAATGGCAATAGGCAGAAAGTAAGATCATGGATTTTGGCGGTATTTTGTCAATTGCAACGAGCGGGCTGAAAGTTCAGGCCAAGCGGATGGAAGTCATTTCCGAAAATATCGCGAATGCGGATTCGACGGCCTCAAAACCGGGTGGTGATCCCTATCGGCGGAAGGTTCCTGTATTTCGTGTTGTTGCTGATCCAAAGAGCCAGCAGCCATCGGTCGCATTCGCCGGCGTCAAACGCGATATGAGCGCTTTTGGTACAAGGATTGATCCGGGTAATCCGGCAGCTGACGCAACGGGTACCGTTAAGCTTCCAAATATTGATCCGCTGGTTGAGCAAATGGATATGCGAGATGCACAGCGGAGCTATGAAGCCAATTTGAATGTGATTTCGGCGACGCGTCGCATTTTATCGCGCACGATCGATATTTTAAGAGCTTAAGCGGGAGGATTAAATGGCCATACCTACGCTTGCTGCAAATTCTTACGCTGCTGCACAGAGCCTATTGAGTTCGGGTGCTGGAGCTTCGACGTCATCAACCGGTTTTGCTGATCTTGTGAAGCAAAGTATCGCGGCCGTCGACGGTCAGGCGAAAGCCGCCGACCAACAAATGTCAAACGCGATATCGGGCCATGTGGATTATGTGAATGCGGTTACCACGGTGGCTGAGACGGAAACCGCTGTCGAAACATTGGTAGCCGTAAGAGATAAGGTTATCGCCGCGTATGACGACATCATGCGCATGACCGTTTGAAGGTTAATGTCATGACGGGTCCGGAATTAATCGATATCGCCCGCGACGGCTTGATGACCTATGCGCGGGTGGCTGGGCCTTTAATGGGCGTTATCCTGCTTGTGGGTGTTATTATTTCATTTTTGCAGGCGGTTACGCAAATTCAAGAACAGACGCTGACCTTTGTTCCTAAAATGTTGATCGCGGGCCTTAGCCTGTTCTTTCTGCTGCCTTTCATTGGGGACGCTTTATCAGGCTATATGGCGCGCTTGGCTTCTCGAATCGCATTCGGCGGGTAGATTGGACCTAACGTTAACAACGGGTCGCTAAACCATGAAGCTTACCCTGCCGGTGGATTTTGCAATCGCTTTTTTGCTTGTGTTTGCAAGAACTGGAAGCATGGCGATGCTGCTTCCTGCGATTGGCGAGCGCTTTATCCAGGTGAGGATCCGTCTCGTCTTTGCACTGTTTGTCTCTTTGTTGCTTTTATTGCCATTGAAGTCGACCTTTACTCAAGCTGTGCTGAATGGGCAATCTGTTTTTGGGCTCTTGTTTATCGAGATCTTTGTTGGCTTGGCGATTGGTGTTTTGGTGCGCATGATTGTTTTAGCCGCAGAAATGACAAGCCAGTTTATTTCGCAATCGCTTGGCCTTTCTCTTGGTGAAGTTCTGAATCCGACGTATGAGTCGCAATCGAATGCGCTTGGACTTTTTATGTCGCTTCTTGTGGTGACTTTTATTTTTCTGACCGATTCCTATCAGATGGTAATTTCATCCATTGCGGGAAGTTATCAAGTTTTACCGCCCGGACTCGTCGTTGATATGGGTGACGCCTCCCGATTGGCGGTAGAGGCTGCGGGTAAAGGCTTTTTGTTAGCCATTAAGATTGCTGCTCCCTTTTTTGTTTTTGCTTTGTTGTTTAACGCAGGACTTGGCTTGATTTCGAAACTCATGCCGCAAATTCAAGTAACATATTTGGCCGTGCCACTTTCAGTCATCGCGGGCTTTGCACTTTTGGTCGTATTTCTTGGATCGTTCATTGAGCGATTGACGGGTGACATTGCCGCGAGTCTTGCCCAATTTGGTGGAGGCTAGCGAGGATGGCCAAAACCGATGACGACGATAAAACCGAAGCCCCTAGTCAGAAGCGGATCGATGATGCGCGCGCGGAGGGCGATGTACCCCGAAGTATTGAGGTAAATTCATGGTTCGTTTTAGCCGGTCTAACGGTGATCGTTGGGTTTTATAGCTCGGCTCTTTCGAGCGGTTTTTCGTTATCGGCGTATTTTTCACAAGCGGTCGTTTATTCGGCTACGCCATCAAATATGAATCATGTTCTTGGTGAGGTTCTGCTTTCGCTTGGGCGCTATCTCTTGCTTCCGTTTTTGGTCGCAAGTGCTGCCGCGCTTATTGGGCCGATGCTACAGCATTTTCCTACTCCCTCTCTGGATCATGCGATGCCGAAACTGTCGCGCGTCTCGCCGCTTGAAGGCTTTAAGCGCGTATTGGGTTCGGGGGCTGCCGCCCAGTTTGTTAAGAGTTTGGCCAAGTTGGTCTTGGTAGGAACCGTTATATCGATTACGATTTGGGGAGAGCGAAACCATCTCGGCGAATTAACAAATATGAACGCATTTTCGCTCCTTGTGTTCGCACAAAGCGCCTTGCTTCGTATTCTTATTGCCGTTGTCTCCATCTATGCGCTTGTTGCCGGTGGGGATTATTTTTTCCAATGGATGAATTGGCAAAAGCGGCTACGTATGTCGCGGCAGGATTTGAAGGATGAATACAAGCAGCAAGAAGGTAGTCCTGAAATTAAAAATAAGCGTCGTCAAATTCGGCGAAAGCTCTCACGTAGTGCGATGATGGGGAATATTCCGAAGGCTACCGTCATCGTGACCAACCCGACGCATTTTGCCGTGGCTTTAAAATTCGAAGAGGGCATGCGAGCGCCAATCTGTGTGGCGAAAGGTCTCGATGTGTTGGCGCTCCGAATTCGGCAATTGGCGAATGAACATGATATTCCGATCGTTGAGGATCGTCCCTTGGCGCGTTCGCTTTACCGCCTTGTTGAGGTGGATGAAGAAATTCCGCTTGATTTGTATAAGCCGGTGGCAGAAATCATTGGTTATGTGATGCGATTGCGGATGCGTCGCCAGCGTCCAGTCTATGGAAAGTAGAGTTGTATACGATGAGTGATCGCTTAGACACGATGGGTGATTCGATTCCTGGAACTAATTGGGTGTTACGTGTCTTGGGGTTTGTCACCTTTGCCTTTGCCGTTTCAGGGTTTGCGCTTATCGGCATTGGTCGAGTTCTCGCACCGTCCGACCGCGGCACGGCTATTTTGATCATCGTCACAATACTTCTTTTATCGGTTGTGGGCTTTTTTCTTTGGTGGCTCACGCGGCGGGAAAATGAGACGGCGAAAGTCATAACCGCGCGTATTTCGGCAACCGCCAGCGAAGGGTTTTTGGTTGTTGAACTGGATAGCAAACGGGTTTTGTATGCCAATAAGGCTTATTTGCGATTGATTGGTCAGGAGCAAGTTCGAGCCATTCCAAGTATCGACAGGCTCTTTGCTCAGGCGACTGAGGCCGCTCAACCGATTTATCGACTTTCAAAACTCGCGGACGCTGGGCAAGAAGGCCAAGAAGATGTTCGTTTAATCAATGGTCTTGTTTCATCCGGCCCTACTTGGTACCGGGTAAGAACGGCACCCATGCCATCGTCGTCACGCCGAAAGCTCGTATTGTGGAGCGTGAGCGACATTACGCGCGAGCGTGAGCGGCAAGAAAACGTCTTTCAAGAATTGCAATATGCCATTGATTATTTAGATCATGCTCCGGCTGGTTTCATGTCGCTTAGTCCGGAAGGTGATGTTGTTTATCTCAATGCGACGCTCGCGCAGTGGCTTGGTCATGATCTCGCGGATTTTGCCACGGCTCATCTGAAGTGGTCCGATCTTGTGACGGCGAATGGTCAGCGCCTTCTTACGTCCAAACGTGGCAGGCCAGGTGAGACAGATACTGAGATTTTCGATCTTGATTTCAAATCTGTTGCCGAAAAGCTTATTCCCGTTCGGGTTATCCATCAGGTTGTCTTCGATACAGCGGGTAGGCCGGGGGCCAGCCGTACTTTGGTTCTCAATCGATCGACAGACTTATCGGCGGATGATGGGCAGCGTGTTGCCGAAGTTCGTTTCGCGCGGTTTTTTAATAATTCACCGTTTGGCATTGCAACGATTAACGCCGAAGGTCGCATTTTGCGGATGAACCCGTCTTTTGCACGCTTGTTGCCAAAAGATGATTCAGAAAAGAACGCTGATGCGGATCAATCGCTGTGGTCGATTGTTCCGGATAGCGAACATTCTGCTATCAAGGCACGGTTTCAACTTGCTTTGGAAGGCAAAGGCGATTTGCCGCCGCTGGATCTTCAGTTAGCGCTCCATAATCGTTCGGCGCGCATTTACATCGTGCATTTTAAAGCTGGCGCGCAGGACGCGGAGGCGGCAATCGTCTATGTTCTGGATACGACGGATCAGCGCGCTTTAGAAGTGCAATTTGCGCAAGCCCAAAAAATGCAGGCCGTTGGTGAATTGGCAGGTGGCGTGGCGCATGATTTCAACAATGTCCTGCAGGGCATTATGGGTTATGCGGATTTGTTGCTCGCTAATCACCGCCCGACCGACCCATCGTTTCACGATATTATGCAAATCAAACAGAATGCCAATCGTGCGGCGAGTCTGGTACGGCATCTTTTGGCGTTTTCGCGTCGGCAAACGCTTCGGCCGGTTGTGGTTCAGTTCACCGATGTTTTGTCGGATCTCTCGACTTTGCTGAAACGCCTGCTTGGCCAGCGCATCGATTTGCAAGTTCGCCATGAGCGGGATTTGTGGCCGGTTAAGGCCGACCCGACCCAGTTTGAGCAAGTCATCGTCAATCTCGCGGTTAATGCGCGTGATGCTATGCCGAATGAAGGGACGCTGACGATACGGACATCCAACGTGTCCGCTGCGGCAAGCCGGACGCTTGGTGATTCAACCATTCCGCCCGCCGATTATGTCATGGTCGAAATCAGCGATACGGGAGAGGGGATTGATCCTGATATTTTAGACAAGATTTTTGAGCCGTTTTTTACAACCAAGGAAGTGGGCAAAGGCACTGGCCTTGGACTCTCGATGGTTTATGGCTTCGTCAAACAATCGGGCGGCTATATTTTATGCGATAGTACGGTCGGGCAGGGGACGAGGTTCCGCATTCTATTGCCGCGGCATATCGCGACTGAACCGGTATTACCGCAACCGGAGGAAGCGACTGTTCAGAAGGTCAGCAATGTTGATCTTTCTGGTCAGGGCACCGTTCTGCTCGTTGAGGATGAAGATGCGGTCAGAGCATTCGCGGCGCGGGCGTTGACCCAGCGCGGATATAAGGTGTTGGAGGCGGCGTCCGGCCTCGAGGCGCTCGAAGTGCTTGAGGAGAATGACCTGCAGGTGGATCTCATCGTTTCCGATGTTGTCATGCCGGAAATGGATGGGCCTACTTTTCTGCGCGAGGCCCGCGTCCGAGGGGTTACGGCTAAAATCATTTTCGCGTCGGGCTATGCCGAGGAAGCCTTCAGCAAAAATCTTCCCGAGGGTGAGGAATTCGGCTTCTTACCGAAGCCGTTTTCGCTCAAACAGCTCATCGAGACCGTGAAGGCTGCTCTGAGCGGTTAAGGGTTGGTTGACCCTTATTTTATTCGAGTAGAAGAGAACAAAAATAGAACTTGCATGTGAGAACAAAACGTGATCAATAATTTTGCAAGCTTCCGCTTTGAGACTCATCTTTGGCTCTGTCATAAGGACACATATTATGTCGCAACCCTCCCTCCGTCTCGTTGAAGGTCAATCCATGGATAAGTCTAAAGCACTCGACGCCGCGCTCTCGCAGATTGAAAGGTCCTTTGGTAAGGGCTCCATCATGCGGCTTGGTAAGAATGAAAAATCCGTTGAAATCGAGACGGTTTCAACCGGTTCTTTGGGGCTTGATATTGCCTTGGGCGTTGGTGGTTTGCCACGGGGCCGTGTGATTGAAATTTACGGACCAGAATCATCGGGTAAGACGACGCTCGCCCTGCACACGGTTGCAGAAGCGCAGAAAAAGGGCGGCGTTTGCGCCTTTATCGATGCCGAACATGCGTTAGATCCGATTTATGCCAAGAAACTGGGCGTCAATCTTGAAGATCTTTTGATTTCCCAGCCGGATACCGGCGAGCAAGCCTTGGAAATCTGCGATACGCTGGTCCGCTCGGGCGCCATTGATGTGCTCGTCGTCGACTCGGTCGCAGCTCTCGTGCCGCGTGCTGAAATTGAAGGCGAAATGGGCGATGTGCAGCCGGGCCTACAGGCGCGCTTGATGAGCCAGGCTTTACGCAAGCTCACGGCGTCGATCTCGCGTTCGAATTGCATGG
>CANGPL010000014.1 GCA_947455725.1 Hyphomicrobiales bacterium | reverse complement strand
GCCATCGCGTTAGCGACGGTTGTAGGCGTTATAAAGCGCTCTTAAAAATAGATTTTTTCGATACAAACCTTAGACCAAATGCCGATAACCGGTTGCATCGACCTCATCGGCGTCTTCCTGTATGAATTATCTATGACGTCGTAGAAATCCCGAATCAGGATTTGTGCGTAAGTCGATCGCAGCGGTCCAATTAATGGTCCGCCTGGGGGAAACTGCCGACGCAATCGTCGGCGCAGGCAAGAGGGCTTAGCCAATGTTCCATTGGCTTTGAGAGGTGCTACGCGCCTCAATTTCTCGAGCCTGTAAGCCAAAAAGGAAAGCCTATGGCCACTGTGTCCGGTGTACATGCTCATGCTGAGCCTCGCCCGATGACCAATGCCGAGAAGAAAGTGATTTTCGCTTCTTCGCTCGGTACCGTCTTCGAATGGTATGATTTTTATCTTTATGGTTCGCTCGCTGCGATTATTGGCGCGCAATTCTTCAACGTCGCGGGTGCCGATGGCAAACCGATGTTTGATGAAGCAACCCGCAACATCTTCTCGCTTTTGGCGTTTGCCGCGGGCTTTATTGTTCGCCCGTTCGGCGCACTCGTGTTCGGACGGATCGGCGATCTTGTCGGCCGTAAATATACCTTCCTTGTCACCATTCTGATCATGGGTCTTTCGACCTTTGTGGTGGCTCTGTTGCCAAGCTCGACCAGCATCGGCATTGCGGCACCGATCATCCTCATCGGCCTTCGCCTGTTGCAAGGCTTGGCGCTGGGTGGTGAATATGGTGGGGCTGCAACCTATGTAGCCGAGCATGCACCGCATGGCCGCCGTGGTTTCTACACCTCGTGGATTCAGACAACGGCGACGCTCGGCCTGTTCCTCTCGCTGATCGTGATTTTAGCGACCCGTACGATCATCGGTGAAGCAGAATTCGCGGCTTGGGGCTGGCGCGTACCGTTTGGTGTGTCGATTGTGCTGCTCGGCGTTTCCGTCTGGATCCGTCTGCAGCTCAGTGAATCGCCTGCCTTCCAAAAGATGAAGGAAGAAGGCAAGCACTCGAAGGCTCCTTTGACCGAGGCTTTTGGTCAGTGGAAAAACGCCAAAATCGCCCTGCTCGCACTTTTCGGTTTGGTCATGGGCCAAGGCGTTGTGTGGTACACGGGTCAATTCTACGCGTTGTTCTTCTTACAATCGATCTTGAAGATCGACGGCTACACGGCGAACCTGCTGATTGCCTATTCGCTGGCGATTGGTACCGTTGGCTTTATCGCCTTCGGTGCGCTGTCGGACAAAATCGGCCGCAAGCCGATTATCTTGGCCGGTTGCTTGCTCGCTGCCTTGACCTATTTCCCGCTTTTTGGTGCCTTGACCAAGAATGCCAACCCAACGCTCGCCAATGCGCTTGATACCGTTAAGGTTCAGGTTGTGGCCGATGCGGCGGATTGCGGTGACTTGTTCAACCCAATCGGCACACGGAAATTCACCTCGTCTTGCGACTTGGCGCGTGATGCGTTGTCGAAAGGCGCTATTCGCTACACGTCAAACCTGACGGCAGCAGCGGGTGAAAAGGCTAAGGTCGTCGTCAACGATAAGGAAATTGCCGTTTTCAAAGATGGCAAGCTTGACGCTGATTTCGGCAAAAACCTAACCGCCGCAGCGGTTGCTGCGGGTTATCCGAAAGCGGATGACGCGGGCAAGGTTAAGATTACGGGCGTGTTCGATATCTTTAAATCGCAGACGCTGACGATCATCGCCATTCTGACCGTGCTCGTGATTTATGTCACGATGGTCTATGGCCCGATTGCAGCTGCCCTTGTCGAGTTGTTCCCAACCCGCATCCGCTACACCTCGATGTCGCTGCCTTATCATATCGGCAATGGCTGGTTTGGTGGTCTTCTACCCGCTACCGCCTTCGCCCTCGTGGCGCAGACGGGCGATATTTATTATGGCCTCTGGTATCCAATCGGCTTTGCGCTGATTACCTTCGTTGTCGGTCTTCTGTTCATCCCAGAAACGAAAGATCGCGACATCTATGAGCACGACTAAGCTCAAGGCTCGTTAAATAAAAGAAAAGGCCCCGTTCACGCGGGGCCTTTTTTATTTCACCGTTTTAATTGCAGACGGTACGGGGGCGAACATCCCAGCCCCAACCGGGGATCCAAACGCGTTCGCGCACGACATAGCAATCATCCGGTGGTGGTGCCCAGCCATAATGCGGGTGATGATGATGCCACCCGCCCTCATAACCATAGCCGCCACCATATCCATACCGAGGGCCATAAGAATAGCTGGCGCTATACCCCCGGTCTTGATTAGCGATAACCGCACCAAGGGCTAGGCCGCCGATGACGCCAACGGCCGCAGCCGCGCCAGGATCCCACCCGCCACGCGCCGCGGCAGGGTTAGAAGCTGCCGCCATAAGCGAGGCACCCATCGCAAGCCCCAGGATAGCGCGACGAAGGACGGAGTTGTTTTTCAGAAGCGATACGATACCAGACATTTTACCCTCCTCAGGGAAATTCGACCTGACGACTCATTCAGGATTTATCCAATTTTCTCGCTAGCGCCGTGAATAGCCCATGAACCAATTGCGGCGAGATTGGGACAATTCAAAATCGAGGGGCTCGAATAACAGGGAGACTTGCCTTAAAGCGCATCAAAGGGTATCCAGTCCTCGCGTATCGCCGCCCAGTTGCCGGTTTAGCTCAGCTGGTAGAGCAACGGTTTTGTAAACCGTAGGTCACCTGTTCGATTCAGGTAACCGGCACCAAAGGGCGCCCGATACGATAATTTCCTATAAGTAGCCGCGCTAAAATGCTTGAACGCTAGAATTCGGCTAAAAAAGCACGATGAACCTCGTGCAAACTGACGCGGCTCCGACCGCCTATCGCCTGTATGATTATGCCTTCCGCGCCATAAGATCGGCGAAGATTGACCGTGTGTTCAATCTGATTGGTGGCGCTCGCGGTGTGATTTTTGCGGTCCATCGAGTGCGGCCCTTTCGCGAGGCCTCATTTCAGCCCAATCTTGGCTTGGAAATTACGCCTGATTTTTTAGAGGCAGCCATTCTCCACACCCAATCCCGCGGTTTTTATTTCGTCAGCATGGACGAGGCTTTGCGAAGGCTCGGTACAAAAAACAGTGAAAATTTTGCTGTTATGACCTTGGACGACGGCTATTACGACACGGCAGAATACGCCCTGCCTATTTTTGAAAAACATACTATTCCGGCAACGGTATTTATAACCTCAGGCTTTGCCGATCGACTAACGCCTCTTTGGTGGTTGACGCTTGAAGAGGCAATTAAACAATCGCCCTCCATCTCACTCCCGGACTCGGACGGACCCATCGGCTTTGCAACCGATAATGTGGCCAAAAAGCGTGAAGCGTTTCGACATATCCACGACCGAATTTTGCAGCTTCCGGCGGATCAGGTGAAGCCGCTGGTTTCGGAGCTTGCGAGACAGGCTGATGTTGACGTTAAGAGGCTTAGCGAAGAGACGTGCCTTGATTGGAACGGAATTGTCGACCTATCTCGTCATCCGCTTGTGACGATTGGTGCGCATACGGTCAATCATCCCGTTTTAGCCCATTGTCACGCGGCGGAAGCGATGGTGGAGATGGCACGTTCGCGCGCCACTATCGAAGATCGAATAGATAAACCTGTTCGTCATTTTTCTTATCCAAATGGCGCGCAAGGTCATGCCGGGCCACGTGAGTTCTCTATGGCCAAAGCTTTGGGCTTTGCGTCGGCTACGACAACGCGACCCGGTCTCCTTTATCAAGCGCATGAGCAATGGCCTACCGCGCTGCCAAGGGTTTCGCTTAACGGGTTTTTCCAAAGCATTGAGCGGCTTGATACGATGCTATCCGGTGCTCCCTTTTTGATACGCAATTTCGGTTCCCGTCTTAACATTTCATAGGCAGGATTTTCGATGGATCGTGTAGACCTTGTCATGCGTAACGATATCACCTTCTCTACCCTTGGTTTCACGGCAGAACGCATCACGCAGACGAATGAAACTCTGTGGCGTAAAGCCCCTGACTTTCCAAATGATCCTCATCAACCCGCTCATTCAAAACAGGCCGAGCTGGAGGAAGACTTTACGCGAAAATCCCTCATTGAGTATGTTCGGATACAGGCACAGCTTTACGGTCAAAAAATCGCGATCGACGATGGACAGGAAACGATTAGCTATGAAGCACTTCTGCAACGCGCTGAATGCCTCAGCCAAATTATTCTAGCACGTACGATTGACGGAGAAGCGATTGGGTTGGCTTTACGAAATTCGATATCACTTCATGTTTCTATTCTCGCCTGTCTTGCAGCACAGCGGCCCTATATTGCCATGGATTTGAACAGTCCCTTCGAGCGCAATCGTGACATTATTAAAAAATCTGGATTACGGACGCTGATTGCCATTGAAGAAGCGCATTTGAACGATCTTCACGTGACAAGCGACCATCAGATCATTGCCATTCATCGCGAAGTAAATATAGCGCTGTCTAACCTAACGCCGTTATCCCGCCCAACGCCCGATACGGATACGCCCGCTATTATCCTTTACACATCTGGAAGTACCGGCGAGCCGAAGGGAATTGTTAATCACGAAAGAGCCGTGCTTGAACGGGTTCGGCACTATATCCATTCTGGCAGATTTACATGTGACGATGTCTTTCTTCCGCTAAGTTCCGCCTGTACGGTTGCCGGAACACGCGAATGTTTCACGGCGTTAGCAATTGGCGCCAAACTCATTCTTGCAAGCCCCGATGGAACTGGTCTGCATGGCATCCGCACTTTCATCAATGAAAAGGGCGTAACCGTGCTTAATGGTGTGCCTGCTGTCCTGCGGGCACTGATGGCGGGCGCTGGTGAGAAGTGTTCTGATTTCCGCAGCATCAGAATGATCCGTGTTGGCGGTGATCGGATTTTATCTTCCGATATCGATTTATTCTTCTCAACCTGTTCTGATGAATGCCGCATTCAAGCCAGCTATTCATCAACGGAAACAACCGCGACTTATTATGAAGTGCCTCGCGATCCTGACTTACGCGGACCCATCATTGCGGCCGGCTATCTCCATTCGGGTGTCGATTATCGGATTGAGGCCACCGAACCACAAAATGATCTATACAGTGATGAAGGGGAGCTTGTTATACGAAGCCCCTATGTGGCCTTGGGTTATTGGCGCAATGGTGGCATTGATCGCGGGTTGATTATACCCGATCCGGATCACGCCGATTTAAGGATTTTTCGGACAGGCGATATCGTCCGCGAGCGGCCCGATGGCTTGCTTGAAATCATTGGACGAAAAGATCGACAAATAAAAATCAATGGACGGCGTGTGGAGCCTGCAGAGCTTGAGGTTTGTTTACGTGGCCTTGATGGCATCGCAGATGCAGCTATCGTAACGATGATGGAGAACGAACAATATCGGCTGATTGCTTTTATCGTCGAACGCTCCCTCGGCTCACCTTCAAACAACGGAATTGATAAGATTCGGCATAGTTTACGAGAGCTACTGCCCTCGCATTTGCATCCAGCGCGCTTACATCGTGTTGATCACATTCCACGCCTGCCGAGTGGTAAGCAAGACAATACCGCGCTGCTTGTAATGGATCGAACCTTGCAGCACACTGAAGAAGCCGTTCATCTAAATGGCTTTGATGCATCTGATAACAACGACCCTATTCAAGCCATTATCGCGCGCGAGTGGCAAGATATTTTAGGAAAGAACACATACCGGTTGGATAAAAGTTGGGACGCATCGGGTGGCGATTCCTTATCGCTCATTAAGTTTGTCTTTCATCTTGAAAATGCTTTGGAGCGTAGCCTCAAAATTTCAGATTTTCATATGGATATGACGCCAAGTGATATTTTGGTACTTATCAATAAAAATACATATTGTAAGATTGAACAAGACGATGATCGTGAAAAGCCAAATCTCTTTTTATTACCTGGTCTGACTGGCGAAGGGCCGAGCCTTGCAGCCTTTCGACAAGCGCTATCGTCTTACGCCAATGTTCATTTGATCGAATTTCCTTCTTGCCAAGATATGATCAATGGCGCGGATAGTATTTTCGATATGGTCGCCGCAACGCATGAAACCATTACGCAAATTCAACCGAGTGGCCCTATCTATCTAATCGGCTATTCACTAGGCGGGTCGGTTGCCTATTTGACGGCTAAGAGCCTCCATGAACAAGGTCGGGAAATAAAGCTATTGGGCATTCTCGATAATAATGTTCATCGTTCATCAGCGCTAACATTAAATCCGAGAAATTTTAAATTCGGATTGCGCCAAAAAGGTCAAGTCGAGCGATTAACGGCCTTTGAAAAAGCGATTGAAACGACCGGAATCATTTTAAGCCATCCGAAGCTTCGGCCAGTTTTAACTCGCCTTTCCAAATATACATATCGATGGGCGCCGATGACCCTTCGCTTTTCACTTCGCAACGCGATCTGGGAAGCCTTGCAATCGCGTGCTCTTGAAAGCTGGATCACGCAATCGCCACGCAACCTTATGCCAATAGACGCTCAGCTTTTTGTGTCCGAGCAAAAAAGACCGGGCGCTCCGAAAGATCTTGGATGGAGCAGCTATGTTCGAGAGGTAACGGTTCACACCGTTAACGGAAACCACCACTCGATGTTACGAAACCCTAACCGCGATTCGCTTGTTCAACTCGTTACTGAGCAGCTTAAACATGCTGCTAAACAAACGACATCACGGTAATGAATAGGCTTTGATATAATCAATATCAAAATGGGCCGGAAATAATGTGTCTTCGTCCGGCTGGCCTGCCCAATTGCCGCCAATGGCTAGATTAATCAACACATACATTGGCTGATTTAAATCAGGCGGTGTTGGCGCTGTGGCAACTTTCAAGCCGTTGAAGTACCAATCAATCGTGTGGGAATCCCATTTTAATCCGAATGTGTTGAAGTGACGGGATAGATCTACGGTGTCGATCGGGATCACCGTTTCATACCGTGAGCCACCCCGATTAGAGTGAACCGAACCATAGTAACGATCGGTTCGATTGCCGATTTCCTCCATGACGTCTATTTCAGGAGGCCAACCGCCGCTGACGGGCAAGAGCCACAAGGCGGGCCATAAACCGGCACCCTTGGGCAATCGCGCGCGCATTTCGATATAGCCATAGGTCATCGCAAAGGATTTCGATGTGTTCAACATTCCGGATAAATAAGGTAAGCCACGGGTATAGGCCGTCTGCGATCCGTCAGCTCTCGTGGCTGAAATTGATAAAATGCCGGTTTTGATGTGAAACGGGTTTACCTCCTTTAACGCATCCGCCTCTTTGCCGGCGCGCGGATCAACATAATATTGCAGCTCGCGATTATCCGTGTTGCTGCGCGCGCCCCAAGGATAGGCGGGCTCCCATACACCGCCGCCTGACTCGCCAACGAGCCGGAGCCGCTCAAACTCCTCAGAGAAGACGAGACGCATTCCCGACTTTGGATCTTGCGACGGTTGAAGGGCAGCTTTTTCGACCGGTGGACCGCCAAAATACTGCGATGTCTCTAATGGCCTCACCATGAGGCTAGTGGCTTCATAGGTGAGCAGTAAAGCAACGGTGCCGGTGGCGGCAACAAGATAAATCAATTGTCGACCATTGAATGCTCCTTGTAGCCATAATAACCCAAGCAATAATAGGGTCGCCACGGTACCAGACGCCGTGTTGGCCATTGCCTGACCTGCAATGCCTGCAAGCTCGTTCCCGAAATACATGAAAGTAATGAGGGAAAGAAATGCCGGCACCATTAAAAGCGCTGTCTCGCGTAATGGCTTTTTAGAAAGCGCTATCGTAATTGGCAAAAGCCATGTCGCAATCGAAAGCGGAACGGCACTTACACTGAGGAGTATGGTTGTATCAATAGCCGCTGAAAATCGGGGAAATATCGAATTAATCAGATAGGGTGCAAAGGGCAGTGTTAAGGCAAGCGGCAGTGAAAGTCCGATTAATAGATACTGTGTTTGCCGCGTTAGACTTTTTGAACCCTCCCCTTTCGGAGAATGACCAATTTCCGTTAATATTTTCGGATAAAAGGCCTGACCAATGGCGCCCATTGTACCAATGACGATATAGGCCAGATTGGCACCAAAGGCGAAAAGACCAAAATCCCATGCACTCGATAGTGACGATGAAATCCAACGATTGGCGAAGAGATAAATCAGCCACATCGTTGAAAATATGAATAGCGGTAGAGCTGAGCGTAGTAATTTGAGATACGGTCTAACATTAAAAAAACGTGCTCCTCTCGGCCATGCAAAAAGAAGCGCAAAACTTGCGTACCAAAGCATTAAAATGATGAAACAACCTGTTGTTCCCCCATAGACCAAGCCGATGATACGGGGAAACGTCATACCGAGTTGAAGTGCCAGTGCGAGTGCTGTGAATTCCCATAATTTAGACGATGCGCGATAAATTGTTACCGGACCCACCGCGATCATAGCCGCGATGCCGCCAAAAATCGTAATGGCTATATCAATGGGAGATAGACCTGTATTGCCGCTCATCAATAAAATAAAGATCGGCGTTACGATTAAGAAGAAGATACCGCCTAATAGCCATCGGGCTTCTAGAATATCTTTAGCGCCATATTGATCGTTAGTGCCTACGGCTAATTCACGATCAGCGAGTTGAGACAAACCAAAATCACTGCGCGCCGCGAGCTGGAAGAAGGTGATGAGAAGCGCAAACGCACCAAAGGACTCAGGCCCCAAAAGCATGGGCGCGACAAAAGTCGTCCCGGCGCTTAGTGCCGTGACAATCGCCGCACCAATGGCATAGGCTGCGGGATGATTAAGATAAGTCAGCGCACGCCAATTTCTGATGTGATTAAAACGCGAATGGCTGTTTGGCTTCTGGGTTGTTTCTCCATCCACGATCACAATAGGCTTCATGTTTCCGCACCGCGTCGCGGACGCCTTGCTACTTCATCGATAATGCCACCGACACGACGTGCAATAACACCCCAATCAAGCGCAATTCGGGCATGGTTAAGTGCACCTTTGGAACATTCTTCATAGAGCTTCGGTGACGTAACTAGGCGCATAATGGAGTCGGCCAAGGCTTGCGCTGTTACTTCCTTTGCGATCAAGCCGGTCTCACCATCCGTTACTTGCTCGATTAAGCCGCCGACGGGCGTTGCTATTACCGGAAGGGCTGCCGAAAAGGCAGAGGCTGCAACACCCGATTGGCTCGCTTCAATATAGGGTAATACGACAGCATCGGCATCGACCAAGGCGTCTGAAATCTCGGTGTCATCGACCCAGCCATTGCGAATGGTTACGCCGACAAGCTGCTTTATCGCGTCATGGTAGGGCGATAAATCGCCGGAGCCGACAATGGATAATTCAAACGACCAGCCTTGTGATAAGAGGATTTTATATGCATCGAGCAAGAGACCAAGCCCTTTATAGGCAACGATACGGCCGAAGAACAAAAGCTTGAAAGGCCGATTAATTGGAAAACGGCGTGGCGAGATGATTTCATCACTAAAGGTGAAGGCGCCGTGCGGGATTGTATAAATCCGATCCGCAGGAAAATCATATAAGCGAATGGCTTCTCTCGCCACGTGATCGCTAAGGGCGATCAAAGCGTCAGCGGTTTTAACCTCCCACCCCATGACAGCACTGCGCATCGGGTAGCGATCACCCGGATGCGGCTCCGCATCGTGCAGCACCAAGACAAATCGACTTGCTGCGCGACGCAATACAGGCAACGCAGCAAGATCCCATATCGACTGAAAGGCGCACAGGGCGACATCCGGACGAAATTCTTCCATAGCGCCCGAAAATTCGGCGCCGATACGCGGTAGACCTAATAAGGCAAAGCCTGCGGCTAATTTGCCAGACAGAGAAGCTTTGTTGCCCTCGAAAATTTTGACAGACTGAAGCGGCAAATCGGTGCTAGCACTGATATCGCGTGCTAGATCCGATGAGGTTGCAGCGGAGATGGCGATTTCCGTTCCTGGTAAATCGCGTAAGCCACGCGCCAATGCGCCTGAAAATTTAGCCCCTGCCCCTTCCTTCCCCCAGTGCCAGAGGAGAACGCGGCGACCTTCAGGTGAACCCTGAATGTGGTGTTCGGAACTGGTCATGAATTACGCCTCTTCATGGTAAGCAAAAGAAGGTGATGGCGCGCCATCCAGCAATAAAAGCCAGAATGCAACGAAGCCGCTTAAGACGGGAGTGGCGAAAATATCGGCCTCGGTAAGCCCATTGAGTAAAATGAGGCCAAGGATGATGTCGCGATAAAATTTTGGATTATGGAAATAAGCGTGAATTGGAAGAGCGACTAAAACGATGCTGGGAAGTAACCCAACGACGCCAAGCGATAAGGCAATCTGCAGATACATCTCGTGCGCATTCACCGGATTGCCATAAAAGCGTAAAGGTGCGCTCGAGAGCATCAGCTGCTCGGTGCCATTAAAACCCCAGCCAAAGATTGGCTTTTCAAAAATACGATCTATCGCGGCAGACCAGATCTCCGTTCGCCCCGTTAATGTCATGATCTCGCTGGCATTACCGGTGCGGCTCATGGATTCCATAAAGCTTTGAAGATCAGGGCCCACACCAGCGGCATAGAGGAAAAAAACAATTGTGAGCGGTATGGCGACGCCGAATGCTATATAGCGCGCGATCACCGAATAGCGCATCGCCACGAGGATCGTAATCAATAGTAGCACAAAAGCGATGGTACGATCACCCGATAGACCCAGCGCCGTTAAGCCAATGAGACCATGAAACAGAGCCCATTTAGTCGAAATAATTTTTCGTGACACACACGCCATTGTGAAAACGAGATAGAGACCCGAGAAATGCCCGAAATTATTCGGATGATCGGTGAGGCCGACAAATCGAAACACGTTTTCGACATCGGATGGCGGCATCCATACCGTATCGGGCATTACGAAAGCGAGCGCAAAGCTTACGGCAATGAAGCTAAAGAGTGACCAGAAGATCGTTGCTAAAACGACATCCACCTCTACATATTTGACGGCGAGGCACGCTAAGCCAATATATGCAAGCCAACCTAAGGCGGAGCCTAACGTATAAAGCGGCACTGGCGACCATAGGGCCGAACATGCGGCATAGATGCCTATAAAGCAGAGAAGATATCCGGCTGGCTGCATAAGCGTTGGTAGAATAACGCGCCACTCGAATAGCGCCCAATTGACGAGGGCAACCCAAATTAAGAGCTTCGCCCCGTTTTGAAAGTTAAGTCCAACATCACCTTGTGCACGGAGTCCAAAACTCATGCTTAACATGAAAGTGATAATTGCAATCAGCGCTATGACGAAGGTTCGCTGATTAAACCCCCATGACGAGCCCTTTCGCTCGCCATAGTTAGCGCGCCGAAAATCGGACGATAAGAAATAGTCAGCAATGCTCATTTCACACCTTTTGCGCCGTCGATCGACTGAATTTGATCATCAGACCGGAAGCGTAAGGCCGGCCATGCAAAGGCAAAGCCTAAGAGGGTAGCAAATATCAGCGTTGCAAGGGTCATCATAACCGGATTAGGAAAGGTTGCATTGAGCGGCATCACGGCATCCGAAATACGTTCGGCATCGGGGCCAATTTCACTATGGTGTTGCGTTGCATCGACTAATTTCTGCCTAATGCTGGCGAATTCGATCGCTGTCGTTGTGCGCGCGTCCGACGGGTCGGCAACTTTAATGCTTGTGGCTGTCTCACCATCGGTTACACGACGAAGCTCGGCCTCGCGGGTGGCGAGTTCTACTAAGCGTGAACGAAGACGGTCGATCAATTGCGCGCTGTTATCAAGTTTGCGTTGAACCTGCCGATCGAGATAGGCGGTAGCTAGCGCATCGGCCATACGGACGGATTTGGCGGGATCACTCGACCAATAGCCGAGGCGAACGGTATAGGAACGACGATCGCGGGAAACGACAACATGATTTTGAACCTCACGCGCGGGTTCCAAAAGCGTTGTGGCGCTTCGATTGAAAAGGCTGCCGCTTGATTTCGTAAATTCAGGATCGGTGTTCAAATTAAGGCGATCCATCACATCAGCGGATAAGGGCAAAGATGCCATCACATCCAATTCGGATTGTACGGCACCTTCGTCCAAGAGCTGCTTCAAGGCTTGGCCGTGACTGATGGGGCCAGCCTCATCGGTAGCGCGCAAAATCAGCGTAACGGTTGACTCGTAGCGGCGCGGCAAGAAAGGCCATGCGGCAAGGCTACACATAACAACGAGGATAAATCCGCTAGCAAAGCGCGTCAGGGGTGAGCGCTTATTTTTATCTTCATAGGATACAGCAGAAAGGCGCGCATCCTTGCTCGTCGACTTTTGAGCATATTTGTCAAAAGTTGCGGTGTTGATTTGAACGTCAGCCATTTTCTAACTTTCTTTCATGACACCAAGGCACTCACCCTTGGCTTCGGGGGATAAAAAGAACACTCACATTTTATGTTCTGGCGAGGGCATAAAATTGATTTCGGAGCATCGGTCCTGCTAAGCGAAACATCGCATAGAGGAACAAGGTTGCGACGAATTGGGAGCGTGTGAGGAAGCCTATTCTCAGGCACTCTGAACGGAAGCGAATTTCATTGCGCAGATAAGCAAGATTGCCGCGGCGGCCGCGTTGGGCGAGACTTGTTCTAATCCTCAAAAGAACTTTAGGAAGGACATGGAATTGCGAGCCAGCTGTTAGGAGCCTTACCCACAAATCATAATCTTCCAAAAGACCAAAATCAGCCCGATAACCGCCGACTTTTTTAAGCGCTTCGGTGCGGATTAAAATCGCGGAATGGGCGATGACATTTCGCCACCGCAATGCCATTGCGAGCGCGTCATGTTCGGTCGGTGAGACTTTCATTTTTTCTGTTGTATCATTGGCAGAAAACTCACTGGCCCAGCTTGAAATGACATCCATTTTCGGATGCTCATTGAAATAAGCGAGTTGCAGCGCCAACCGATCCGGCATGCAAATATCATCGCTGTCCATGCGCATCACGAATTCGCCATCGCAATAGGCAAGTCCTGCGTTTAGTGCGCTTGCTAAGCCGCTATTCGATGGCAGCGATACAATCGTTAAATCGGGGCCGCGGCTATCAGCGCCATAGGTGCCAATAACATCATGCTGATCGGTGCCTACATGTCCGTCTAAAACTAAGACCACACGATCAGGTGGGAGAGTCTGCGCATAAATGCTTTCAAGCGCTTCAGCGAGGTTTTTGCCGTTCTCTCCCTTATGCGTCGACATCAAAACGTTCACACCGTTTTTAACGCGCGGCTGTAGATTGATGTTGGATATATCGTTCATCGCGCACCTCTCTTTGAAAAGACCACCATGGGTGTTTTGAGCAGGATCAAAAGATCGCGCCATAGGCTCAGTGTTGCGACATAAGATTGATCAAGAGCAACACGCTGGGCATAAGACACGTCATTGCGTCCACTGATCTGCCAGAGGCCGGTAATACCCGGACGAATGGAGAGATAATCGGCACTCGCATGGCCGTAATGACGGAGCTCGCTTTGGGTTACCGGACGCGGTCCGACGAGGCTCATATCGCCGTAAAGCACATTCATTAATTGCGGTAATTCATCAAGGCTTGTGCGGCGTAAAAATCGCCCGATGGCCGTAATGCGGGGATCAAAAGCGAGCTTTTGTTCGCGGTCCCATTCTTGTTCGGCCGCGGGGTGGTAAGCGAGATATTCATTGAGGCAGCGGTCCGCGCCTAAGATCATGGTGCGGAATTTAAGGCAGCCGAAGGTAACACCATTTCGGCCAATTCTTTGGTGACGGTAAAACACGGGCCCACCGTCTAGGGCCACAAGAATACTGACGATAAGAAAAACGGGCGAAAGCAGAACGAGGAGAAGGGCTGCACCGACAACATCAAGCACACGCTTTACGAAATGGGTCACATAACGCCGTGGCCGCAACAGGACTTCACCGCGTGCCTGAATTTCGCTGGTGCTCATGATGACCCCCTTGCCTCGGCAAACTGCGACTTGCTAGGACAACGCTTAACGAGGGGGTTTAGACGATAGGAAAAGCCCGTATCGGAGGTTGTACTTAAAGCTATGGCTCAACCAGGGGTACGTTGATCGAATGCTGGAGTTTGATGTGATCCTGCATGACCAGATAGACGATCGGTCGGTGCGCTCTCTGATCCGGAAAAAGGGCATCGTTTTAGCCGGACACCGGAAAAGCCTGATCTATGGCCGATTAGACTGCTACCAGGGCAAGCGGATGAAACGAGCCAACCGGGTCTTTTTCGCCACGGAGGCCCACGCACAATGGAGCGGTTTTAGGCCCTGCGGGCAATGTTTGCGTGCTCAGTTCGCCCTATGGCAGGCGCGAAAGGCTTAATTGCCACAACCCCCTGCCCGATTTAAAACATTTCGTGTTACAGTTCAGCTCTGTCGTTTTACATTCTGGAATATCGCGTGACCAAAATACCGAGCCTCGCTTTTGTGAACAGTGATACGGACGAGGCGCAAACCGCCGGTAACCGCCTACGAGCGCGTTATGGCGATGTTTCGCCTGAAAAGGCCGATATTGTCGTGGCCCTCGGCGGCGACGGCCTGATGCTATCGACCCTGCACAGGTTGATGGGTACCGGAAAGCCGATTTACGGGATGAACCGGGGATCCGTCGGATTTCTGATGAATGAATATTCCGAGGATGGGCTGATTGAGCGCCTAGAAGCGGCGGAGAAAAGCATCGTCCATCCGCTTTTGATGCATGTGACCGATGAAGCAGGTCACGTTTCAGAAGCGCGCGCGATTAATGAGGTTTCGGTCTTCCGGCAATCCTACCAAGCGGCTAAATTGAAAATCTCGATTGATGGCAGGCCGCGGCTTGATGAATTGGTCGCAGACGGGATTTTGGTGGCGACGCCCGCGGGTTCTACCGCCTATAACCTATCAGCCAATGGGCCGATTTTACCCCTTAACGCGCCGATGTTGGCGCTCACCCCCATCTCGCCTTTTCGTCCACGGCGGTGGCGCGGCGCTATTCTACCGGATAATGCGACGATTATGCTCGAAGCGTTAGAGACGGATAAAAGACCGGTGAATGCGGTGGCGGACCATGTAGAGTTTAGGTCGGTTAAAAGCATCCGCGTGTCGATTGACCACAGCGTCGATCTCGTGATGCTGCATGATCCCGGGCATAGTTTAGACGAGCGTATATTGCGTGAGCAGTTCGGCGGTTAAGCCTTCACGTTTCACGCCGCGTCTGCATACGTGCCCGATGATTTTGCAGTCACCCGTAAAAACGCCGCTTCACATTCAAGCATAACGGCGGCCGGAATGCCGCAACGCTTGAGAAGCGCTCTAAAGGCCACACCATCGGCGTTTGAAATTATTTCTTTAATCTGCGTGAGATTGTCACCAGATAAAGCAGCTAAGAGATCGGCTACTACCTCTGTAGCGTCACTTAATAAAGCGGCACCGATCAGCTTGGGCGTAATGCAATCAAAGCGAATAAAGGCTGAGATATAGGCTTTTCTTACTGCACCTTCAGCCGCCCATAAGAGCGCAATCAAGGCTTGATCTATCGCATCCGAACTCTTTTGATCATCGATCATGCCGACAATCATTTTCAGCCGCGTTGAGGCCAATGCAGCCCAAATGTCGCTGCTTAACTTAGGCCGCTTTTCAATCGCACCGAGTACCGTTTCAGACGTGTTAAACCGCTCGATGATCCGAATGTAAGAAAAAGCCGCAATCTCGGACGACGGGTTGCATAGGAGTTGCAAAATCACAGGCTCATCGGCGATTTCGGCGAGAGCCGCCGATACCGGCTTTTTGACTGGGTCGGATGTCGCAAGTGCCGCATGACACGGGCCGTTACCAATCATGACGAGATCGACCAGCGCCTCGATGGGAAGGTAGGGAATAAGAACAGAGAGTTGTTGGGCCGCTTCCTGTGCGCTGGCTTCGATATTCTTATTCATCAACGCTCTCCTGTTTGACAAATTGCGTTAGATCAAGCGGCTTTGGATGATGCTTTGGCTTCGTGTGCGCGTTGTCGGGTTTGGTGGCAGAGACTGGATTGGCGTTCGCCGTCTGTGGCTTTTCAACGCCCGGAACACCTGCAACGCCTGTTGGGAAATAAGAGGGCGTCTCGGGTGTGAACTTCTCGGGCTCGGTCCATAAAGCACCAACAACCGGATTAAGCGGAGCGACGTTGCCGACATTTCGAAACAGGCTGAATAGCGCCGGACCATCGGGGTGGGCATAGGCTAAGGGTGCGACAGGCTGTTGATCCGCATCTTCTACAAAGACCGCTGCGGGAAGCGGCGCATTGCCAGCTTTGGCGTGCAATTGGGCCAGCGTGTCTTTGACGTCGCTCACGCTTTTTGATTTGCCCGAGGCGGGATCAAAAAACAAAGCAGGGTTTGATTTCGCGGCTTCGGGAAAAAGCGCAGAGGCGGGTATTTCCGGATTGGATTGGCTGTTTCGCAAAAGGCCCGCGGCCCCATTCGCCCCTAAGACATGGGCGATGTATAAATCCGCTGCATCGGGCTTGCGACCCAAGGCGTCGGATAAAGTTGCGGCATTGGACTTTGTGAGTGCACCGGCCATGAGGCTTGCGATTTTTGGATCGGAACGGAGCCTTAAAATCTCTTCCCGCATGGCAGGATCAGGCACATCGTAGCGCCCTGCTTTGGTTTCGACGACCGCTGCGGCATAGCGTGATAAGCCTAATTGCGGACCTGATTCTTTGAGCGTCTTAAGCCAGGTCTGTTCGACAAATTGAAATAGGCCCGTGGCGCTTGAGCGGGTGGCTTTCGCCTTCGGGTCGAGCGAGGATTCTTGCCGGGCTGTTTTTAGCAAATATGAAAAATCCGCACCGCTTTTCTGTGCGCCTTCGCGGATGGCGTTGATGACGGTATCGCCACCCTCTTTCATGCCCGTCTTTGGCGCGGCTGGCGTGGTGAAAAGCATAAACATAAAAGCCCCGCATCGTTGCGCGTCCTCGACGAACGCTAAGGTTACAATCGCAAATTGTGGTAAACAAAATATGAATCGGGAGAAATTGGGCGCTTATGATGGATGACTATCTGATCTGGGAAGATCGGCAGATACCCTTGATTGCGGAGCCGAATGATCCGTCGTCAGAGCCTCGTCTTGAAGCGCTCATGGCAACGCGTCCAGCAATCGTTGCGGTACGTGGGATTTCTGGCTTTGCGGATCTTCAACATGTTTCATCGCGTCTGGCAGTGCAAGAAGCCGTGCATGATTTGCCGGGTGGTCACGTCAAGCTTTGGGCGGTGATGGGCGAGACGCCTCATTCGTTACGCGCCATGGCTACACAATGGCCGCGTCTACATCGCTTAAGCGGATTGGTGTTTGCGCCCGAAAAATTACTGACGACGATGCAGATTGGGGTTGATACGCCCATCGAGGAATGGCCAGACGCCTTGCGCATGGGGCGTAATATGACGGTTCTGATGAGCTTGGAATTGGACATTCCCGCCTATGAATGGACGGTGTCAGGACTCGATCTGGCAGCTGCGAATGAACGGTCCTTGCGTGATGGCTTTAGAGGCGTCGTGACACTCAAGACGCGTGCTTAACCACCTTTCGGGCGGGTGATTGAAAAGAGATCATCGACGACGGCGTAATCCATATATCCGCAACGTGCGATGGTGCCTGCGGCTACGATGTCGAATTTGCCGTCTTTAATATAAGCCTCATCAATATGAATGCCGACGACATGACCTAACACCAAAAAGGAATTGATTGAATTTCCGTCTGAATCATTGAGTTGTTTGATTTCAACCAATTTACATTCTAGGGCGACGGGCGAAGCTTTTACGCGAGGCGGCTTCACAAGTTTCGATGGCGCGGTTTCAAGACCTGCGTGAACGAATTCACTCTCACCGCGCGGCAAGGGCGCTGAGGTCGCGTTCATTGCATGGCGCAAATCGAAGGTGACGAGGTTGCAGACGAATTCGCGTGTCTCGGCAATAAAGGCGACGGAATCCTTGGGGCCTTCGCTCGCAAAGCCGACAATCGGCGGGCGGGACGAAAACGCGTTGAAAAAGGAATAGGGCGCGAGATTGACCGAGCCATCGGCACCGAGCGAACTGATCCAGCCGATGGGTCTCGGGGCAACAATTGCCTTAAAAGGATCATGCGGAAGTCCATGACCGTTTGATTTGGTATCGTAGAACATGGATTAATCCTTTGGGGCAAAATGCGAGACGATGTCTTCAAGCACTGGCCGTGGGCGATCAACCGGTGCTTCGCTCGCGCGACCAACATGGATAAAGCCCGCGATCCGCTCGCTTTCCGATAGTCCGAAGCGCGTTAAGACCTCGCGGTCATAGGCGAACCATTCGGTAAGCCATGCGGTGACAAAGCCCATCGCATTGGCCGCGAAGGTGAGCGCGGTGCAGACGGCGCCTGCCGATAATTCCTGTTCCCATTGTGGAATTTTGACGTGTGGCGCGCTTTTGCTGACCACCGCGATCACAAGCGGAGCGCGGGCCAGCCGATTGCCTTCGACCTTCACCATGTCATCGGTTGCGTCGGGATGGAGCGCTTTATAGCGGTCAGAAATGATGTGCCCGGCCTTAACGCGTGCGTCACCTTCAAAGACAATAAAACGCCAAGGAGCCAATTTTCCATGATCGGGAATACGCGACGCAATTTTTAAGAGCCGATCCCGCTCCTCAGGAGTTGGACCGGGGCCGATCATCAGATGTGGGGCCACTGAACGGCGGGTTTCGAAGAGGCGTAAGAGATCGCTCATGCGTGTATTCCTTCTTTACCCGTTCCCTTGCCCGATCATCCGCGCGCGTCAAGGGCTCTGTTCTATCCGATTGACGGGAATGCGTGGCATATGCTCTTGCTACCCTCCATGTTGAAGCGCCTCTTACGGATCGTCTTGGTTCTCTTTCTCGGGCACATCGCACCCGTGATGGCCGATGAGGCTATGCCGGACAGCTCATTGACGCTATCGGCGCATCTCGAAAGTGATCGGGCGATGATCCGTTCAGGGCTTATCTGGCGGATTTATGCCGACCCGACGGATGGCACCCCTGCCCGCTTTGTGCAACTATCTGAAGCGGCAACGCCGAGCTTTTCGCTTAAACCGGGCGCTTATATCGTCCATGTCGCCTATGGGCTTTCCGGTACTACGCAACGGATTGTGCTGGGGTCAAATCCTGTTCGTGAGACCATTTCCATCAGTGCCGGGGCTTTGGTGCTCAATGCGATGGTGGGTGATACGCCGGTGCCGAGCGACAAAGTCCGGTTTAGCATTTATGTCGCGGTTGGAACCGATCCGGAGGGGCGGCTCATTGCTGATAATTTGAAGGCGGGCGTGACGATTCGACTTCCCGTGGGCACCTATCGTGTCGTCTCGCGCTATGGGGATACCAATGCCGTGGCGAGCGCAGATTTGGCCGTTGAACCTGCCAAACTCATCAAAGCCACGCTTAAGCACCGTGCGGCGACCGTGACGTTGAAACTCGTCAATAATTTGGGCGGGGAAGCCTATGCGGGTACTAATTTCAGCGTGCTGACCCCTGGTGGGGATACGATCCGCGACCTTTTCGGGGCGTTTCCATCGCTGATTTTAGCGGAAGGCGATTATATCTTGATCGCGCGCAATGCCGGACGCGTGTTTACGAGCGAATTCAAGGTTCGCAGTGGTGTTGATCAAGATATCGAAGTGTTAGCCCGATAGTGCTTGAGCAACCTCCCTTTGCCAGAGAGGTTGCTCAAATTACCTTAATCGCGGCGCTGATCAGGAGGCACAGCTTCCGCTTTCAGCGTGGCAATGGCCTCATCCAACGTCATCATGGTTTGATCCGGCGAGCCGAAGCGACGGATTGATACGGTACGCTCAGCCGCCTCTTTGCGACCAACCACGAGCAGAACCGGAACCTTGGCCAGCGAATGCTCGCGGACCTTATAGGTGATCTTTTCGTTGCGAAGATCAGGCTGAACGCGGATGCCCGCTTTTTTCAGCGCTTTGACGACTTCATCGGCATAGTCATCGCCATCATTGGTGATGGTCGCAACAACCGCCTGCAAAGGCGCGAGCCAAAGTGGGAAATGACCGGCGAAATGCTCGATCAAAATACCCGTGAAACGCTCCATCGAACCGCAAATCGCGCGATGGATCATGACGGGTACGGTCTTCGCACCGTCTTCACCGATATAGAACGCACCGAAACGCTCGGGTAAGTTAAAATCGACCTGCGTTGTGCCGCATTGCCAATCGCGGCCGATGGCATCGCGCAGGACATATTCGAATTTCGGGCCATAAAACGCGCCCTCCCCCGGATTGATCGAGGTTTCAATCAAGCCACCGGATTGCTCCTTGATCTGCTCCAACACCTTGGTCATCACGGCTTCGGCGCGGTCCCATAGAGCATCGTCGCCGACGCGTTTTTCGGGGCGTGTCGAGAGTTTGACGACAATCTTGTCGAAGCCGAAATCCTTATAGGTCGTCAGGATCAAATCATTGATCGCAAGACACTCATCGGCCATTTGCGCTTCCGTGCAGAAAATATGCGCGTCATCTTGCGTAAATCCGCGCACGCGCATCAAGCCATGCAAGGCGCCTGATGGCTCATAGCGATGGACAGCACCGAATTCGGCCAACCGTAACGGCAAATCGCGATAGGATTTGAGGCCGTGCTTAAAGATTTGCACATGGCCCGGGCAGTTCATCGGCTTGATCGCAAAGACGCGATGCTCGGCCTCTTTATCTTCCGGGTGCATGAAGGCGTAGGCGGATTTAACCGCGAACATGTTTTCCTGATACCAACCCCAGTGACCAGACGTCTCCCAGAGGGACTTATCCAAAAGCTGCGGCGCATTCACCTCGTCATAACCAAGCTTGTCGAGACGGCGGCGCATATAGGAGATGAGCGATTGGAACAGCGTCCAGCCTTTCGGATGCCAGAATACCGTGCCCGGACCTTCTTCTTGGAAGTGGAAGAGGTCCATTTCGCGGCCCAAACGGCGATGGTCGCGCTTCTCGGCTTCTTCCAATTGGTGAAGATAGGCCTCTAACTCGTCTTTGGTTGCGAAAGCGGTGGCGTAAATACGCGTCAGCATCGGGTTGTTGCTGTCGCCGCGCCAATAGGCACCGGCCACTTTCATAAGCTTGAACGCGTCGCCGATCTTGCCTGTCGAGGTCATATGCGGACCGCGGCAAAGATCGAACCAGTCACCTTGGCGATAGATTTTTAAATCTTCGCCGGGCGGAATGGCATCGACAAGCTCAACCTTGAAGGCTTCGCCCTTGGTCTCGAACAGCGAGCGGACATCTTCGCGCTTCCAAATTTCCTTGGTGAAAGGCTTGTCGCGCGCAATGATTTTGCGCATCTCGGCTTCAATCGCTGGAAAATCTTCCGGCGTGAAAGGCTCGGCGCGGTAGAAATCATAATAGAAGCCGTTTTCGATCACGGGACCGATGGTCACTTGCGTGCCGGGCCAGAGCGTCTGCACCGCTTCGGCGAGCACATGGGCGCAGTCATGACGGATCAATTCGAGCGCGCGGGGATCGTCGCGGCCAACAAATTCGATTTTGGCGTCGGTGGAAATGGAGTCATTGAGATCAGTAACGACGCCATCAAGCGCCATGGCGACGGTGCGCTTGGCCAATGAGGGCGAAATGCCTTTGGCAATATCGAAACCGGTAATGCCGGGCTCAAAAGTCCGCTTGGCGCCATCGGGAAATGTCAGGTGGATCATTCTTATACTCTCCTTGCTCACTCCCGCGAACCACACGGGTAAGCCTATTCCGGGGCATGAAATCAGCGAGAAGCGCCATCGCCCGGCTCGACGGCCTCGCAGACATAGGTCGGGCCGCGATTACATGTTTTCCAGCGACCATAGCGCCACGGCATATACCAGCGCGCTGCATCGGGCAATTCTTCTGGGACAAGATCGAGTCCGGAGGTACCAAACGGGTGACAGCGGCATAAACGGGCAAGGCCGACCCAACCACCTTTCCACAGGCCATAGCGATCAATGGCCTCATCCATATAGGAAGAACATGTTGGCAAGTGCCTGCAATGTCTGCCTAAAATGCTGGAAAATGTGAGCTGGTAGACGCGGATAAAAATGCGCGCGAGCCTTGCGGGTAACCATAATAGACGCGCTAAACGTGTAGAGGGTTGCATCCGGCTTAACACTTTCGTAATAGAGACGCCTAACGGCGGCAGAGTCCGCGGCCAGAGACAGATGGATGACATTGGCGTTTCTGACACCAAAAGCCTTTAATGGTTTAGCAAAAGCAACGGCCTTAACCGCGGCCCTCTTTGCTACATCAACGCAGGCAGCCGAGCGGGTCAATCCCGGCTGGCTTATGTCGGTGAATGGTACGACGATTACAACGCCGAGCTTCCCGGGCGGTGATCGCTATAGTTTCGTGAATTTTCCGATGGTTAGCGTTGAGACGCCGAGCATATCCGATCATTTGGTTGGTAAAGACGAGAGCTTGAGCCTTGTTCTGTTCAGCCCTAACGCATCGGTCGCGATGGGGGCAGTCGGCCATTATGATCCGATGCGGGCTGGTCGCGAAGGATTTTCGACCAATGATTCGCGTTGGGTCGTTGAACCCGGCGTCTTTGCCGAATATTGGCCCTCCCCTGATCAGCTTCGTATTCGGGGTGAGATCCGCCTTGGCACCGACGGTGTGGCCGGATTGACGGGTACTTTGGGCGCGGATTACGTCCAGCGGGTTGGCAAATTTGTTGTTTCTGCCGGACCGCATGTCGGGATGAGCGGCACCGATTATACGGCGGCTCAATATAGCGCTGACTATTCGGCGCTCAGTTTATCCGGTGGCGCAATTGATGCCCGTAGTTTCGGGGCGGCCGGATTGATCAAATTCGCGGCGGGCAAGAACTGGTCAACCTCGGTATTTGCCAATTATGACCGGGTGATGCTCTCCACCACGACATCGCAAGGCACGAAGCCTACGACGTTCAATGACGAGGTTCGCGTGGGCGCTTCGCTCAATATTAATTTGACGCCGCCTCTACGCTGACCGCCTCGCGACCCTCAATCTCTTCGATGGCTTTCACTACCGCGTCAAACGTCAGAAGCGTTGAAGCATGGCGGGCTTTATAATCCCGCACCGGCTCTAATACCGCAAGATCAGCCCATTTTCCTTGAGGCGCTGCGGCCCCTTCCTTCAGCATCGCGCGGACGGATTGGCGGACATCTTTAAGCTCTTGCGGGGTTGCGCCAATCACATGACGCGCCATGATCGACGAGGAAGCTTGACCGAGAGCACAGGCTTTTATCTCATGCGCGAAGTCCGAGATTTTTCCGTCATGCATGGAAATGTCGATGGTGACTGTCGAACCACATAGCTTTGAATGCACGGTTGCCGATGCATCAGGCGCGGCTAAACGACCCTGACGAGGGATATCGGCTGCCAGTTCGAGGATACGCTTATTGTAAATTTCGTTGATCATTGGGAACCCAAAAAAACAATATACTGGCGGAATTAGGCACGCCTCCCCATATAGACGCGGTTACTAATAATTACGAGAGCTGAACAAAAATCGATCTGTTTTGCCGCATTTCATTTGTTTCTCGTGGTCCACTCTTCGTTCATCGCCGTAAACTCGGTATCTTTACTCAAATGGAGGCACCATGGACGCCGTGGTTAAGACCCTTTCTATCAAGCATATGCAGCAGACGGTTGAAAAGCCTGTACCGGTTGTACGCCCGTCTCGCGAAGAAGCGGAAGCTGCTGTGCGAACCTTAATCGCTTGGGCCGGAGATGATCCGTCCCGCGAAGGCCTCTTGGACACGCCGAAGCGCGTGGTCAAAGCCTATGATGAATTCTTCCAAGGCTACCAATCGACGGGCGTTGATGTCCTCGACAAGGTTTTTGAAGAAGTAGCCGGCTATGACGACATGGTTCTGGTTCGCGATATTCCTTTCTCGTCGCATTGCGAACACCATATGGTGCCGTTTGTCGGTAGTGCCCATGTGGCTTACTACCCATCCGAAGGCGTGGTCGGGCTCTCCAAGCTTGCCCGCGTTGTGGATGTCTTCGCCAAGCGCCTTCAGACGCAAGAAACGATGACGGCGCAGATTGTCGACGCTATTGATGAGGCGCTTCATCCTCGCGGCATCGCGGTTTTGATCGATGCGGAGCACATGTGCATGTCGATGCGCGGCGTGCAAAAGCAAGGTGCCTCGACGATTACAACGCGCTTTACGGGCGTGTTCCGGGATGATCCAGCAGAGCAAGCCCGCTTCATGACCATGCTGCAGGGCTATCGCGCTCGATAATCGGGCCTTTCTTCAAGCGTCTACTGTGTTAAAAAGCCCCGCATATGCGGGGCTTTTTTTGATCATGGAGTATGAGCAATGACCACTTCTCCTCGGCTTTTGCCGCAAGGCGACAAGCATAGTGTCGAAGATGGCCTATTTTTGGCTCCTAAATTTGATGCCGCCGGACTGATAACCGCCGTGACGGTTGATGCAGCGACCAATGCGATCTTGATGGTGGCGCATATGAATGCCGAAGCGCTCACCAAGACGATTGAGACCGGACAGGCTTGGTATTGGTCGCGCTCGCGCAACAGCCTATGGCTTAAGGGCGAAACCTCCGGACAAATTCAGGCCGTTAAAGAAATCCGCGTGGATTGCGACCAAGATTGCCTTTTGTTGCGGGTTGAAGTCGGCGGCGATGGTGGGTGCTGCCACACCGGACGACCACAGTGCTTCTACCGTCGTGTCGATGGGGTATCCGACGACGGTACGATCAAGCTCAATTGGGTGTAACGCCCCTAGCCTGCCGCGATATAAGCGATAATCGCGCTCTTCTCGCTTTCCATCTCGGCTAAACGGTGTTTGACGACATCGCCGATGGAGATGACGCCGACAAGCTCGTCATCATTGACGACGGGGATATGTCTGAAGCGTCCTCGCGTCATCATATCCATGACTTCGGCGACCGATGTATTGAGCGGACAGGTGACGACAACGCTCGTCATGTGATCCCGGACGTGATCATCAAGCGCATGAGATCCAGCAACCAGCGCGCGAATGATATCGCGCTCGGATAGAATGCCTAAAATGCGACGGGCATCGTCCATGACGAGCAATGCGCCGATACGCTTTGAGGCTAAATGCAAAATCGCCTGCGCAATTTTAACGTCGGGACCGATGAACTCGATATGTTGGCCTTTTTGGACCAGTATGTCTTGGACGCTCATGACCTTCCTCCCCGTATTCTTATACGTTGTGAGGCCATGGGAACGAGAGGCCATGCCTCACCGATCCGTACAATGGAAGCGCCGCTCTACCGCGCAACCAAGGCACGATAACGGTAATGAAGATCACTTACTTTTAGCTAATTGGCAATCAGACTTTTATTGGGAAGAAACCTGATCTTCCGCTTAGCTTAAGCGCGGCTATCAATGTCGTCTAGCGGCGGATCAATCAGCGAAAACGCCAATAGACCAATCAAGAATCCACCGAGATGGGCTTCCCACGCAATTGAGCCTTCGGTTAGACCTAATGGCAGGCCTGCAAGACCGGTAACAATATTAATCGCGAGCCAGAGCAAAATGAACCTCAGAGTTCTCCGATCGCGAAAAGTTTGTACGAGAGGCAAAGCGGGTGCGCGATAGCTTCCGGTGGCATTGAGCGAAAAGCCCGATAAGGATTCACCCGGCTGAAATACAAAGCGGATGGCAGCCGCCATGATGCCGGAGACGGCGCCTGAAGCACCGATCATCGGCATGACATCCTCGGTATGGCTGAGGTAATGGGCGACGGCGCCACCGAATGCAGACAGCGCAAACAAACACACAAACCGAGCCGGACCCAAACGCCTTGCTACTAAGCTGCCAAAGGCAAGGAGCCACGCCGAATTCATGAGAACATGCGTCCAACCGGCATGAAGAAAAGCGTAACTAAAAAAACTCAACGGCAAGGCGCTTGGCTGGGTTAAGACATATTCGGCCAATTCGGCGGTGCCGGTGAGCGCCACATCATCCGGCTTTGCCGCGGCCAAGTCCATCAGGTGATGTAACACACCACCGGAAAGCCGCTCCGAAACATCGGCTGGAATAAAACCATAGGCCATGATCAGTTCGCTGGCGGTATCGGCATCGAGCCAATCCATCACCGCTTGAACGGCCATCATCACGCTGATCAGCCCGAGCACCACCGCGGGTACGTTAAAAATTGGTTCCCGCTTCACGCATTACCCCTTTATCCGCCGATACATTCTTGTCTCCGGACCGCCTATAAACGTCAAGCCATCGTCCATGAATACCCGAAGCAATGCGCAATAAAACGTAAGCTCGGTCTATTCAGTGTTTAAAATTTATTTCAAAATGAAGGTGATAGTATAACCCCAAATTATTGATATTACTGTAAAATTTTCCAAATTATCTTTGCAAGATAAAAGTCTTTTGGCGCCACATTAGGTCCACTTAACCGCAAATCGCCGAAAGCTCAGTCAAGTAACCTTGCGCTAGGCCGAGCCGATCCCGTTCAAGTGGCCGCCATGCTCAAACATCTTACGTTAATCCTCAGTATCCTGTGTTCCTGCGTGCCAGCGATTGCAACCCAAAGTTTTTCAAAAGATGAAAAACTTCCAATGGTTGTTACATCGGCAGCGACAACCGGCGAGTTATCCGCGCCCTTTGGATGGCGCGATTTTTGTCGTAAATTTGCTCGCGAGTGTGATGATCAACTGGTCGGGCCATCTTACGTGGAACTCACGGCGGACGTCTGGCAAACGCTGCGAAACGTGAATGAAGCGGTTAACCGGGATATACAACCCGTATCCGATCTCGAACATTGGGGCGTAGCTGAGTCCTGGGATATTCCGACGGATGGGAAAGGCGATTGCGAAGATTATGCGCTCTTAAAACGTAAGATGTTGATCGCGCTCAAACTATCGCCTTCTGCTCTCTTGATGACCATCGTCTATAATCGCCGCCATGAAGGCCATGCGATCCTGACGGTCGTCACTGATCGCGGAGATTTTATCCTCGATAATCAGACCGATACGATCATGGGCTGGGAGCAAACCGGCTATCGATTTATTGAACGACAATCCGTACGCAATCCTAATATTTGGGTACGCTTGAGCGACAGCCCGGCTGACATTGTTGTTTCTTCGCGAAAATAGTTCATCGGACTAATGGCGACGGGCCAAGACCCAATCAGCGATTGTCGGCGTCAACTCTGAGATGGCTTTATCAAAGCCCGTCGCGATATCGGCTCCCGACAAAGTTTCGACCGCGACGCGGTTCTGAAACGAGCGGCTTGCGATAAGTTTGCCTTCGTGGGTATCGATCAACCGCATCACCAAGGAAATGTCAGCCTGTGTCGGCGAGCCCGGTACGAGGTTGAACGATAAAATTTCACCGGTGAGTTGGAGATCCCCAATCACGCCCGCCCCTTCGCGCGCAACTGAATATCCCTTTTTCTCAATCGCCCGGATCAGCCGCGTCTGAAGAAGAGCGGGCGCACGATCCGACCATTGCGCGCCTTGCACATAGCTGATGGCGCCATCTGCCTCGCGAACAATCATCCGGTCCGTATCAAAAGCGCGAGGAGCCGTAGGCTCTGAAACGACGAGGCTAAGCGATAGCGGCTTCAACGCCCCCATCGTGGGAGGAGCGAGGAGATCATAGGTCGCAGGTGGCCCCGAGGCGCAGCCACCCATGATGGACCCAATCCCGATGACAGCGGCGAGCCGAAGAAACGGTATCATTTTAATGCCCCGCATAGGCTGGCACCGGAGGCTTCGCACCGGTGATGAGTTGTTGCGGGTTTTGTCGGAACTCACGCACGGTACGTTCAATCTCAGCCAAAGTGCGGCGGCTATCGACTGCAATGCCGCTGATTTGACGCAAGCCATCGGTCGCGGCGTTCCCGAAACGCTCGGATAAATCGGCGGTGCGGCTATCAAGATGATTGGCGAGCTCACGAATAGAGCGTGCGGCATCACCGATCTCGACAATCGATCCCTTAATTTCACCGGACCCGATGGCCGTTTCCGCACCGGCCAGCACATTATCGAGGCGATCAGCAGCTTTATTTAAACGATCAACCAAATTACCCGTCTTGGCGGAAACATCCGCAATCGAAGCCGCGGCCTTTGCTGTTGAGCTCAGGATATTTGACACGGCATCGGGATCGGTAACGAGGCCACGAGAAAACCTCTGAATATTTTTGATGGTCTCGGTTACAGGTTGCTCGCTATCGGCGAATATCTTTTCGGCATGACCCAGCACTTCGTCCGCCCGACGTGACAGGCGTTGCGCGTTTTCTAGCAGATCCTGAAAATCCGATCGATCCGCGATGATTAAGGGAGGCGTTGTGACGTCATTCACGATCAGCCGCTTCGAATTGGGCGTGCCGCCCGTCATTTGAATCGAGGCTACGCCCGTTAGCCCCTGAAATTCTAGTCTTGCCCGCGTATCCTCATTGATCGGTGTCGAGCCTTCAACGGATATCCACGCGATTACCTTGCCGGGATCGGAGGTTGAAAGGGCAATCGAGCTGACTTCACCAATCTTAAGTCCATTATAGAGCACGACCGAGCCGCGCGAGAGGCCCGATACCGATCCAGTGAATTGAATGCGATACGGCAATTGCGACCGCGTATCGCGCCCGGCTGCCCACCAAACGAATAAAAAGGCAGCCGCAACCACGCCCAAAGTAAATAGGCCGATGATGGCATAGTTAGCGCGCGTTTCCATTTAGCCGATATATCCCCGCATTACCGAATCGATCCTGCCCGCTTGCTATGAAAATAGGATCGCAGCCACGGTTGATCAGATTTTAGCATGGCGTCAATATTGCCATCCGCGATAATGCGCCCATTTCCGAGCGCCGCAATCCGGTCGCATACCGTGAAAAGACTGCCCAAATCGTGCGTTACCATAAAGACAGACAGGCCCAGCGTATTGCGTAGTGTTGCGATCAACTCGTCGAATTCGCCCGCACCGATCGGGTCTAACCCGGAAGTTGGCTCGTCCAAGAACACAATTTCAGGATCAAGCGCTAAAGCGCGGGCGAGTGCAACACGCTTGATCATGCCTCCTGATAATTCGGAGGGGAATTTCAACGCGGCATCAGGCTTCAATCCAACAAGTGCGAGTTTCGCATAAGCGAGCTCATCCATTAAGCGCGGTGACAAATGCCAATATTCGCGCATCGGGACCTGCACATTTTGCAATACTGTAAGAGACGAAAACAGTGCGCCTTGTTGAAATAAGACGCCCCAGCGGCGCTCTATTTTTCGCCGATCCGCCGGGGAAATTTGATCGAGGTCTGAACCGAAAGCAGTAATTTTTCCGGATGACTTTTTAACGAGCCCCAAAATACTCCGCATAAGCACGGATTTACCAGAGCCGGATGGGCCAATGAAGCCCATGATTTCACCACGCCGCAAATCAATGGTTAGCCCATCCATCACACGCTTGGTGCCGAACGCAACGACAAGATCACGAACGGAGATGATGATCTCCTTACCCGTGTCTTGATGCTGAAGGGTTGAAGGATCCGTCATGATAAACCTTAAAACCGGATCGCAGCAAAAAACATGGCGAAAATACCATCGACGACAATCACCATAAAGATCGATTTGACCACGGCATCGGTTACTTGCCGACCAAGCGATTCAGCTGAGCCCTTGACCGATAGACCATCGCCGCATGCTACGAGTGCAATGACCAACGCCATGAAGGGCGCTTTCAGAAGGCCTGCAAATATTGTTTGCAAGCCGATCGCGTCCCTTAAGCGTTCGAGATAGACATCGTTGGAAATGCCCGCATAAAACCATGAAACTACGCCGCCACCGAAGAGCGCCGAAATATCGGAGATAAAGGTCAATAAAGGCAGGCCCACAACAAGGGCGATAACGCGCGGCAAGACCAATATTTCAATCGGATCCAAACCCATCACACGGAGCGCATCGACTTCTTCGCGCATCGTCATGGAACCGAGTTCAGCTGTAAACGCCGAGCCTGATCGACCCGCCACCATGATCGAGGTGAGCAAGACACCTAACTCGCGAAGCACAAGGATGCCGATGAGATTAACCGCGAAGGTCGACGCGCCAAATCGGTTCAGTTGAAAAATGCCTTGTTGCGCAACAATTGCACCGACAAGAAACGAGATGAGCATGATGATCGGCACGCCCCGAAAAGCGACATGCTCAAGTTGGGCGACGATGGATGTGTACCTGATCCTGTGCGGCTTTAGGATAAGCCTTCCGAAGGTCGCAACGACCTGACCCAAAAAGCTTGTCGAGCCCATAAAATCTCGGCCAGCGACGACAACGCTTTCGCCAATATCGGCGACAATGCTTATGGCCTTATTGCCGTTTGGAACCACGATATCAGGCGCAACGATCTGGCTAACTTCTTTAAGCAAGACGGCGGCGGCCTCGCTTGCGCCTTGAACAGAAACGGCGCGTCCCGACGCCTGCCCTTCGCGGATTACCCGATTGACCAAAAGGGCGCCCAGCGTATCGAAAGACGACAATTTCGTCAGGTCGAGCACCAAGGGGCCGGTTCCTGATGTCTTCTGCAAAAGATCGGCTGTCCGCTCCACATCATCGGCGTAGGCGGACGACCAGTCGCCCTCCAATAAAAGAAGGCGCCCGTTTGGTCCGGTTGAAAACGTAAATCCGGGCCTTCCAGCCATATTTGTGCCCGCTCACCTATTTCCTTGCGACGCTCAAATCCACCGTTATCACGCTCTTGATCCGCGCCGCGACGATCGAATGGAGCCCGTCAACAGATTCATTCTGCCAGTGATGGTGGCTATTCTCGGTAACGATCCGTTGAGATAACGCGGCTATACTGAGGTCGTTGCGTGGTTTTGTTTGATAAAACAGATGTTCGGGACGTTATAAAAGATGGATGATCGGTCACAGGCTGCCCTAGCCGACGATGAAAGCTTCGAGGCGATTGAACAGGCTGTCATGGAAACAGCCCGTGGGCGCTGGTTTTTGGCCGAATTTGCCGTGCGCAATCGGCAGGCCGAAACCATGACCTTGTTAAAATCCCTTTCGCGGCTCGAAAAGGTGATCGCTCGCTCAAGCGCCCTTGATGGTAGCAGCGATATGCGGACAAAGCTAATAAAACTGTCAGACGATCTGGATACGCTGGTAGCGGTCTTGACGGGCGACCCCTCAAAGCCAAGCGAGGGGCTGCAAAAGCTCAATGAATTTGTGCTTGCAAGCGAGAGGACCTGCATCGAAATGGCAGTGGTTGCTGATGCTGCGCGCGATATTGCGACAAAGCTCGCCGCCTCACAGCACGAAAATGACGCCTTAGCCGAACTCGATTATCAGCTGACCGAGCTTGTGCGGCTATCATCCGAGCAAATGGTATCCATGCGTCGCTTTGAGGCGCTTGCGGAAATTCAGCGCCACGTCAAAAGCCGATTGAGCGATCTGATTAATGCCAATGGGCCTGTCACCTATGGCGAGCCTCCCCTTGGACCGGCTGCGAATGATCAACCGCAAGAAACGGATCTCGCTGATCAAACTGGCGCCGCGGACCTTAGCGTTTAGCGGCATCTTCGGTTTGGGAATGGCAGATGTCCGCCATTGGCCCTTGCTTGGCGGGCGGCTATAACGTCTTATCCGCATCGATATTTAGATAGGGAGTTAGCGCCATGGATCTCGGAATTGCCGGCCGGAAGGCTATTATTTGCGCCTCAAGCAAAGGATTGGGCAAAGGCTGTGCCATGGCGCTCGCAGAGGCCGGATGTGAAGTTACCATCAATGGTCGTAACGCCGATATTCTCTCCGCTGCTGCAAAAGAAATTCGCGAGAAGACAGGCGCCACCGTTCACGAAGTCGTTGGTGATGTTTCTGAGCGCGCGGTGCAAGATGCGCTGCTTGCCGCCTGCCCTGAGCCGGATATTTTAATCAATAATAATGGCGGTCCACCGCTCAAAGATTTTCGCACCTTAGATCGCGATGCGATTGTGGGTGGTGTTGTGCAAAATATGGTAACCCCGATCGAACTCGTGCAACGCGTGATCGACGGTATGGTGGCGCGTAAATTTGGTCGGATCATCAATATCACCTCAGCATCTGTTTTAACGCCGCTGAGCGGGCTTGATCTTTCCTCCGGTGCGCGTGCGGGGCTCACGGCCTTTTTGGCCGGTGTGGCGCGCGATGTGGCGCATTCGAACGTGACGATTAATGCTATTTTGCCCGGCATGTTTGATACGGACCGGATCCGCAATAATTTCGCCAATGCGGCGGCGCGCCAAAATGTTCCAGAAGATAAAATTCGGGCCGACCGAATTGCCAATGTTCCGGCCAAGCGGTTGGGCGAGGCGGATGAATTCGGCAAGCTTGCGGCATTTCTTGCAAGCGCCCATGCGGGCTATATCACCGGGCAAAATGTGTTGATTGATGGCGGCGCGTTCCGCTCCGCCTTCTAATCCTTGAGGTAGGACGCCTCTCTTGAATCCGCTCATTGGCATCGGGCTTAAAATCATTTCGACCTTCGCGTTTCTCGCAATGTCGACTTTGGTGAAGCTTGCGAGCTCCGATATGCCGATTGGTGAATTGATGTTCTTTCGCGCGTCCTTCGCGCTTGTTCCCTTGGGCATCTGGTTGTGGTGGACGGATGAGCTTCGCAGTGCGGTAAAAACGACCCGTCTCTCCGGCCATCTTGTGCGGTCTATTTCTGGCTCGGGCGGGATGTATTTTGGTTTTGCTTCGCTTGCTTTGCTTCCCTTGCCGGATGCGACCGCTATTGGATATCTTGCGCCGCTTGTGGCGACCGTGCTTGCGTCTTTTTTATTGAAGGAAAATGTCAGACCCTATCGTTGGCTGGCGGTTGCTGTTGGTTTTCTTGGTACCCTCATCATGGTGGCGCCACATATGGCACAACGCGATGTTTCAGCGTTTCTGACCGCTGGCCCTGCGCTTGGAGCCCTTGCCGGCATGACGGCCTCGGCATGCAATGGATTTTCATCGATCCAAATTAGAAAGCTCGCGCAGATTGAGAGAACCGGTACGATTGTTTTTTATTTTCTGCTCGTGACCTCATCCATCGGGCTTTTCTTATCCCTTTTTGCTTGGCGGCAACCAACGCCCTATGAAGCACTCCTTTTGATTTGCTCAGGCTTTTTGGGCGGGATCGGACAGATTTTGATTACATCGAGTTACCGCTTTGCCGATGCTTCGGTGATTGTTTCGTTCGAATATACAAGTCTCGTTTGGGCCGTTGCCATTGGGTATTTTCTATTTGGCGACATACCGCACCCCGCCGTTTTTGCGGGAGCCGCCATTGTGATTGCATCGGGGCTTTATGTCGTTTATCGCGAGAGGCGACTAAGCCAAGCGCGGCACGCCGCAGAGGTCGCGCTATCGGAAACCTTGATCTGAGTAGATTTCATGACCGCCATCGCCGTAACCATTGCAGGATCTGACTCAGGGGGTGGAGCGGGCATTCAAGCCGATCTTAAAACCTTCTCGGCCTTGGGCGTTTACGGCGCGAGTGTCATCACAGCGCTCACCGCCCAAAACACAATGGGCGTAACCGCCATTCATGATGCGCCCGCGGATTTTGTTACGGCACAAATTGACGCGGTGTTTTCTGATCTCGCCGTTAATGCCGTTAAGATTGGTATGCTGAGCCGTACGGATATCATCAATGCCGTAGCCGATGGGCTTGATCGCTGGGCTCCGGCCTTCACCGTTCTTGACCCCGTTATGGTCGCAACAAGCGGCGACCGCCTTATTCACGAAGATGCAGTTGGTGCGATCGTCGCAAGGCTTTTTCCACGCGCCATTTTGATTACGCCTAATTTGGCGGAAGCCGCAACGCTTCTGAATGAACCGATGGCGCAAGATACAGCGACAATGGAACGCCAAGGCAAAGCGCTTATTGCATTGGGTGCCCGCGCGGTTTTGATGAAAGGCGGTCATGGTACGGGACAAGAAAGCGTCGATATTCTGGTAACGCCAGAACGTTCAGAGCCATTTTCGGCGCCGCGTATCGCAACAAAAAACACGCATGGAACAGGATGCACTTTGTCGTCTGCAATTGCTGCTGAACTTGCCAAAGGCCAATCGCTTTCGGATGCGATACGCAGCGCGAAGGTCTATGTCACTGAAGCGCTTGCTGCCTCAGAGACGCTTCATATCGGCAAGGGTAGCGGTCCCGTGCATCACTTCCATAGCTATTGGAAATGATCCCGCATTGGCTCACGCCAGAGCTGCGGCTTCGTTTATCCGCGCTGGGTTTTGCGCAAATTTTGAATTGGGGAATTCTCTATTACACGCTCGCTTTAATCGGGCCGCATATTGTAGCGGAGATGGACTGGACTGATGCGTTTGTCTATTCGGGATTTGCCGTTGCAACTCTGGTAACAGGGCTTTTTTCAACGCTCTCGGGTAGTCGTATTGATCGCTGGGGCGGATTACCCGTCATGATGATCGGCGCCGTATTGGGTGCTATGGGAATGCTTGTCTTGAGCCTCGCCAAAGATGGTGTGACCTATATGGTGGCCTGGGCGATTATGGGTGCGAGCATGTCAGCGTGCCTTTATGATTCCGCCTTCGCATCGATTGCGCAATTCACCGGAAGAGCAACGCGTCAATCTATTTCGTTGATTACGCTAATCGCCGGCTTTGCCTCGACACTGATATGGCCAGCCACATCGGTCCTGCTGCAAATCCTTGATTGGCGCGGGATATGTTTGATCGATAGCGGATTGATTATTGCGGTGAGCGCTCCGCTTACCTTCATCGCGCTTAAGGGCGCGCGGGTGAAGAGCGACAATACGCGCGATGACGAGAAGGTGAATAGAGAACACGCTCTCTCCGCACCTTTAATCCCCGCCAAAAGCTTTCGTAGAGCCATGGTGCTTTTTTCTGTTGTGCTGGCCGCGCTCGGCTTTGTTGCCAATGCGCTTTCGGTGCATGTGATTACGCTTTTTCAGGCGCTTCATATTGATCTCGGCTCGGCCATTTTAGCGGGATCGCTTATTGGCCCTGCGCAGGTTGGAGCGCGTGTTATTGAACTTGTCTATGGCCGCCGTTTAAGCGCGGTTGGACTTGGTATGATCCCCGTTATTCTCATGCCGCTCGCTTTCGTCATTCCGCTCGTGATGATCGCCGGGCCGATGGTCGCCATCGGCTTTGGCATTGTCTATGGCGCAGCGAATGGGCTAGCAACGATTGCGCGGGGTGTCGTGCCGCTGGCCTTGTTTGGATCGGACGGTTATGGCCGACGATTAGGATTGGTCGCTGCTCCCGCTTTGATGGTGAAAGCGGCTGCACCTGCCATTTTTGGTGCGATTCTCGCCTCTCATGGCCCCGCAAGCGCGTTATCTTTTATTCTTGGCATCAGTTTACTCGCAACGCTAGCGATGGCCGCGCTGTTCGGACTGGCGAAACGCTCCGTTTGAAATAGACCTTGCCAATTTGGACTGATTTAATTAACAAAAGCGTTCTTAGTATCAAACGTTTGCCGGACGTGTAAGGCAAGGCTTTTAGGAGATACTCCGCGATGGGCGTCGAGGGAAAAGACAAAGTCCGTGTCCTTGAGAGCGGTGCTCATGCCCTCTCCGGCCAGCTTGGCAAAACGATTCAGCGGCTTCGCAAAGCCTATCATCTTTCACTCTCGGAGCTTGCAGAGCAATCCGGCGTTGCAAAATCCATCATCAGCCAGATTGAGCGGAACGAAACCAACCCGACTTTGGCGACCATTTGGCGCCTGTCGCAGGCGCTCGATGTTTCGATTGAACGGGTCTTGTCGATATCCGAAGACGAGCCGTTTATTGATCGCACCTCGCGCGGTGATACGCCGATTTTATTATCGGATGATGGCAAAGTGCGGCTTGGGATCATTGGCTGGATCAAAACCGTTGAATGGCTGCAATGGTATGATGTTCATGCGGAACCAGGCGGCGTGCTCGATTCTGACGCACATCAACGCGGGTCGATTGAATGCCTCTCGGTGCTCGAAGGGGAATATGAAGTCGAAGTCGCCGGCGTCGTGCAGACGGCCAAGGCTGGCGAAACACTGCGCTACCGGTGTGACCGACCTCATACGGTGAGAAACGTTTCTGACGCGCCTGCACACGCGACCATGGTGTGTATTTTGAAGGCTGCGGTGATGGAATAAAAAAACGGGCCATGTGGCCCGTTTTTCTTATCGTGCCGTTTAGCTGAGTAATTACTCAGCCGCCATTTTACTCGCCGCCTGAATTGCCTCGAAAATACGCGATGGCGTCGCAGGCATTTGCAAATGATGAATGCCATAGCCGTGATCGAGCGCGTCGATTACCGCATTCATGATGGCAGGCGTTGAACCGATCGAGCCCGCCTCACCTGCACCCTTAATGCCGAGCGGGTTGGTTGTTGAAGGCACGTTCTTGGTTTCGAAATGAAAGTTCGGCAGATTATCCGCGCGTGGCAGCGTATAATCCATGAGACTTGCCGAAATCAGCTGAGCGTCTTTGTCATAGACCGTGTGCTCCATGAGCGCTTGACCTATACCTTGGGCGACGCCGCCATGGACTTGGCCTGCGAGCAGCATCGGATTGATCGCGATGCCGAAGTCATCACAAATCGTGTAGTTGACGATTTCAACAACGCCCGTCATCGGGTCAATTTCCACTTCCGCAATGTGCGTCCCGTTCGGATAGGTCGCATCCGGTGGCGTGAAGTCACCAAGTCCGCGCGTCATATCCGGTGTAGCATCGGGAAGCTTTGCAATATCGGCAAAACTGATTTTCTTGTCAGTGCCCGCCACGCGAACCGTACCGTCGACGATTTCAAGATCGGAGACATTGGCTTCTAACTTATCGGATGCCAATTTCTTGAGCTTCTCGGAAAGGTCTTTGGCTGCAACGAAAGTGGATACGCCGCCGACCGGAATGGAGCGCGAGCCACCCGTGCCATGGCCCGTTGCAACGCGTGCCGTGTCACCTTGGACAACCTTGATCTTATCGAGCGGCAGATCCAGATGCTGCGAAGCGAACTGCGCATAGGCGGTTGCATGGCCCTGCCCATTCGATTGCGTACCGGAATAGATGGTGACTGACCCATCCTTCTCGAGATCAACGGCTACTTCTTCACCATCGCCCCATGCCGTGCATTCAATATAGGTCGCCATACCAATGCCACGCAGCTTGCCGGCTTTTTTGGATGCTTTGAGGCGATCTTTAAACGTGTCCCAACCGGCAACATCCATCGCTTGCGTCATGTGCTGATCGAAATCGCCTGTATCATAGGTGCGATCACCAACCGGTGTCTTATAGGGCATTGCCGATGGTGCAATGAAGTTTTTACGCCGCACGGCTTCGGGCTTCATGCCCAATTCGCGTGCGACATAATCAACAAGCCGCTCGAGATTATAGGCCGCTTCTGGACGTCCTGCCCCGCGATACGCATCAACAGGAACCGTGTTCGAATAGACCGCGCGTAAGCGTACGGCGATATCCGGCGTCTTATAAACGCCCGTCATCATCGACGCGCAAAGATAATGGATATAGGGGCCGAATTGCGAGCAATAGGCACCGAGATTTCCAATCACATCGGCCTTGAGCGCCAAGAACTTACCCGATCTATCAACGGCCAGCGATGCTGTTGTGATGTTATCGCGGCCATGCGCATCACCGAGGAAATGGTCTGCACGATCGGCAAGCCATTTAACAGGACGCTTCAAGCGACGTGCGGCCTCGAGAACAAGCGGATACTCCCGGTACATGAAACTTTTGGTGCCAAAACCCCCACCGACATCGCCCGTCATCACGTGAAGCCTATCGGCTTTCACCTTCAAGATTTTTTCAGCAAGCGTGTCACGCAAGCCATGCACGCCTTGGCTTGATACCGTAAGCTTCATGGTCTTCGTGGCCGCGTCATATTCACCAACGGCGCCACGGGTTTCCATATAGTTGGTGATCAGACGATTATTCTCGATCTCAATCGTCAACACACGATGCGCTTTGGCAAAAATTGCATCGACCTTTTTGTGATCGCCAAGATTCTGCTCATATGCCAAATTGTCTTTGACTTGCGGCCATACAAGGGGCGCGCCTTTGGCAAGCGCCGAGCGAATATCGGAAACGGCTGGCAGTGCTTTGAAGTCGATATCGATTGCCTCGGCCGCTTCTTTTGCTGCATTCAAGGTTTCGGCGACAACGAAAGCAATCGCATCACCAACAAACTTAACCGTGCCTTTTGCAAGCACCGGAATATCAGCTACATAATTTTGCGAGCCATCGTCATTTTCGAGCGGAGCCAAGCAAGGCACATCGCCAAAATCGGCAATGTCTTCGGCGGTCAAAATGAGCTTTACGCCCTTAACCGCCTTTGCCGCTTCGATATCTTTGATTTTGAAATTGGCATGCGCATAAGGGCTGCGCAAAACAAACGACACCAATTCTTTGTCAGGTGAATAGTCAGCCGTGTAATGACCGCCGCCTGTCAGAAGACGAACATCTTCCACACGACGAATGGGTTGCCCAATACCAAATTTCTTAACGCTCATGGCTTCTTCCCCGATTCAGACTTCATTTAAACGACTGATATGACTGTTTAGATCAATTTGGCGTGATTGCGCAAAATTATAAACCTGTCTCGACAGGCTCATTGTGTTGAACCCAATCCAAAAAACCACCCGCGTAATGGGCATCAATCGGAAGGCCCTGTTCAAAAGCCATAGCCGCAGCGGTTAAAGACCGGCGACCCGAGCGACAGGACAACACGATGCGACGACCTGCCGCATCCGGAATATCCGAAACATGAAAGGTGGAAAGCGGCACGAGAACGGAACCTGGAATATGACCCGCTTCGAATTCATAAGCCTCACGGACATCGACCAAAAGGATTGAAGACGTTTCAAGGCCTGATTTTATGGCCTCAACCATCAAATTTTCAACAGGAGGAGGACTTCCAGAGCTCATCTTTGGGTTCCATACGAAAACTAATCTATGCACGGTATGGGCGGGACTTTAACGCATGATCAAAAATTTGGAAGTCCGTGGTGGCGCAGGGCCGGTAGTCACCCACAGCACAGGGTCTACTAATCCGCGTGCACCGCTGGCGCAGCCGCAGCCGGTGTGCCGCGCGGCTTTCTGAGCAGAAAAACCAGCGGAATGGCCAAAAGCGTCACGCCAAACATCAGCAGATAATCATTGCTGTAAGAGATGAGGGTCGCCTCACGCATCACGAGGCCTTCGATCATCCCCTGCCCCGCCGCCGTCGTCGGATCGAGCATGTCGGACGCGCCGCTCATTGGAAGACCAAAACTGAAAGGCGAGAGGGTTTCGGCCAATCGCGTTCGATAGAGCGAGGTACCTGAAACCAATTGCGAGATGACGATCGATACGCCAATCGAGCTGCCGAGGTTTCGAATCAGCGTCCAAAGGGCCACGCCATCGGTACGTAAGGCAGCGGGAAGGGTTGCAAAAGCGGCGCTGTTTAAGGGTACAAAAATAAAGCCAAGACCCAAGCCCTGAACGATACTTGTTTCCGCGATCCACCAGGCTGAGGTGTCGGGCGAAAAATAAATATTCTGCCAAATCGACCAAAGCGACATTAAGAGGCCCAGAGCAACAAGCGGCCGTGAATCAATCGATTTTAAAAGGCGACCGACAAGCATCATCGCGACGAGCGTTCCTATCCCACGCGCGCCCAGTAATTCACCTGCAGCCAAAACCGGGTAGCCCATGACGTTTTGAATGAAGGGCGTGATTAAGGCCATCGACGCTAGCAAAATAATGCCAACAATAAACATTAAGAAAAGCGCGACGGTGAAATTCCAATCGGTAAAAACGGCCAAAGGAATAAAGGGCCGCTCCGTTGTTAACGCATGAGCCAAAAAGATATACAGACCAGATGCTGCAATCGCTGCCTCGGCAATGATTTCAAGCGAGTCGAACCAGCCTACCTGCTCGCCGCGATCGAGCATGAGTTGGAAAGAGCCGATTGCGATAGAGAGCGCGATGAAGCCAAGCCAATCAAAGGGAACATCCTCTCGTGCTGGCGTCTCTTCCATAATCGCGGAAAGACCCAAGACGGTCAGAATGCCAAAGGGCAAATTCACAAAAAAGACCCAGCGCCAACTCAACGCTTCAGTAAGCCAGCCGCCAAGTGTTGGGCCCATAATAGGCCCGAGCATAACGCCCATGCCCCAAATCGCCATCGCTTGTCCGCGTTGTTCGATCGGATACGCGTCCAGCATAACGGCTTGTGATAAAGGCACGAGCGCCGCACCGAAAATGCCTTGTAACAGGCGAAACAACACCATCTGCTCGATGCTTTGTGCGACACCGCACAGCATGGAAGCAAGCGTGAATCCCGCGGCGCAAACGATGAACAGTTTCTTCCGCCCGAAGCGCATCGACATCCATCCGAGTGGCGATGTCATGATGGCAGCCGCGACAATATAGGATGTCAGCACCCAGCTTACTTGATCTTGGGTGGTCGCGAGCGAGCCTTGCATATAGGGCAATGCGACATTGGCAATCGTTGTATCAAGCGCTTGCATAATGGTCGCCATCATCACGCAGATGGTGATGGCAATTCGCTTAAACGCCTCGGAGCTTTGATCAGCCATTGTTGTCTTATTGTACCTCGGCATGGGCGGATGATGTGAAGCCGAAAATCGAAGCAAGCGAGCGGGTATGGCCTGAATCAATTTCAACCTGAGCACTCATGCCCGTGCGCAGTGAGGTAAGATCGCCACCGGACGTAAACTCGATACGCACTGGAACGCGCTGAATAACTTTTACCCAATTACCGCTGGCATTTTGAGCAGGCAGTACCGCAAATTCGGCGCCTGTTCCGGGGCTCAAAGAAGCAAGGGTACCGTGCCAAACCCGACCGGGATAAGCATCGATTGAAATCGATACAGGCTGGCCTTCATGCAGATAGGTGAGATCGGTTTCTTTTGGATTAGCGATAATCCATGGATGCTCGTCGGCGACGAGTGCGAGGACCGGGGTACCCGGTGTTAAATAGCGACCAAGCTGGATGGATGGTACTTGCGTTGCAACACCTGCAATCGAAGCCCGCACGGTCGTTCCGTCAAAATCGCGGATCGCCCGATCGCGCGCCGCTTTTGCTTCTATATACGGGGCATATTCTTCAATCTTGAGATCTGATTTACCTTGTAATTGAGCAAGTGTCGTAGCCCTTTGCGCCTCTAACGCTTCAAGCGCGTTACGCGCATTAGCAAGTGCGATATTGGCACTATCGACATCGTTTTTAGAGGTCGCTTTGGTTGCTAATAAATCAGTTTTCCGATCGGAATCGGCTTGACGCAAGACGAGCGTTTCTTTTGCCAATTCGATTTGACGATCAACGCTTTTGAGCGTGATACCTAGGCTTTCAAATCCGGTTATCGTTTGCGCCAGATGCGCATCGGCTTGTTTGACCGCCAATTCATAAGAACCGGGATCAATCACAAAGAGCGGATCGCCCGGCTTGACGCGCTGACCTTCTGTTACCGAAATTGAAATGACACGTCCCGCTACCGATGGCGTCACGATAATTTTTTGAGCTGCGACATAGGCATTGTCTGTTGAAATATAGCGGCCGCCCATCAGATAGGCAGAAGCTGCGCCAATGATAACGATAAGTGGAATACCGACGAGCAAGATCATACGCCGTTTGAGCTTTGATTGGCGCTCCGTCATGGGGGGCGTTGCATCAGTCATGATCGTCTCCGTTTTCACTCGATAAGGCGGCCGGCTTTTGGCACGCCTTTAAATTGGTTTTGATGGTCAGCAAGTGCTGCGACAAAGCGCGGATGGTTGCGTCGTCAATGCCCGCTAGCGCCTCTTCCATGACGGCCTCACCCGTCAGAGCGAGCTTTTCGAGAACAGGAACGGCAGCGGGTAAGAGAAAGAGCCGATTGGCGCGGCGATCCTCCGGATCATGACGCCGTTCAACCAGACCCGTGGCGCTTAAACGGTCAATGATTCGCGCCAAAGTAATCGGAGCAATCTCGATCTGCGCGGCGAGGTCGGACTGTTTGAGTCCTTCGCTACGCTGAACGCGGGCAAGGACCGACCATTGTGCGCGGGTCATGCCAAATTCGCGCGCCCGTTGGTCGACAACCGTGCGCAAAGCCCGGGCGGCATCGGATAACAAAAAGCCGAGTTCACGGCGGGGTGAGGAAAGGAGTGGCATTAGGTAACCATGCTTATGATAAGCATGCTTATTATTTATCTACGCGAATTTTGCAATCGCACTCTTGGTAGCTCAGCCTTGCAAAATTAGCGCAACAGGGCAGATAAGCGGGCGCGCAGGGGCAAAATGCCGCGATAGGCCGCTTCCAAAAGCTTGAGCAGCGGCGGCCATACGGCCATTCGGCCAAGAATTCGGAAGGAAGGAAGCGTTTGCCAGACGAGCGCAAAGCCTTCGGCACCGGACGCCAGCGACCCATCCGCGCGACGCACATGGAAGCGGGACAAGGCGGTGTCGCGATCAAGCCCCTCCCCTAAATCGGGCAGGTTTTCGGCTGCAACATCGACAAAATGGATCTGCTCACTGCCCGAGCAACGCTGATAATGCCCGATTTCGAACCGACAAATGGGGCATGCACCATCGAAATAGACGGTCAATTGCGGGGCGTTTTCTGGATTGGACACTGGAAATTCCTTTATCGGCTAACCTCTATACGCCTCAAGCCACCGAAAGGATGTCCCGCAAGACACTCATTGTATCCATGCAAGCTGGAAAAGCTTTTGTTAAACCGGGCTAATGGCCATATGAAGATCAAGAATTTCAAATCGGAGAGCGCGTTATGCAGCTTCAAGGCATTCATCATCTGACGGCTGTTACGGCCAACGCCAAAGGCAATCATGATTTCTACACGCAGTTTCTTGGCCTGCGTCTGGTCAAGAAAACGGTTAATCAGGACGATGTGAGCGCCTATCACCTCTTCTTCGCCGACGGCAAAGCCTCGCCCGGTTCGGATATTACGTTTTTCGATTGGCCGGTTGGCCCAGAGCAACGCGGCACGAACTCGATTTCGCGCACTGCCTTACGAGTCAATGGTTCAGCCACGCTGAGCTATTGGGAAAAGCGTATTGCAGACGCGGGCTTAAACTACAAAAAGACCGCCGTGCATGATGGCCGCCTCACGCTGTTGTTCGAAGATCCTGAGGGTCAACGGCTCGCTTTGGTCGATGACGGCGGTACGGGTGAATCCTATCCGTGGGAAAAAAGCCCCGTTCCTGCGGAGCATCAAATTCGCGGCCTTGGGCCGATTACCCTCACCGTTGCAGATCGGCGTTATACCGATTTGGCGCTCACAAAAATTTTGGGTATGGAAGAGGTGCGCGATTATAAATCGCCGGACAGCCCTGATCACCGCGTCCATGTTTACAAAATGGGCCCGGGTGGGGCGGCTGCCGAAATCCATGTTGTCGAACGCCAAGATTTGCCGATGGCACGACAAGGCGCTGGCGCGGTGCATCACGTTGCTTTCCGCACGCCCGATATGGACGAATATCATGCCTGGACCGAGCGTTTGACGGCGTTGAAAATTCCGTTTTCGGGTGAAGTTAATCGCTTCTATTTCCACTCGCTCTATTTCCGCGAGCCAAATGGCATTCTGTTTGAGATTGCGACCGACGGTCCGGGATTTGATGCCGACGAGCCAATGGAAAGCCTCGGCGAAAAACTATCGCTGCCGCCCTTTTTGGAAGGTCGTCGCGCGCAGATTGAGGCGGGATTGAAGCCGATTTAATGCTCAGAAATTAGGTTGCTGTGGCTGACAAAGGATGATCAACGAGCGCCCTGTCGATGGTAGCAAGTTGAAAGCCTTCGATGGCGCATTGCGCAAGTAAAATGCGATCAAACGGATCCCGCGTCGGAGGTTGTGGCTCTAAGCCGTGAAGAACGTGGTGTTCGTTAATTGGCATGAGCGAGAGACCTAGTAATTCAACAAGTTTTGGAAGGGTGGCAAGTGGAACAGAGATGTCGAGCTTGCCAATCCTTTGTTTAATCGCAATTTCCCAAAGACTTGCAACGCTGATGTAATGGCTATCATGGCACTGAATGGCTACCCTTAACCGTTCAGGCAGCGCAGAAAATCGATCCTCGATTAACGCTAGGAACACCTGCGTATCGAGTAACACACTCATGACGAGGGATAAAATGGACGAAGAAGGATGTCGTCGGGCAATGGTGCGTCGAAGTCATCCGCAATATAGGTCACAATTGGTCTTCCAAACTCTTTGCTGAACTCGGCCATTGCATCTAAACGAATGCCCTTTTTGACCTGATGGGGAACCAGATCAAATAAAGGACGGCCATTTTGTGTAACCGTAATGATCTCACCCCGCTCAACGTCGTGGGCAAGCTCGGTAAGGCGATTTTTTGCGTCTTGGAGTGTCACAAAAGCCATGACCAAAAGGGTAACCCATTACGGCTTTAAGTTCAAGATAAAGCCGTCAAATCCTCTCCACGCCCGCGCGGTCCACCGCTGTCAGCCAAGCGGCCAGAGACTTACCGTCAACAACGCGTTCAGGCGCAATATCCGCCATCGGCACAAGTACAAAGGCCCGTTCGCGGAAACGCGGATGGGGTAGCGTAATCGTTTCCGACGAAACAGTCAGATCATCATAGAGGATGATATCGATATCGATTATTCTTGGCCCCCAGCGAACCGCATTTTTGCGGTCGCGGCCCATCGCGGCTTCAATGGTTAGACAACGCTGCATCAAGACTTCGGGCGCAAGCGCCGTTTCAACTCGAACAGCACCGTTCACAAAATCATCTTGCGCAACGGGGCCAACGGGAGCTGTGCGATAAAGCGGCGACAAGGCTTTTACGCTTATTCCGGGCTCATCGTTAAGCCGCTTCACCGCTTCGGTAATATTGGCGCGACTATCGCCGATATTGCTGCCTAGGCTTAAGAGCACATCAGACATTCCGATGGGCTTCCACGCTAACCGCGACATCATCGAAAATCGCAGCGACAGGGGCTGATGGTTTATGCACCGTCACGGTGAGCGACTCGATGGTTGGAAAGCGGGCCATGACGGCATCAGACACCGCGCGGGCTGCGCGCTCGATGGTTCTAAATTTCTCGCCGCAGAAAATGGCGGATACTTCTTGGATGACGTGTTCATACGAAATCGTGCCATCGAGAAGATCAGTTTGCGTAGCCGATACCTGCCCGACGGTCAGATCAAGATCGACATAGAAACGTTGCCCGAGACGCTGCTCCTCATCATTCACGCCATGATAGGCGAAGAGCGAGAGTTTCGTGACATTGATGCGGATCTTGTCCATCAGATATCCTTTAAACGATCGGTCACACGGGCAGCCTGCACCGCCTCTTTTACGTCATGGACGCGGATCATATCTGCGCCGTTTAACATGGCAGCCGTATGAATGGCTAAAGTACCTGGCAGCCGCTCATCGGTTGTCGATTCAATGATTTTACCGATCATTGATTTACGCGATGCGCCTACCAATAATGGGCAGCCCAAACTTTTAAGCCGCGCGAGATGCGTAATCGCGGTTATGTTTTGTTCGAGCGTCTTGCCGAAGCCAATACCGGGATCAAGCGAAATACGGTCTGTGGAAATGCCAGCCTTCTGCGCGATCGTCAGAGACGTTTCCAAGAAACGGAGCATATCATCGATAATATCGACCATTGGATCGATGTTCGTCCGATTATGCATAAGAACGACCGCCGCGCCGTGAGCAGCCGCAATCTCGGCAAGTTCTGGTTCCTTTTGAAAGCCCCAGACGTCATTGACGATGGTGGCACCAGCCTCAAGGGCGGCTTCGGCGACCTTGGCCTTTGTTGTATCGACCGAGACCGGGCGTGAGACGCGCCCTTTAAGAGCATCGAGGACGGGGAGAAGGCGGCGTATTTCTACGTCAGCCGACACAGGCTCGTGACCCGGACGGGTTGATTCAGCTCCGATATCCAGAATATCCGCGCCCTGCTCCATCATTTGAATGGCATGGAGAACCGCGCGTTCAACCGAATCGAAGCGGCCACCGTCCGAGAAGGAATCAGGTGTTACATTCAAAATACCCATGACAAGCGTGCGGCTATATCCGCCCATTCGGCGGCCGGCAGCGTCAAAAACCTGTTGTGTCATAGGATCCATGGCGGGCTTATAATCTGGCGGATGGGTTCAAGGATAGACTGCCATCGTCATGCCAAAGCGCTTTCGCGACATTGGCCGCGGAAATGCGTGCATCCACCTCGTGGTTGAGGGCGTATATGGGTTATATCCCTTTCAACCAAAGGAGCGTTCCATGCGTCAATTTAGCCGCAGACAGGGTTTGGCTCTCTTGAGCAGCCTCGCTTTTGCCCCCTCTTTCGCCCGAGCAACCGAGATGACGTCCTTGAATGCCTATCGCTTTTCGTTTCCGGCGCTGAAAGATGGCGATATCAAATTGGCGGACTTTAAGGGTAAGCCAATCCTTGTCATCAATACCGCGTCACAATGCGGCTTTAGCGGCCAATTGGCCGGTATGGAACAGCTTTATACCCGTTATGGCCCGCGTGGGCTTGTTGTGATCGCTGTCCCTTCAAACGATTTTGGTGGGCAGGAACCGGGCGGGGCGGCCGAGATTCTGGCAACCGCGCAAGGCGAGTACCACGCGACCTTCCCGATTGCAGCCAAGCAGGTTGTGAAAGGTGCGGAGGCACACCCGTTTTACCAATGGACGGCGCAGCTTAAGCCAGCGGAAACGCCGCGTTGGAATTTTCACAAATATCTTATCGGACGGGATGGACGGCTTGCAGCAGTCTTCCCAACGGCTACGGAACCGACGGATGCCCGGGTCATTAGCGCTATTGTCACAGAACTAGGCGACAGTTAAGCCGGTCAATAAGGCGTAAATATTCAGGATAAGGAGTGAGGACGATGGGCGAAACGATTACCTTGAAGACCAAAGATGGTGTTGAAATCAGCGCCTATGTCGCAAAACCCGCAGGCAAACCTCGCGCCGGGCTCGTTGTGCTTCAGGAAATTTTCGGGGTTAACTCGCATATTCGCAGTGTTGCGGATCTTTATGCGTCGCATGGCTATTTGGTGATTGCTCCCGCCTTGTTTGATCGCGCCGAACGCGGGTTCGAAGTTGGGTATAATCAAGAAGATATGCAAAATGGCTTCGCTCTCGTGCAACAGGTCAAGTCCGAGAAGACCCTGCTCGATATTGCCGCCGCCATTGATTACGTGAAGCAAGCCGGCAAGGTCGGTTTGGTTGGATATTGCTGGGGTGGCACGATGGCTTATGCGTCAGCTTGCCAGCTTTCAGGCCTTTCGGCAGTCGCTGGATATTATGGCGGCGGCATTATTGGAATGAAGGACCAAACGCCTCAGGTGCCAACCATCCTGCACTTTGGCGAACTGGATAAGCACATCCCGATTGAGGGGGTGAACGAGATCAAGAAGGCCCAGCCGAAGGTGCCCGTCTATGTTTATCACGCCGATCACGGCTTCAACTGCGATCAGCGTGGCAGCTATGATCAGCCAAGCGCCGAACTCGCTCGGACACGAACTCTAGAGTTTTTCGCGAGCCATCTTTCGGCCTAAATCGAATGGTTTCGAATGACCCTTACGAGGGCGCGCTGTTCATACCGAGCGGTGGCCCTGTGTGGCATTGGCGCGCGCTTTGGCGCCAATGGCGTTGGGCGGGCTTTAAATCCGAGTTAGCCCGCCATCTTGAAAATTGGCAGCCGCCATCCGACCGGCTCCTGCTCATGGGGCCGAGCGCTGGATGGTGCCTGCCCTCTGCGTTTCTTGCGCGGTTTAAGACCATCGATGCGGTTGATATTGATCCGCTCGCGCCTCTTTTATTCCGTTTCAATCATGGACTTGCCTTGGCGCGGAGTGGAACGTCTCTGACCTTCCATAAATTGAATCTTTTCCGTGAGTTTGACTCGATTCTTAAGGCCTATCCTGAACATGCGATTTTGTTTTCGAATGTGTTAGGCCAGCACCTCTTCCATGATGAGGATCAGGCTCGGGCTCAAGCGACGATCGAAGCAATAAAGCTGAGTCTTTCCAATCGCTACTGGGCGTCTTTTCATGACAGACTTTCAGGAGCTTACCCGCCGGGAAAAGCGCTGCCAATCGCTCAAACGAGTCCGCGGGCGGTTGAAAGTGCAAAGCTTGCATCAGACCTAGGACTTTCAGGTCAATGGCTTGATCATCTTACCGTTAATGTCTTACCGGATGAGACAGAGCGCCACCTGATCCTATGGCCACTATTAGCCGACTGGTTGCACATTGTGGAATTTGGAAGCGTTGAGCCAAGGTGACAAACAAGGTTCAGATGCGGTAGGCTCTCGATCATAATTGAAAGTATCGATAAGGGAAACGCGCCATGGATATGACAGGATCACAACGGATCGAGGCTTCTCGCGAAGTGGTTTATGCGGCGCTGAACGATGTCGAGGTCTTGCGCCAATGCATTCCCGGCTGCGAGACGATCGAAAAAACATCCGATAACGAGATGACGGCTAAGGTCACGCTGAAAATTGGTCCCGTTAAGGCGTCCTTTTCGGGTAAAGTGACCTTATCGGATCTCGATCCCCCCAATGGCTACACAATTACCGGCGAAGGTTCGGGTGGTGCTGCGGGTTTTGCCAAAGGCGGCGCGAAGGTCTCGCTTGAGGCTGATGGTGATGCAACGGTTTTGCATTACACTGTCGAGGCACAAATTGGCGGCAAGCTGGCGCAATTGGGCGGCCGATTGATCGATGCCACGAGCAAGAAGCTCGCAGGTGATTTTTTTGAGAAATTCAGCGAAGTTGTCGCACCGGCGCCAGAAGTTGAAGGCGAGCCCAAGAAAAAAGGCTGGATTGGCAAGCTGATCGGCTGATTTCCGTCGCCAGGCAGGCGGTATTGAAACAGACACCTCATTCGGTCTCGGATTATTCGATCCTCTTGCTGACTTTGCTTTGGAAATAGGAAACGCCGTGGCGATTGGCCCGATTCACGTTCGTGAGATTTTGCCATGCGAACCGCTCGAGGTTGCGCGCAAACTCGAGCCGTATGCGCATCTCGCTTTCCTCGACAGCGGCAAAGATCCGCACGGGCTCGGGCGTTATTCCTATATTGGCGCTGATCCGTTTGGTGTTTTTCGCGTTATCAATGGCGTAGCTTATTGGAATGAGGACGCGCTGGAGGCCGACCCCTTTGAAGTACTCCGAGCGATATTGAAACGCTACGAGCTGCCAACGCATCCTGATTTGCCTCCCTTTCAAACGGGGGCCATCGGCTTTTTAAGCTATGAAGCCGCCCGCCTGATTGAAACCGTGCCGGGCATGATACGGCCAGACGCTGATATGCCGGATTTAGCGTTCGGATTTTACGACGTCATTTTTGCACATGACCACGCCGAAAACCGGAGTTTTATTCTTTCGTCCGGCTGGCCAGATCAAGATGTCGCACGCCGCGAAAAGCGGGCAGAAGCTCGAACGCTTTGGCTGCTCAATGCGATCAATAACCCCTCGCCTCAAGCAAGTGATAATCCAGCTATCGAAGACTGGCATTTTGATATGGACCGGGCGCGGTTTGAGCGTTCGGTTGCGGATACAATCGAACGCATTTTAAACGGCGATCTTTTTCAAGCGAATTTGGCACAGCGCTTTGTTGCGTCCCTTCCGGACCATTTTGATCCGATGGGCTTTTACGCCACTTTGCGAAGCATGAGCCCATCTACCTTTGGTGCCTATCTCAGCTTCGGTGATTTACAATTAGCCTCCAATTCGCCGGAGCGTTTTCTAACGCTTAAAGAACGTCATATCGAAGCCCGCCCCATTAAAGGCACAGCACCGCGTGGCAAAACGCCTATTGAGGATGAAGCCTTGGCCACGGCGCTCAAAGATTCAATGAAGGATCGCGCAGAAAATACCATGATCGTTGATCTTTTACGCAACGACCTATCCCGCGTTGCTGAAAAGTTTAGCGTTAAAGTGCCTGTTCTGTGTGGGCTTGAGACCTATGCCTCCATGCATCATCTTGTGTCTGTCGTTGAAGCGACCTTGGCTGAACAATGCGATGGCGTTGACCTGATTAAGGCTGCTTTTCCATGTGGCTCGATTTCCGGCGCGCCTAAAATCAAGGCCATGGAAATTATTAGCGAAGTTGAAGGCCTGCCCCGTGGCGTTTATTGCGGCTCGATCGGTTATATCGGGTTCGATGGTGCGATGGATCTGAGCGTTGCCATTCGGACCGTTACCTTTCGTGCCAATCAGGCAAGTTTCCATGCGGGTGGCGGTATTACGGCTCTTTCCAATCCGAGCGAGGAATATCAAGAAACGCTTGTAAAGGCCGAGCGTATTTTTCGTGCGTTTCGACTGCCGCGTGGCGAGGAGCAGTGATGATCCTCATCCTCGATAATTATGACAGCTTTGTTTTCAATATTGTTCGCTATTGCCAAGAGCTCGGCGCGGATACGCTCGTTCGGCGAAATGATGCGGTTACGCTGTCAGACATCGAAGCTTTGAAGCCTGAGCGGATGATTATTTCTCCCGGGCCATGCGGTCCGCATGAAGCGGGGCTTTCGCTTGATCTCATTCGGCGCTTTTCCGGCGAAATTCCGATCCTCGGCATTTGTCTTGGCCATCAATGTATCGGTGAGGCTTTCGGAGGCGTGATCGGGAGAGCCAAGCGCCCAATGCATGGCCTCGATTCACGCATCGATCACGATGGTACGGGCGTTTTCAGCGGGATACCCGATCACTTTCGCGCTGGGCGTTATCATTCTTTGATTGTTACCTTGCCGAATGAGGCAACCTCGCCTCTACGCATCACCGCTCGTTCGGAAGAAGGCGAGATTATGGGTCTCCAGCATAAAAGCCATCCGACCTATGGCGTTCAGTTTCACCCCGAGTCGATTTTAACGGAATATGGACATCAGCTCATCGGCAATTTCTTGAGTCTCGACAAACGGATGGCGGATAATGCTCTGGTATAACGGGAAGTTGATTGATGCCAAAGATGCCACGTTTGATGTGGCTGATCGCGGGCTGCTGCTCGGCGATGGTTTGTTTGAAACCTTGGCCGCGTTTAATTTCATTCCGTTTCGGCTCGATGCGCATCTTGAGCGGATGATGGCTTCAGCAGAACGGCTTGGCATGGGGTTGGATCGTGAAGCCCTTCAAGAGGCTGTTTTGGCCGTCGCTGAATTGGACAATGCGCCCTGTGTGATCCGGCTTAACGTGTCGCGCGGCGCAGGTCCGCGCGGGCTATTACCGCCTGAAACGACTAATCCGCTTATCTTTGCGACGCGTGCGCCTTGGCAAAGATCGATTGCCTTTGGTGAGGCGACGCTTGCGACGGTTTCGATCCGGCGAAACCCGACATCGCCTACGAGCTCGATGAAGACATTGGCCTATCTCGATCCCGTTTTAAGCCTGCAAGAGGCGCGAGCGAAGGGTGCGGATGATGCGTTACTATTGTCTCCTACCGGCAGTATCGCTTGCACAAGCATGGCTAACCTCTTCATTTTGAATCAGAATAGGCTTTCAACACCAGCCCTCGACGGCAACATCTTGCCGGGGATCATGCGCCGCGCGCTGCTTGAAGTGGCGCCGCACCTTGGATTGGACGTGAGCGAAGGCGACTGCTCGCTGGAAGAGCTCCGGAAAGCCGATCTGGTCATGGCTTCCAACAGTGTGCGCTTGATAACGAAAATCACGCAGATCGACGGCAAGGCCGTTTCTGTCCATTCAATGGCAAGATGGGCCGCGTTTACGGATGAGATAACAAAACTCATAAGCAAAGAGTGCGGCGGGTTTACGCTTTCACGTTAAAGCGTGGATGAGCCGACTTTATGTTGGGCTCAAAAGCGAAGTGGCGCAGGTAATAAGGCGGCCAGAGAAACGTCGGTATATATGTAAAACTCGCCTTGCAACGAGCGGGTATTCTCCGCTCGCTCATAGGGCGCAAAAAGAGACGACTGAGTTATTTGCCCCGAACCGGGTTCAGAATATCAGCGCCAATCATCGAGTCGGCCAATTTGCCGAAATCGATCTTGTAGTCACCGTTCTTGATCGACTGCTTCAGTGCAATGACTTTGGCATAGTCAAAAGGCGGCTCCGAGAGCCCGTTGCCCTTTGCAATGGTCACTTCCACCATTGTCGCAGCTTCCTTTTGTACCGTCGCCGTGTCGGCAACCGATGCAGAAGGGCTTGCGATCTTAAGATCCGCCTTCGGGCCTTTACGGACCGTCGTGTCGGAAATCATCGCCTTGTTCACAATAGAGTCTATCATCATACACCTCCAACGCGTGCGTTGAGGAAAGCTACACGTTTCTGTACCTTATAAGACGGCTCTCGATTTAAAAACTTTAATCGATTTTTGAATTTTTTTTATTTTTTTTCAAAAATTCAAAAAGTGCCTAGAAAATAGACAAATTCAGCGAAATTCCCGCCTAAAAGTCTATTTATCAACGTGTCTGCCCAATTGACGTCTGGCGGGCAAGCTTAATTTGCCGACGCACTGACGTGGCAAGCCGCTTCCGAAGCTTGGCCCAGCTCATCAATTCTTCCATCCGGCGCTCGGCGCGTGCGAGTTGCAGGTCCAATGCACCATCGAATGTTACATTATTCATAACGGCTTTCCTCCGAAATCCTTTAACCGCTTGGCTCATGCCGAGCAAAACTACTTAAGCAAAGAGCGTGCCAAAACACTATTAGGGGATGCCCGTATGCCTTTAAGGGCCTGCTAGAGCGTTAGCTTTCCGATACAGCTTTGAAATTTGCCTCTTTCGTCAAAATCCCGACAGTGGCATAGTTTTAAAGATTGGTTTGCTGTCAATTTCGGGGACCATGCCATGACCATTCTCGATGCGCTTCTTAAACCACTGATTCGTAATGGTAATCTGCGTGTTCTTGACTGGAAAAACCGACCCAAAACCTATGGGGACGGAACCGGCGCGCGGGTGACAATCCGTATTCATGACGTGGCCACCGCTTGGCGCTTGGCGTTTAATCCTCAACTGGAAGTTGGCGAGGCCTATATGGAGGGCCGACTAACGATTGAAGAAGGCTCGCTCTATGATTTTCTCGACCTCGGCCTGAAAAATATCGGCTTAAGGCCCTTCAAATATCCGCTAAGCGGCGTAACCGAGCGTTTAAGAAACTGGATCCGACGCATCAATCAATTTAATCCGGCCGGTCGCTCAAAAGCGAATGTGGCGCATCATTATGACTTATCCGACACGCTTTATGACCTTTTCCTTGATGCCGACCGGCAATATTCGTGCGCTTATGTGATGTCGCCGGACGACACGCTTGAGACAGCACAAGCGCAGAAAAAGCGGCATATCGCGGCAAAACTCCTGATTGAACAAGGTCATCGCGTCTTGGATATCGGCTCGGGCTGGGGCGGCCTCGGGCTTTATCTCGGTGAAATTTCAGGCGCTGATGTCACAGGCCTAACGCTTTCCGAACACCAGCACGCCGTTTCGAACGAACGCGCTGCAAAGGCAGGCGTCGCCGATCGCATCCGCTTTAAGCTGCTCGATTATCGGTCGGAGACAGAAAAATATGACCGCATCGTCTCGGTCGGCATGTTCGAACATGTCGGGGTTAATCATTTTGATGCGTTTTTTCAGAAAATTTCCGACGCTTTGACCGATGATGGCGTAGCCTTGATCCATGCGATTGGACGGGCAGATGGGCCGGGCCACACCAATCCTTGGATTGATAAATATATTTTCCCGGGCGGCTATTGTCCCGCTTTGTCAGAAGTTATTCCGGCCATCGAAAAGGCGGGCCTGCTGATTACCGATATCGAGATTTTAAGGCTGCATTACGCCGAAACGCTCAAAAGATGGCGAGAACGTTTTGCCGCCAATCGCGAAAAAATCCGTGCGCTATACGATGATCGCTTTTGCCGGATGTGGGAGTTTTATTTGATCACCAGCGAATTGTCGTTTCGTTATCAAGGGCAAATGGTGTTTCAAATCCAACTGGCCAAAAAAGTCGACACGGTTCCGATCACGCGCGACTATATCACCGCTTTTGAGGAAGCCCATCCTCCGGCAACCGTGGTGGCGCCCGTTAGCCTATCGCTGCAAATCGCGGCGTAATTACGCGCCTTCGCGAAACCGAGGGCCAAGATGGTTTTCGCCACGCGCTTCCGCCAAGAGCGTTTGGCGATGGCGTTCGCGGGATGATGCTTTTTGCGCTGGCGTCATAAGTGACGCGCAATGCGGACAAGAAACGCCTTCTTCGAACTCTTCTGATAGACGATCTTCATCCGTTAGAGGGGTGCGGCAGCCATAGCAAAGGTCGAGGTCTAACGGTTCAAGCCCGCTGCCGACGGCGACGCGCCGATCAAAGACGAAGCATCCACCCTCCCAAAGGCTCTCTTCCGGCGGCACTTTTTCGAGATAATTGAGAATGCCGCCTTGAAGATGAAATACCTCTTCAAAGCCATGGGCGAGCATATAGCTCGACGCCTTTTCGCAGCGAATGCCGCCGGTGCAAAACATCGCTACCTTTTTATGCTTTGTTGGATCGAGATGCGTCTGCACATAGCGCGGAAACTCGCTAAAGCTGCGGGTTTCCGGATCAATCGCGCCCTTAAAGGTCCCGATTTTGACCTCGTAATCGTTTCGCGTGTCGAGGAGCACAACATCAGGGTCTGAAATCAGCGCGTTCCAATCCTGAGGGGCGACATAGGTACCCACTAGCGCGGTTGGATCCGCCTCCGGCGCGCTTATGGTTACGATTTCCTTTTTCAGCCGCACTTTTAGCCGCAAGAATGGCATTTCATCGTCAAATGAAAACCGTGGTGTGAGTTCCGTGATCCCGGCTTCGCGACAGATATTTTCAACCAAATTTGCGATGCCGCCCCGCTCGACAGCCAAGGTTCCGTTGATGCCTTCCTTGGCCACCAACAAAATACCCCTCGCGCCAGCCTTTTCACAGATCGCGTGCAGCCGATCGCGCAAATCAACGGGGTCTGCAATGCGCTGGAACTTATAAAAGGCTGCAATTTCGTGGGTATGCATATGCATCTCTGTTCTTTACCGGGCCGGTGGGTACTGGCAAGACTGGTACTCATAACGATTCATTTGGGGAGT
>CANGPL010000013.1 GCA_947455725.1 Hyphomicrobiales bacterium | reverse complement strand
TGCAATGATTGAATGCACAACCTGCAAGCTATCGTCCTGCTTCAATACGTAGTTTAGGCGCTTATACGGCGCTTCTTTCATCCTTACCTTAGAGTGGCGTTACCGGGCTGAAGAAAGGTAAAGCTTTCGTGCTTCTTTCTTCACTTTACGAGGGTTTATGTGCCTTCACGGCTTGGAACGCTTCACCCTAAAGGAGAAGACAATGTCGAATACTCCACACAAAGGCCAATCGGGCTCTGAAAAGCCTGGCCACACGCCACCAAAAGATATGAAGGCACCACAAACCGATGAGAGCAAGACGGCAGGATCGGAATCAAATTTCAGCCGCACCGCTCCCGACGTTCGTGGCACAAAGCCACCAGAAGCCCATAAGTCTGGCGAACATCGTCGCGCATAAAGTTTCGGGCGGCGCTTCAATCCATGAAACGCCGCCCGATTATTGTCTTTAAAAGAAAATGAGATCTTCTCGTATCTTATGCGAGATCAAAACGATCCGCATTCATCACCTTGTTCCAAGCAGCAACGAAGTCATGCACAAAGGCTTCTTTCGAGTCGCTTGAAGCATAGACTTCAGCAATCGCACGCAGTTGCGAGTTCGAACCGAAGACGAGGTCAACGCGCGTACCCGTCCACTTCACCGCACCCGTTGCGCGATCATGCCCTTCGAACACATCGGCTGCATCGGATACCGGCTTCCACTCGGTATGGATGTCGAGCAAATTGACGAAGAAATCATTCGTCAGCGTTTCAGGCTTATTCGTGAACACGCCATGTTTGGCTTGTCCAATATTGGCATTCAAGACACGCAAGCCACCGACAAGCGCCGTCATTTCTGGCGCCGTCAATGTCAGTAATTGCGCCTTGTCGATCAGCAATTCTTCAGCCGAAACCGAATATTCCTTTTTGAGGTAATTGCGGAAACCATCCGCAATCGGCTCAAGCACGGCGAAGCTTTCAACATCCGTTTGCGCTTGCGACGCATCCGCACGACCCGGCGTGAAAGGTACTTTCACAGCGTGTCCGGCATTCTTCGCGGCTTGTTCAATTGCTGCCGCACCACCCAACACAATCAAATCGGCGAGCGATACCATTCGACCGTTCTTTTGGGCCGCGTTGAACGCCTTACGAATCGCCTCAAGCGTCTCAAGTACGTTTGCCAATTGCGCAGGTTGATTGACTTCCCAATCCTTTTGCGGTGCCAAGCGAATACGTGCACCATTTGCGCCGCCCCGCTTATCCGATCCGCGGAAAGTTGAAGCCGAAGCCCACGCCGTTGCAACCAATTGCGAGATGGTGAGACCCGAGGCCAAGATCTTGGCTTTGAGCTCCTCAATTTCCGCATCATGGATCAAAGGATGCGCAATAGCTGGAATTGGATCCTGCCAGAGCTGTGGCTCAGGCACCATGTCACCCAGTAAACGCGTCACAGGGCCCATATCGCGATGGGTTAGCTTGTACCAAGCTTTCGCGAACACATCGGCAAATTCGGCTGGGTTTTCGTGGAAGCGCTTCGAAATCGGGCCATAGATCGGGTCCATTTTCAATGCGAGATCGGTTGTGAACATCACTGGCGCGTGGCGCTTCGATGGATCATGCGCGTCCGGCACGGTCCCCTGCCCTGCGCCATCCTTTGGCGTCCACTGCCAAGCGCCCGCAGGGCTTTTGGTCAGTTCCCAATCATAGTTGAACAGGTTGTCAAAGTAATTATTGTCCCACACGATTGGGTTTGTGGTCCAAGCCCCTTCAAGACCGCTGGTGATGGTATCGACGCCCTTGCCGCTGCCAAACGTATTTTTCCAGCCAAGGCCCTGCTCTTCAATGCTTGCGCTTTCTGGTTCGAGGCCGACATATTTCTGCGGGTCCGCCGCACCATGCGCCTTACCAAAGGTGTGGCCACCGGCGATGAGGGCAATCGTCTCCTCATCATTCATGGCCATGCGCTTGAAGGTTTCGCGAATGTCTTTGGCAGCCGCCAATGGATCAGGCTTGCCGTTCGGGCCTTCCGGGTTCACGTAAATCAAACCCATCTGCACCGCAGCGAGCGGATTTTCGAGCTCGCGATCACCGCTATAGCGGCGGTCTTCCAGCCATTTGCCTTCGAGACCCCAATAAATGTCTTCTTCCGGCTCCCACACATCGGCGCGGCCACCAGCAAAGCCGAAAGGCTTGAAGCCCATCGATTCAAGCGCGCAATTGCCCGCAAAAATCATCAGGTCGGCCCATGAAAGCGAATTGCCATATTTCTGCTTGATCGGCCAAAGCAGGCGACGGGCTTTATCGAGATTGCCATTGTCCGGCCAGCTGTTGAGCGGCGCGAAACGCTGCGTGCCCGAACCGCCACCGCCACGGCCATCGCCCGTACGATAGGTGCCGGCGCTGTGCCAGGCCATGCGGATGAAGAAAGGCCCATAATGGCCGTAATCGGCCGGCCACCAATCCTGCGAGGTCTTCATCAACGCGAAAATATCTTTTTTCACCGCGTCCAGATCGAGCTTTTTGAAGGCTTCGGCATAGTTGAAGCCGGTGCCGAGCGGGTTCGACAGCGCGGAGTGCTGATGCAAAATTTTGAGGTTCAGCTGGTTCGGCCACCAATCGCGATTCGACTTGGCTCCAAGGGTCACATGCTTTGCGCCACCATGGGCTACGGGGCATCCACCCGCCTTTTGCGCGTCATTTCCGCTCATCTGTCTCTCCAATTTTGGCTGTGATGCTAGAGCCCTAGCACAGAGTTATGATTAGTTTAAGTTGTATTTTCCGATTAAAGCGATAAGTTAAACTTATGAATAATGTCACCTTCAAACAGCTTCGCTATTTTGAGGCGCTCGTCCAACACGGCCATTTTGGCCGGGCGGCCGAGGCCTGTGCGATTTCTCAATCGGCGCTCTCGCAACAAATCAAGGAATTGGAGGGAGCTTTGGGGTCTGCGCTTTTCGAACGCGGCGCGCGCCACATTGACCTTACCAGTTTTGGCGAGGAATTTGCGCCCCGTGTCCGCGAAATTCTTCGCTCCGTTGATGAACTCGGTGATTTAGCGCGCGCCTCGCATCATCGACCAGTCGGACGCTTACGTATCGGCGTCATTCCAACCATTGCGCCCTATTTATTGCCCACCATTATCGGACAGTTAAGCCGCCTTTATCCCGAATTGGACATTCATGTCCGCGAAACGCTGACCCCCAAGCTGTTACAAGAATTATCGGCCGGCAAAATCGATACCGCCATCGTAGCGCTGCCCATCTCAGAACCGGCTTTTACCGAAATTGCGCTTTTTCAGGAAGATTTTGTCCTCGTTCGCCCAAGCGATGATGCGGGCAAACCGGTTCCTAATATCGAGACATTGCGCGAAATGCGCCTTTTGCTGCTCGAAGAAGGCCATTGTTTCCGTGAACAGGCTTTATCCTTCTGCCAAATGCACGCTTCGCTTCCGCGTGAATTGCTTGATGGCAGCTCGCTTTCAACGCTCGTTCAAATGGTAGGCTCAGGGATCGGTGTTACCCTTATCCCTGAAATGGCCATTCCGGTTGAAACCCGCTCGGCCTCTGTCTCCATCGCGCGTTTTAATCGTCCCACACCGTCACGCATGATCGGCATGATCTGGCGGAAGACAAGTCCCTTAACGCTACAGCTTGGGCAAATCGCGGATGTCGTGCGCAACGCTACCGAGCCGCTTAGAAAGGCTCAAGCCTAGGCCTTATCCATTAGGAAAGAGGATCGATAATTGATGATCCGACAACAGTGCTCGTTGGGCAGCCGTTATTGCAGAGGTTGCAGAGGTCGGCAGCGCGCTCAATTGAAGATCGCGCATGCCCGAAAGGCTGCTTGGCGTAAAGGCTACGATCTGCGTGGCGCTGATGAGTCCCAGTCGCGTTTCATTCAAGGCACTCACTTGACTATCGGTCATACCGGAAATTTGATCCGGCGTTAGCGCGCCAATTTGGGCTTGCGTCAAAGCCGAGAACTGACTTGGCGACAACGCCGTTAAACTCTGCGGCTGAAGCGCGTTAATTTGCGCTGTCGAAAGGGCTGCTACCTGTCCATTCGAAAGGGCAGAGACCGCATCAGGGGTTAATAGCGCAACGCCGCTCACCGATAGCGCTTGAAGCTGCGTGTTTCTCATCGCCGACAATTGCGGACCGTTGAAGACCGCTACACGATCAGAAGCGAGCGAGGCTACTTGCGCTTCAGTCAAGCCCGGGATCTGTGTTGGTGACAGGGCAGCTATATCGCCCGCACTGAAGCCCGAGACTTGATCCGTTGTCAGCACGTTCAATTGCGCGGTGGTGAGATCCGTCATTTGATCAACCGAGAAGACGCCGAATTGTGCCGCAGAGAACGCGCTAATCTGGCGCGTCGTGAGCGCCGAAATTTGGCTATCGCCCAACTGTCCAATTTGGGTATCGGTCATAGACGCAACCGACGGCGCACTTAGCGCCTGAATTTGATCACGCGACAACGAAGCAAGCGATGCCGGATTGAGCGATGGCAGAAGTGCGCTGCTCAATGCTGAAACGGCAGCGGTTGAAAGGCTCGGTATCTGCGTCGGATCAAGCGCACCAATCTGGTCCGCAGTCAAAGCACCAAACTGCGTCGACTTCAGCGCTGCAATCTGATCCGCACCCATAGCGCCAATCGCATCTGCTCTCAGATATGGAATCTGCGAAACTTTGAGGGCCCCGACAAGATCAGCGCTCATCACACTGACGGTCGCCGGAACAAGCGCACCGACCGCGTCATTCGGCAAGGCAACAATCTGCGCCGTCGTCACGCTCAGCATCTGGGTCGCGTTGACATAACCCGCTTGATCCGCCGAAAGAGCCGTGATCGTCGAAGGTTTAATCGCCGCCATTTGCGTGGCGCTCAGGGTACCAATCGAAGCCGCATCAATCACCGAGAGCTGATCCGTAGTCATAACACCCATCACAGCTGTAGAAAGAACGGCCAACTGGCCATAGGCCAAGTCACCAATCTTTTGCGGCGTTAGCGTGGTGAATTGCGCCGTTGTCATTACTGCTGCCTGATCGCCGGTTATGGCGGCAATATCGGCATCGCTGAGAGCGGCAAACTGCGTATTGTTCAAGGCCGCAAACTGATTTGGCGTGAATTCAGTAAATTGCGTTGTGGTCAACGAGGTTAGTTGGCCAGGCGTCATTGCATTCACTTGCGCTGTCGTGAGCGCCGTCAACTGATCCTGGCTCAATACGCTCACAACATTGGCATCAAGCGCCGCAATCTGACTGGTCTTCATCGCCGCGATCGCAGCAGGCGTTACGACTTGAATCTGATCACCCGTAATCGACGCGATTTGATGAGTCGCCATCGCGGCCATCTGTGCCGAGGTAAGGGCCGAAACTTCGAGTGTTGTAAGGGCTGCAACTTGCGCGTCTGTCAGAGCGGCGACGGCGCTTGTCGTCAGTGCCGCCATTTGCGTATCCGAGAATGCCGCAATTTGGTTGACGTCCCAAGCCGTCACCTTCGCACCCGACAAGACATTGACTTGTCCTGTCGTCATCGCGGCGATTACGGCAGTGGTGAAGACTTGGATCTGGTTTGTCGACATCGCCTGAATACCGCTTGTCGAAAGCGCTGCGATCGATGCGGCATTGATAGCGAGGATTTGATCGGTCGTAAGAGCAGCAATTTGCGGCGTCTTCAACGCGCCAAGCTGACCCGTAGACAAGGCCGCAATATCATCCGGTGTAACCGACTTGATTTGTGGCACGGTCAAGGCCGAAACCTGCGCCGTGCTCAAGTTCGATGCTTGATCGGTCGTCAACGACGCAATCTGAGATGTCGTCAGGGATATAATATGGTTCGTGTCGATGACGGCCAACTGATCTGCACCAATCACTTGGATCGAATCCACATTGATCGCCGCAATTTCACGGGTCGTTAGCGCACCAATTTGTGCCGTTGTCATCGCTGCAACCTGCGCGGTCGTCAAGGCTGCGACTTCATCGGTCGTTAACTTAGCAATTTGCTGCGTTGAAAGCACCGACAATGCCGAAGTCGTCAACTGCACAAGCTGCGATGTATAGAGATTCGAAAGCGTCTTTGTGGCCAAGGATTGGGCCTGATCCGCCGTTAGCGCGGCGAATTGATCATTACCCATCGCCCGTGCTTGCGCGCTATTAAGAACCGCAATCTGCGACGACGTCAGAACCGGAATATTAGCCGCACTAATCGCCACGATCTGCGCGGTATTAAGGGCACCGAATGCCTCGTTAGTCAGAGCGGGTAATTCATCACCGGTTAGGGCCGCTACTTGCGAGGTTTGCAAGGCGAGCGCCTGTGCGCTCGAAAGAATATTAATCTGCGATGTTGCCAGAGCTGCCACGCGATCCGTGGTCAGTGCTGGGATTTGCATATTCGTCAACACACCGAACTGAATAGACGTAAACGCGTTCAGCTGGGCAATCGATATCGATGCAATTTGCGACGTCGTAAGCGCCACAACCTGTCCGGTGCTGAGCACCGCCATGTCATCCGGCGTCACCGCGCCCAGCTGATCGTTCGACAAGAGTGCAATGGCCGTTGTCGTCAGGCCCGGCACCTGATCAACCGTCAACTCGCCGATTTGTGCCGTCGTCAAGGCAACAATCTGAGCGGTGCCGAAATTCTTTAATTGATCGGTCGTGAGCGACTGGACCTGTTCCTGTGTCAGCGCAACCACTTGATCCGTGGTAAGCGCAGTCACCTGCGGTGTCGAAAGCTTCGCAATATTTGCCGGATCAAGCGCTTGAATCTGAGCGGTACTCATCGCCGCCAAAGTCGTCGACTTCAAGGCAGGCGCCTGAAGTGTCGTAAAGGCTGCAACCTCATCAAGACGGAAGCCCGAGACTTGGTTGCTTCCAATCGCAGCAATTTGCTCCGTCGTCATTGCGCTGATGTCATTGCCTGACATTGCGAGCAATTGATCGGTCGACAGTGTCACGATCTCACGCGTTGTCAGAGCAGCAACTTGACCTGTTTGCAGTGCGCCTATCTGAACGGTGGATAGGGTCGCAACTTGATTGGTGGTTAGTTTTGAAAGATCAATATTTTCGATGACAGCAATCTGATCCGCCGAAAGGACACTTAATGCCGTTGTCGTCAGCGCGCTGATTTGGCCGGTCGTGATCGCAATAATTTGATCAGATGTCAGAACCGCACTCTGCGTGCTGGTAAGTGAAGCGACTTGGCCCGTGCCCAATACCTGTAACTGATCGGTGCGGATACCAGCAATCTGATCTTGAGTGAACGTAGCAATAGACGATGTTGTCAAGGCAACAAATTGATCCGTTTTAAGCGCTGCAATATCAGCCACGGAAATTGCCGAAGTCTGCGCGGTGCTCAACAGTGCGATATGTTGCGTTGTTAGCGCCTTAGCTTGATCTGTCGTCAATACCGAGACTTGCAACGTCGTTAGAGCTGTTGCCTGCGCCGTTGTCAGCGCATGAATATCCGCTGTTGTTATCGCAGCCGTCTGATCTTCATTAAACGATGCGACCGCGCTAACCGACAGCGCACGAATCTGAGCGGTTGAGAGCGCTACGACTTGGTCTGTCGACAGCGCATCTGCCTGCCCGATGGATACTGTTGCTACCTGCTGCGTGGTGAGGGCAACAATATCATCGGTAGAGAGCGAGGCCACCTGCGATGTCGTCAATACGCCGATCTGGTTCGGTAATAGTACCGAAATATCGGTTGTAGAGAATGCGCCCAACTGATCGACGCCTAAGGCCGGTAATGCCGCCAAAGAAATCGCGGCGATTTGATCGGTCCGCATGGCGATGATCTGATCTGTCGTCACCGCCGGGAATTGCGAAGCCGTCAAAACAGAAATCTGACGTGTTGTGAGCGCCGGGAAGCTCGTTGCGCCAAGGGCTACAATTTGGGCGGTTGTTAGACTTGGCACGGCACCAATGGAGAGAGCCGCCACTTCCTTCGTCAAAAGCACTGAAATCTGATCTGTTGTCAAAGCCGCAGCTTGATAACCAGACAATGCTGCTATCTGCGCGGTTGTTAAATCCTGAATTTGATCGGTGGTAACCGACGCCAATTGTGCGGTGGTCAATACTGTGATTTGCGACGTCTTGAGTGCAGCCAAATCTGCCGTCGTCATCGCCGGAATTTGCGCCGTCGTGAGCGCGGTTACAAGACCACCGGGCAAGGCAACAACTTGACCGGTTGTGAGCGCTACGATTTGATCGGCCGTCAGACTGCTGATCTGCGGAGCACCCATCGCAATCAATTGCTTGGTCGTCAAGGCCGGCACATCATCCGATGTAATTGCAACAATCTGGGCCGTCGATAGCGATGTCACAGACGACGGCATCAAGGCCGCAATCTGCGATGAACTCATGACCGCAATATTGGATGTTGTGATTGACGGGGCTTGGAAATCTCGAATGAGATTAACCTGCGCGGTGGTTAACGCTACGGTTTGATCGGACGTCAGCGCCGCAATCTGCGACGTTGTAACAGCTTGGATCTGATTGGCCGTCAACACCGCGACATCTTGCGTTGTAATCGCCACGAATTGGTCAGTCGACAAAGAAGCAAGCGTTGTCACCGTTAACGCGCTTGCTTGCGCGGGCGTCAGTGCTGCAATCTGATCGGTACTCAAGCCGGTAGCCTGACCTGCGCTCAGCTTGGCAACCTGTACCGTGTTAAGCGCTATGATTTGATCCGTCGTAAACGCCGTAATCTGGCCTGCACTTAAAGCCCCAACCTGTCGAACGGTGAGAGCCGGAATATCGCTTGTGGTGATGGCCGCGATTTCATCGGTACGGAAGGCCGCGATCGATGATACCGAGAACGCGGCCATTTGTCCGCCATTCAGCGCATTGATTGCATCCGTCTTAAGCGCGCTTGCCTGTGTCGGGCTTAACACCGCAACTTGCCGCGTACCCAAAGCTGTTGCTTGTTCACCGGACAAGGTGGCCGCTTGGGATGTTGTGAGCGATAGGATTTGGCGATTGGCCATTGCGGCTAAATTGGCCGTACCTAAAACGCTGATTTGCGCCGTTGTTAAGGCGACAACATTAGACGTCGATAAGGCCAAGGTTTGCGCCGTGGTGAGCGCTACGATTTCATCCGTTGTCAGTTGCGACACTTGGTTCGCGGTTAACGCGCCGATTTGCCGAAGTGTTAAGGCTTGGAAATCATCCGTCGTCATCGCGTCCAATTGAGCCGTCGAGAGCGCGGTGATATCTGCTGCTGAGAAAGCGGGGATTTGGTCGGTGGTCAGCGCGGCAATCTGAGCGGTTTTGAGCACAGAGGCTTGCGATGAATTTAAGACATTAATTTGGGCGACAGTCAGATTGGGGATCTGATCCGTGGTCAGCGCCATAATCTGGTAATTGGTGAGAGATGCTATCTGCTTAGCGGTGAAGCCAACAATATCGCTCGGCTGGATCGACGCAATCTGCGATGACCGCATATAGGGCAGAACATTTGCTGAAATAGATCCGATTTGCTGGCTGCTGAGCGCAATAACCTGATCCGACGTCAGCGCAATAATTTGCGCCGTATTCAGCGTAAAGATTTGCAGTGTCGTTAATGTCGGAACCTGATCCGTCGTCAGCGCGCTGATTTGATCCGATGTTAATGCCGTAATCTGTCTTGGCGTCAGCGAAATGAGATCATCGGTTTGCAATGCGGCGATTTGTGCCGTTTGAAGGGCGGAAATATCGCCGCTCGTCAACGCGCTGGCTTGCGCGGTTGTCAGCGCAACGATTTCATCCGTCGTGAGTGCCGCTGCTTGATCGCTGGTGAGAGATTGAATTTGCTTGGTCGTAATGGCGGCAAAATCACCTGTCTCGAAGGCACGAATCTGTGACGTCGTAAAGGCCGCGATTTCCTTGGCCGAGAGCGCTTGAACCTGCGCGGTACCTAACGCGATGATGTGATCCGACGTCAATGACGTAATCTGATCCGTGCGCAGCGTCGAGATTTGTAAACTCGTCAAAGCGACGATCTGATCCGTCGTTAAATTGGTCGTTTGTGCTGTCGTGAGCGATATAATTTGTCGAGCGGTAAGTGCGGCAACATTATCGGTCGAGAGCAGGGCCAATTTGGCAGGCGGTAGGGCAGTGATATTTGCCGTGGTGAGAGCGATAATTTGCGCCGTATTAAACGCGCCAATTTGGCCAGCGTTAAGGCCCGCAACTTCTACCGTCGTTAATGCCGCGATTTGCGATGTAGTTAGAACGGCAAAATCATCGCTGCTGAGCTGATTAAATTGCGTTGAGGACAAGGTAGCCAAGGCCGAGGCCGTCATCGCAACCGTCTCATCCGAGGTTAAGGCGGCGATTTGATCTGTGCGCAAAACATTGGCCTGTGCCGCGCTTAAATTCGCCATTTCTGATGTCGAGAGACCAGCAAACTGATCCGTCGTAAGGGCTGAAATCTGATCCGTCGTGATCGATTTAAATTGTAACCCAGTAAGAGATGCTAAATCCGTTACTTCGAAAGCAATAATCTGGCTGGTCGAAAGTGCTGATAAAGCATTAGCCGTAAACGCCGGCATCGACTGTGTGGTAAGAGCGACGATCTGATCGCTTGTTAAAACAGCCGATTGCGTTCCACTTAAGGCCGCGATTTGAGTGGTCGTAAGAACGCCGATTTGATCCGTTGTCAAAGCCGGAATTTGTGCGGATGTAATTTTCGTAAATTGGCGTGCCGACAGCGCAGGCAGCGCCGCTGTAGAAAGGCTTGCAATTTGCGCGTTCAATAATGTCGATAGCGATGATGTTGTTAACGCAAGCACTTGGTCGCTTGATAGCGCACCAATTTGATCCGTGGTCATAGCTCGCGTTTGCGCCGATGACAGGCTTGTGACCTGTGTCGATGTCAAGGCGCTCACTTGGGCGACCAATAGACCAGACATCTTATTGGCCTGAAGTCCCAGCAATTGTTGCGGTGTTAAGGCGCTAATATCGCTGGTTCTAATCGTCGATAGGAGGTCCGTGGTCAGGCCGCTGATCGCCGATGAGGTTAAGTTGATAAGCTGCTGGGTGCTGAGCGCGAGTAGAAGGTCCGTCGTCAAAGCACTGGCCTGCGCCGATGAAAGAACCGACAATTGCTTTGCTGCGATCACCTGAATATCGCTGCTTTGGAAGGCTTGGATCTGCGCCGTGTTCAAAGCGCCCAAAGCCGAACGCGATAAACCCTGAGATTGCGTCGTCGTTAAAGCCACAATCGCATCGGTGGATAGAGACGATATCTGACCGGCAGCCCAACCATTGATCTGGTTGGCGCTCAGGCTGACCGCTTGATCTGATGTTAATACCGCGACTTGCGCCGTACCCATGGCCATTAGCTGTGTATTATTGAACGCGCTGATCTGGCTCGTGCCGAAGGCCGGTATCTGGCGGGTGGTCAAGGCGTTGATTTGATCGCCGGAGAAGCCAGCAATCTGGTTAGAACCAATCGCGCTGATTTGATCTGTTGAAAGCGCTTTTAGCTGGTCGTTTGTCAGCGCATGAAGCTGCGTTAAGTTCAACGCGCGGATATCATCCGTTGTGAAAGCTCTAATTTGTGTCGTCGATAGTGTCGTAATCTGCGCGACTGAAAGCGCGTTAATTGCGCTTGATGTGAAGGCCGCAATCCGGTCGCTGCTCAACACGTTTAATTGGCCAGATGTTAAGCCACGTACTTGTCCTTGCGTGATGGCTTGAACCTGATCGGTCGTAATAGCCTTAATCGAATCGGTCGTAATGGCGGAAATCTGGCTATTGGTAAGCGCCGCGAAATCATCCGTACTGATGCTGGAAAGCGAATTGGTCGATAATTGCGATATGGCGCTTGTTGAAATCGCGATGATTTGGTTCGTTGCCAAAGCTTGCAAACGCCCCGTCGAAAGCGAGGAGATCTGCGTCGAGCTCATCGCCGCGATTTGTGTGGCCTTTAACGATGATATAGCATCGGTTGAAATGGCGTTCAGCTCAGCTGACGTAAACGCGGCAATCTGCGCCGCCGAAAACGCACGCAACTGGTCGGTACCTAATAGGACGATCTGGCTGCTCAGAAGTCCCGGCACGGCTTGGGCGCGCAAGCCCGGGATCTGCGCCGTCGATAGAACTTGTGTATCAGCAAGCGAGATAGCGGCGGCCTGAGAGCTCGTTAAGGCTGAAAGCTGTGAACCGGTTATCGCGGAAAATTGCGACGTGCTGATCGCACCAATTTGATCATTACTAAACGAAGCAAATTGATTGCCATAAAGCGCTGAAACCTGATTGCTCGTAAAATTCGGGATTTGAGCGGTCGTAAAGCCAGCAAGCTGATTACCACCGAGCCCGCGAATTTGGTTTAAGGTAAGCGCGCTTAACTGAGTATTGACCAATTGCGATAATTGCTGCGTCGTCATGGCTTGGATTTGTTTAACCACAAGCGCCGTGAGGTCTGTCGTTTCAATTGCCTTAATTTGCGCCGATGAAAGCGCGGCAATATCAGCGGTTGAGAGGACAGCGAATTGATTGGCGTTTAACGCCACAATCTGATCGGTCGTTAAAGCCGTCGCTTGATCCGCGCGAATGCCGGTGATTTGCTGCACCGTTAATGCGGCGAAAGATGTCGTAGAGATCGCGGCAATTTGTGCTGTCGTCAGATTATTAATAGCGCTTACGGTCAGGCCGGTAATCTGCCCGCTGGTAAGACTACCAATCTGTCCATTGGTCAGTGCGAGCGTTTGCGTCGAGGTCAGAACGTTTAACTGGCCTGCATTTAAGGCCGTAAGCTGATCCGTTGATAGTGCACGAATTTGCGCGGTCGTCATCGCTTGTAGTTGACGGAAGCTGACGGCAGCGAAATCCTGCGTTGAAATCGCTTTAATCTGGTCTGCAGTTAACGCACCAAAACCTGCTGCCGATAGGCCTAAAATCTGGTTGGTTGAAAGTTCGGATATTGCCGTCGAGCCAAGGGCAACAACTTGGTCGGTACCCAAGGTTGATAGTTGCGAAGAGCTCAGCGCCGTAACGGCTGCCGATGTCAGACCTGCTAATTGAGACGTTGTAAACGCAATGACCTGACGCAGAGATAAAGCAGCAATATCGCCCGTCGATAGGGAAGCAAGTTGAGCGGTTGAAAGCGCTGATAAAGCCACCGCTTTTAAAACACTTGCTTGCGCAGTTGTAAGAGCCGCGACTTGCGATGTCGTCAGCGCATTGATTTGCTGACTACCGAATTGGGTGAGTTGCGACGCCTTCAGCGCACTCATTGAAGCTGTCGCAATCGCCTGCAGCTGGTCGGAAGCCATCGTCAGAAGTGCCGCGCCGGAAAAGCCCACAATTTGAGAAGGACTCAAGGTGTGAATTTGGCGCGTCGTGAGCGCCGCCACTTGCGGCAATTTGAGATAGCCGAGCGTTTGCGGCGACAATACGGAAATTTCGTCTGTCGTTAGGGCCTTAACCTGATCAGCGGTAAGGTTGCTCGACTGTTTGAAGCTCAGCGCTGCAACGCTATCCGTACCGAGCGCTACAATCTGTGCGGTAGTGAATGAAGCGATAGAAGTAACCGGTATCGCGCTGATTTGTTGCGCAACAATGCCATCAATCTGCGATGTACTCAGCGCGCGCGCTTGATCGCTTGTTAAAGCGGCCAATTGGCGCGTTGAAATACCGCCAATTTGGCTGACCTGAATGGCTTTAATTTGGTCTGTCGAAAGCGATCCGAAACTTGAGCCGGAAAAACCAGAAATCTGCACGCCGGATAAAGCGGCAATGCCATCGGTTGAAATCGCCAAAGCTTGGCGGCCATTGAGCGCCCCGATGCCTGCAGCGGGCAAGGCCTGTACTTGGGCGGAGTTAAGAAGACTAATCTGCGCCGTTGTTAATGCGGCTACCTGGCTCGGCGTGAGCGAGCTGATCACATCAGGGTTGATATGGGTAATCGCGCCGCTTGATAGTTTGGCGATGTCGCTTGGCAGCATGGTCGGCAAATTGGCATTGGCCATCGCTTCCCATGAGAGCAATACGGTCGGATCCGGTGGCGTAGGCGCAGCTCCGCCCTGCCCCGCAACGGTGCTCGTTCCAGTCAGCCATGCCTGATAAAGAGCGGCTGTATTTGATCCAGTGACTGCACCGACCATTCTGGATCGATTTCCCCAATATATGCGTTGGCCCTGCGGCCACGCCCCACACGAATAAGCAATCCGACGCGGCCGCTAAGCTTTGCCTCTGCTCAGCGCGGGAGTAGCAAAAGGTGTGCCGTTGGCGGAAATGGCCGGCGAAATTCTTCGGCCCATCACAGGAAAATGAAAATAACCGATAAAAATCAATGGGTTATAAAATTTTGGAAAATGGGCCTGAACCGCCGCGAGATGCCAGAAAATTGGCAAAAACAGGCGCGCTAGCGCTTTTGTCCCTTGCTTCGGGATCCGTTAAACGGCGGCAGCGTGGCGGGCATTATCCGTTTTAAGCCACTCATCAAAGGCCGATGCGATGGAGCGAACCGCGATGCGGGCCTCGTCCGACACGCGGATCTGCCAGCCGTCAATTTCCACCATACCGTCTTCGGCATAATCCTCGAGCCGGTCGAGCGCCAACAGGAAAACGACCGGATGGACATCGAACCGGTCGGCGACCTCCTCAAGATCGACATAAAGGTCACACATCAGCCGCTCAATCACCGCGCGGCGCAGGCGGTCCTCATTGGAAAGTTCAATGCCGCGATGGACGCTCGATTGTCCGTCGGCGGCGCGTTTCGACCATTCCGCCAAATCCGGCTCGTTTTGGGCGTAACCCAGCGGCGTTTCCGAAATCGCGCTGGGGCCAAAGCCGATCAGCGTCTCCGCCTGATCGGTCGTATAGCCTTGGAAATTCCGCCGCAGCGTCCCGTTTTGGGCTGCAATCGCCATGGAATCATCGGGGCGGGCAAAATGATCCATGCCGATCGGCGTGTAACGCGCCTCCAACGCCGTTCGCGCGGCTTGCGCCAAAGCCGCCCGCTCGGTCTGGCCCGGCAAAGTGTAACGCTCGAGCGCCTTTTGATATTTCTTCATCCACGGCACATGGGCATAGCCAAATAGCGCAATCCGCGCCGGATCAAGCGCCAGCGCTTCCTCAACCGTGCGCTCAATCGTTGCGACACTTTGCAAGGGTAAGCCATAGAGCAAATCAAAATTGATGGCGTGGATGCCATTGGCGCGTAACCGTTCAACCGCCCGCGTCACGGTTGATAACGGCTGCATGCGGTGGATGGCCTTTTGTACCTCCGGATCCAAATCCTGCACGCCGATGCTGGCGCGACCAATGCCACGCTCCGCATAGGCCTTCACCCGATCAAGATCGAGCCCGCGCGGATCAAGCTCAATCGCGCGCTCGGCATCGGGCAAAAAGTCGAATGTGGCTTCAACCGTATCCATCACCCGATGAAACGCGGGCAAAGACAGCATATTGGGCGAGCCGCCGCCAAAATGTAGGTGCGAAACCTTCATACGCCCCGGCAGCAAAGCCGCGGTCCGGGCCATCTCGCTCAAGAGCAAATCGAGATAATCGGCAACCGGCGCGTCGGATTTCACAATCTCGGCATTACACCCGCAATACCAGCAAAGCTTCGCGCAAAACGGTACGTGAATATAAAGCGAGATCGGTTTTGCGGGATCGAGGCCCTGAAGCCAAGCATCGACAACCTTGCCATTTATACCCGCATGGAAATGCGGTGCGGTGGGATAACTCGTATAGCGCGGCACCCGCGCATCCAGATGGGTAAGCCAAGATGTTTTCATGGGCTTGATTGAAATTCGAATCCATATGCCCCTCCTTGATCTATCTCAAATTTCCATGCGACCCCTTTTCCTTTGAGGCGCCTTGCCCTAGTCCTGTGGGGCGGTGCAGCGTCGAGTATGGTTTGTGGTGATGGGTTCAGTGCCCTTTTGGCTCTATTTCGGGTTTTTGCTGTTAGGCTTGCTTGTGGGCAGCCGCTCCATCAGCCATCCTTGGCTGTTTCTGCTCCGCAGCTTTTTTCCCAATTGGCAATTTTATCACGGGCTTGGTCACACGCCGCGGATTTATTGGCGTGCGGTCTCTTCATTGAATGACGATCTTTCTCCATCCGATTGGCAGCCATTATTATCGCACCACCAACGCCGCCTCCTTCATCTCGTGCATAATCCTGAAATTAATCTCACCCATGCGCAGCAAAGCTTGATTGATCAATTCGCCACTGATCTTGCGGATCGGACCGATACAGAGCGTCTGCCCTCATGGGTCTCCTATCGCATGGTTGAACGATTGGTGCGCGAAACGATTGCCAAGCAACCAAGTGCTGCATATCAGTTTCAATTTTGTCTCTGCCTGCCGCATATCACCAAGCCCATCGATTTTACGAAGGATATTGCGCTGCAATCGCCTGTGTTGAGGCTCAGCCATGACTGATCCTCTGTTATTGGCTATTCGTGCTACAGAAATTTTATGGGGCATCAGTCTAATCGTTCAAACGGTTGAATTTTTACGCTTAATACAGCCCATGAGTGCCAACGGTGTTTGGTCTTTTGATATTCAACAAGATGATCTGTCGCATGCTGCAAAGCCAATCAAATTACTCTTTGCCTTTATGGCACGCGAGAAAATTTATCGCGCGCATTTGATCTTTCGGCTCATGGCAGCATGTTTGCTCATTGCATTCGGCTCTTCGCTGTCACTCCTTCTCTTTCTGTTTCTCGGGACACCTATTATACTCGCACGGTGGCGCGGTGCCTTTAATGGCGGCAGTGATTTTATGACAATCACCGTGCTCACCGGCCTGCTCATCGGCTCGCTCGGCGCGGCACTCGGAGAACATGATTTAGCTTGGCAAGCGGGCTTGATCTATATCGCGATTCATTCCGCCTCCTCTTATTTTTTATCAGGCGGTGTTAAGCTCTTCAATGCCGATTGGCGCCATGGGAAAGCGCTGCCTTTATTTTTAGACGGAAGCATTTATGGCCCATTGTCCAAACAGAGCCCATTCTGGAAGGTGCCTGTTTCCATCCTGACCTCATGGGCGTTTATCCTCTGGGAAGTTGCCATTCCCTTAGCCTTTCTTCATCCGCTTCTGATGCTGATTTATTGCGGAATCGGATGTGTATTTCACTTTTTGGTATTCTGGTTTTTTGGCCTTAACCGCTTCTTCTTCGCGTGGCTTGCAACCTATCCGGCTTTGCTCTTTGCAGCCTTCCAATTGAATTAAATCAGCGTCGCACTAAAGGCCCGCTGCCTTTAAACGCTAAGGCCAAACGGCGCGCGCGTTTAAATATGGGATAAAGCCATCGCGCTACGCCGGGGCGTTTCATCAGCACACCATGCCAACGGTTAAACACATCGCTCGGATCAGCAAGTCGCGCTAAGAGATGGATTGCATCGGCACCATAATAAGCATGATCATCCCAAACGGCGATCATGCCTTCGTCAAGGTCATAGCCTTGCTGCCAATAAGAGGCGATAATCGGATCGTCATGCCGCGCATTGATCAGACGCACCTCGCCGCAATGCGCCTCTAGCCGCAGACGGTTCACATACAATGAGCAAAACGGGCATTCGCCATCATAGAGAATGAGGAGCATGGCGCATGATCACGTGCAAGAGAGATGCATCAAGCCGAGATGCCCATTACTTCCCGCCACGCTTTGGCGCTGAACCCTTCCACGGCTTCACACCGGGCTTGCGTGTCTCATTGGCATTCGGCCTGCGCTCACGACCTTCAGACGAGCGCGTTTCGCCACCGGCTTTCGGCTTGTCTTTTTTCCAAGGCCTTGTCAGGCGCGCGGGCTGGTGTGGGCGCTCTTTGGGTGGCGTTAGATCGGGCGCTTGTTCCAGCTTCTCGCCACGATCGGAGCGGATTTTTAACCGTGGTCCTTTTTCTGCATGAGGTGGTGCTACAGGCCGCGTTTCAACCGCCCGCGCTTCAACGGGGCGATCATCTGAGCGCCGTGGTTCAACGGAGCGTTGACGCGGCGGACGTGCAGAATAAGGGGCTGTATCCGACGAGCGCGAAGCGGCTGGGCGACCATTGGCGGGCGCAATCGTGACGCCCTTTTCGCCGCTGCCATCGCGCGCCACTTTAGCGGCGAATTCATCCACTTTTTGCGCGACGATTTCAAACCGCGTTTCGCCATCTGAAATCTTAATCGAGCCTACATCGCGTTTGGTGACACCACCCGCTTTGCAAATCATCGGCAAGAGCCATTTCGGATCGGCGCGATGCTTGCGCCCAAGCGAAAGCGTAAACCAGCCGGCGCCAGTCATATCTTCGCGGCCACGGTCCATGTCACGTGGGCGATCACGCTCATTCCGCTCGCGCGGCGCACGCGCACCATCGCGGTCCCTCTCTCTATCGCGTTCACGCGGCCTGCCCGAACGATCAGGCAAGGGCGTATCGGAAATATATTCCGCCGGCGGGCGCGTTTGATATTGCTGGCGCAAATAGGCCGCTGCCAATTGCTCAGGCGACATGCGCGACAAGAGTTCCGCTACCATTTCCTGCTCGCCTGATTCGGGCATAGGTGCCGCAGCAGCGGTCTCCAAAATCTGCGCACGGTTGCGGGCGTCAATTTCTTTCGCCGTTGGCGCGCCGCGCGTTATCGCTTTCACATTGGCGATATCGAGCACACGAAGCGCTGCCGAATAGCGCCGCACCGGCACAATCAACACGCACACACCTTTGCGCCCCGCGCGCCCCGTGCGACCGGAACGATGCAAAAGCGTATCAGGCTTTGAAGGCACATCCGCATGGATCACGAGATCGAGATTAGGCAAATCAATACCACGTGCCGCAACATCGGTTGCCACACACACACGTGCCCGACCATCACGCATGGCTTGCAGCGCATTGGTGCGCTCGGATTGTGAGAGCTCGCCCGATAAGGTCACCACTGCAAATCCGCGATCCGCAAGCCGAGTGGTCAATTGCTTCACCGCTTCACGCGTATGGCAAAACACAATCGCGCTGCCGCTATCAAAAAAGAGGAGCGTATTGATGATGGCATTCTCGCGCTCATGCGATTGCGCAACCACCATTTGATATTCGATATCCGCGTGGCGTTCGCTTGCCGCCGTCGCTGTCAAACGAATGGCGTCGCGCTGATAGGTCTTTGCAAGCTCGGCAATCGAGCGCGGCACGGTGGCTGAAAACATCAGCGTGCGGCGTTCTTCCGGCGTTGCCGCTAGAATAAATTCGAGGTCTTCGCGGAAGCCTAAATCCAACATCTCATCGGCTTCATCGAGCACCACCGCGCGCAAATCGGTTAAATCGAGTGAGCCGCGTGTGATGTGATCGCGCAAGCGGCCGGGCGTTCCCACCACAAGATGCGCGCCTTGCTGCAATGCGCGGCGCTCTTTCTGCATGTCCATGCCGCCGACACAGGAGGTGGTTACAACGCCCGCATCCGCATAAAGCCAGCCGAGCTCGCGCTGCACCTGCAACGCCAATTCACGCGTCGGCGCGATAATGAGCCCGAGCGGGCGGCCCTTTGGCGGAAACTTTTGCGAATTACCCAAGAGCGTCGGCGCAATGGCTAACCCAAACGCCACTGTCTTGCCCGAGCCCGTTTGCGCCGAGACCAAGAGATCATGCCCTTCGGCATCCGCCTCCAGCACCGAATTTTGCACGGGCGTTAGCGTTTCATAGCCTTGTTTGGCCAAAGCCGAGGCCAAAGCAGGGTGAATAGCCGCCATCACGGCTGCGGGCGAAGTCTCAGATATAGAAGTCATGGATATAGGTTAGCCTTACAAAGCGCAAAATCCGGCGCAACATTCCAGAGGTGAAGGCGTCCACGTGTTAAAAGCGCTTCACCTTATGTGATTATGCGTTTCAATATTCCAGTAACCGGAAAATCACAACGTCTTAATTTAAAATAGGCCTGCCACAGGGGCTAAAGGCCGATTTATGTCTCAAAATCTCATCGCAAGCGTGAAAACACTCGTCAATCCGTTCGATTAGGCCGATTGGCGCAAAATATCGGCCGCGCGCTCGGCAATCATCACCACCGGCGCATGGGTATTGCCTGATACGATTTTTGGCATCACCGAGGCATCCGCCACATAGAGATTTTCAAATCCCCGAAGCTTTAGGTCCGTATCGACGACCGCCATAGAATCGTCCTTGGCGCCCATTTTCGCCGTGCCGACGGGGTGAAAAATCGTCGTTGCGATTTTGCCCGCCGCCTCTTCCAACTCTCGGTGGGATTGGAGATGCGCACCGGGCATCATTTCTTTGGGCGCAAATTCGGCAAGCCGTTTGGTCGCCATCAGCGTTCTTGCGAGCCTAATCGATTGAACAGCAACATCAAGGTCCGCTTGGGTCGAGAGGTAGTTCGGCGCAATGCGGGGCGCTGCCAACGGATCAGATGATTTAAGCGTTACCGAGCCGATGCTTTCAGGCCGGAGATTGCATACCGATACCGTCACCGCGGGAAAAGTATGCAGCGGTTGACCAAATGCATCGAGTGATAAAGGTTGAATATGAAACTCGACATTCGGCGTCGTATAGCGCGGGTCGGACGACGTGAAAATGCCAAGCTGCGACGGCGACATCGCCATCGGCCCAGATCGACTCAACAGATATTCCGCCGCAATCTTCGCCTTGCCCCATAGCGTAGACGAGCGATCATTCAGCGTTTCAGCGCCTTTGATTTGAAACGAGGTGCGAAGCTGCAAATGGTCTTGCAGATTACGGCCCACACCCGCCACATCGCGCCGCACGTGAATACCTAATTCCTTTAAATGCTCGGCAGGGCCAATGCCCGAGAGCATCAAAATCTGCGGCGTGCCAATCGAGCCTGCGGTCAACACCAACCGACCCAAAAGCGAAGCGCGTGCAGCAATACCATTGTGTAAAAACTGAATACCAAGCACCCACGAGCCCTCAAGCTCTAACGCGGTCACATGCGCTTTGGTAACAATTTTAAGATTAGAACGCTTCTTCACTTCGGACGATAAAAACGCCTTTGCCGCGCTCAACCGAACGCCCGATTTTTGTGTGACTTCAAAATAGCCGGAGCCTTCATTGGTGCCGCGATTAAAATCATCGGTTCGCGGAATGCCCATCTCATCGGCTGCTTCACGCATCGCGTCCAAAATAGGCCAATGCAAGCGTTGATGCTGTACGAGCATTTCGCCCTCTGTGCCGTGGTCTTCTGCCTCTGAATGGTATTTTTCGGAGCGCTTGAACAGCGGCAGCACGTCGGACCAGGACCAATCCGTACACCCCATCTGCGCCCAGCCATCATAATCCGCCGCCTGCCCGCGCATATAAATCATGCCATTAATGGAGGAGCAGCCGCCCATCACCTTGCCGCGCGGATAGCCGATGGCGCGATTACCCAATCCTTTTTCGGTTTCGGTTCTATACATCCAATCCGTTTTCGGATTGCCAATACAATAGAGATAGCCAACCGGAATATGGATCCAAGGATAGGTATCCTTACCGCCAGCCTCCAAGAGAAGGACACGATGCCGAGGATTAGCCGACAGCCGATTGGCCAAAACACACCCCGCCGAGCCGCCACCCACGACAATAAAATCAAATTCGCCAATTTCTTTAATCAACCAATTACCTCAACTGCTTCTTTTTTCTCAAGCGGCATCGCTACCCCATAAAATTCGGCCTTTAATTGCACCAAGCGCGTGGCTGCCAATGCCATCGCTTTCTCGCGTACATGGCCAAAGCCTTTGATCTCCTCAGGGACCGACAAGAGGACCGCAGCCTCTTGAAGATTGGTCGGCGTTACTGACTCCAATACTTCGCTGATCAGGTCTTCATAATCGGCCAACCATTGCCGCTCGCGCTTGCGCTCTTCGGTTTTTCCAAACACATCGAAAACGGTGCCGCGAAGAAATTTTAACGCAGCAAGAAGCGGGAAGGCTTTTAATATCCAAGGACCAAACGCCATCTTGCGAGGCTCGCCTGTTATCGGATCACGCTTGGCAAGCAAAGGCGGAGCAAGATGGACCTTGATCTGACGGTAATCCGAAAAATTCTCATTGAGCTGCGCTTTAAACGAGGCGCTTGAATAAAGCCGCGCGACTTCATACTCATCTTTGATCGCCATCAGATGAAATAGATTTTTAGCGACCGCTTCTGATAAAGGCCCAACGCTACCCGTTATCTTTTCTTCAACGCGCATGACGCGTGAGAGCGCCGTCTGATAGCGTTCGCCGTAGGCCACATTCTGGTAATCCGTTAAGAAACTGACGCGACGTGTGATGGTCTCATCGAGCGATTGCGATAGGCGGCGATGCGCAAAGGCTGCAACGGTCTTTGCTGTCGGCAGAAGATGATCAACAGCCTTGATATCAAGTGCGAGCAAACGGCCAATCTGAAGCGCTTTCTTGTTCATCTCCACCGAGACGCGGTTCAGTTCAATCGCCTTTTCAAGAGCAAGAGGCGAGATCGGAATAAGCCCCTTTTGCAATGCATAACCCACCATGATCATATTCGCGCCAATCGCATCGCCCAAGAGTGAGGTAGCGATCAAACCGGCATTGAGCGTTTCGATTGTGTTGGTGCCTGACCAATCGGCGAGCTCCGATTGCAAGCGAGAAACATCAAAGCGCGCATTGCGGTTTCGGACAAATTGTCCGGTAATCGTCTCTTCGCTGTTTAAAACAATATGCGTTGTATCTTTGCCGATCAGCGCCTTACTTTCGGCCCCCAATACGGTAACCACATCGCACGCCAATACGAGATCGCTCGATTGCGCGGGGATGCGAACGGCGGTTAAATCATTTTGCGATTTCGCAACCCGAATATGCGATGTCACCGACCCGCCGCGTTGAGCCATACCGATCATATCGAGCGTTGAGCATCCCTTGCCCTCAAGATGAGCGGCCATTGCGAGCACCGCGCCAATGGTTACAACGCCATTGCCACCAACACCCGCTACAAAAATATTCCACGGGCGATCAAGCCCTGTTTGATGGGCATCCGGCAAAGGCTTTGCGAGTAAGGCCGTCAAGTCGGAGCCTTCGGGCTTACGCAACACGCCGCCTTCAATCGTAACAAAGCTTGGGCAGAAGCCTTTAACGCAAGATAGATCTTTGTTGCAGGACGATTGATGGATGCGGCGCTTGGTCCCAAATTCGGTGTCGAGCGGAACAACCGAGACGCAATTCGATTTAACCGAGCAATCACCGCAGCCTTCGCAAACCTGCTCATTGATCATCGCGCGGATCGGGCTATCGGCCATCGTGCCGCGCTTTTGCCGGCGTCGCTTTTCAGACGCACAGGTCTGATCATAAATCAGCGTCGATGTACCCTGCACCTCGCGCAATTCGCGTTGCACTTCGTCAATATCATCGCGATCATGGATCGTTGTGCCAGGCGGATAGGATACGCCGCTATGCCGGTCTATATCTTCCGTTACAATCGCGATGCGCTCGACGCCTTCGGCGCGTACTTGCCAGGCGATTCGATCAGGCGAAAGTGGGCCATCATGCTTTTGCCCACCCGTCATCGCGACCGCATCATTAAACAAAATCTTATAGGTAATATTGGTTTTAGCCGCGACATTGGCGCGAATGGCCAAGAGGCCGGAATGGAAATAGGTTCCATCGCCAATGTTTTGAAACACATGTTTTGTTGGCACAAAGGGCGATTGTCCAATCCAGTTCGCGCCCTCAGCACCCATATGGGTATAAAGCGAGATCGAGCGATCCATCCAGAGCGACATCCAATGGCAGCCAATACCGCCCATGCCACGGCTACCTTCCGGAATTTTTGTCGAGCTGCTATGCGGGCAGCCCGAGCAAAAATACATCGAACGCGCAACGCTCGCAGGCTTTGCCAATTGCCGCTTTTGCTCAATCGTTTCGAGATCGGATAGCGCAGAACTTATCTGCGCATCCGCTATTAACTCAAGGATGGTTTTGCCAATCACACCTGCAATGCGCGTTGGCGTTAAATCATCATGCGAGGGTAACCACAAAGCGCCGTTTGGCCCCGATTTGCCATAAATCTTTGGGCGTTTCTCGGGGGCAAGATCATAGAGCAAGTCTTTAATCTGGCCTTCAAGCAAAGGCCGCTTTTCCTCAACCACCAGCAGCGTATCGTGCCCTTCGGCAAAGCTGCGGATGCCTTGCGGTTCAAGTGGCCAGACAAGCCCAACTTTATAAATGGATAATCCGATTTCTAAAGCGCGGGCTTCATCAATCCCCAAAAGTTCAAGCGCCTGACGAACATCGAGATAGGATTTGCCGGTAGTAACAATACCGATACGTTTTTTTAGGCCCCGCATTTCTTCGCGGTCAATTCGATTAGCACGCGCAAACGCATGAACGGCGCGCAATTTATGCAAATGTAATCGGCGCTCTTGCTCCTGCGGTGGATCAGGCCAACGAATATGCAATCCCCCTTCGGGCGCATCAAAGTCAGGCGTAACGAAATGGCCTGCATCGAGTGCAATCGTAATCGAGGCCGATGAATCCATCGTCTCGGCGACAAGCTTCATCGATGTCCAACAGCCTGAGAACCGCGAAAGCGCAAGACCAAACAATCCAAACGGAATGATATCAGCAAGCCCTGCGGGATTAACCACCGGGATCATCGCATCCACCATGCCGAATTCGCTTTGATGCGATGTGGTGGATGATTTACACGTATGGTCATCGCCCAAAAGCAACAACACACCACCAAGCGGCGCACTACCGGCTAAATTGCCATGCTTAAACGCATCGCCCGAGCGATCAACGCCCGGCCCTTTGCCATACCACAGCGCGAAGACGCCTTCACACGCCGCCTTCTCGACAATATTGATTTGCTGTGTACCTAAAATGGCGGTCGCAGCTAAATCCTCATTCACGCCGGGCGTGAACACAATGCCCGCTTCTTGAACGGCGCTCTTCGCCTGCTCCATCGCCTGATCAATGGCGCCCAAAGGCGAGCCGCGATATCCGGTGACAAAGCCGCGCGTATGTAAGCCCTTGCTTTTGTCCACACGGGCTTGAACAAGCGCAAGCCGGATCAGCGCCTGCGTCCCATTAAGATAGATACGGCCCTCTTCGAGCGTGTATTTATCGTCGAGCTTTACCTCAGCAAGCGACATGGTTTTTCTTAAGCCCTTTTCCGCCCCGTTTCTTTTATCTCTTTAACGCACGGAATTCAGGCTGATGTCCATGCCCGTTAAATCGATAGCAGGTTTACGCCCAGCGATCAGGTCAGCCGTTATCCGGCCCGATCCGCAAGACATTGTCCAGCCAATATGGCCGTGGCCGGTATTGAAATAGAGATTATCAAACTTGCCACGCCCAAAAATTGGCGTTCCTTCCGGCGTCATCGGGCGTAAACCGGCCCAATAATCCGGCTTGTCGTAATTGGCCGCGTCCGGGAACAATTCTTTGATCGATTTGAGCATATGGGCATAATCAGAAGGCCGGTGCGATTTATCAAAGCCCGCAAATTCGGCCGTCGCCGTCACACGGAAGCGATCACCAAAGCGCGCATATGCGGTGAGATTATCCTCATCCACGCCACCAAAGCGCGGCACATTATTCGCGCCCTCAATCGGAAGCGTCACCGAATAACCTTTGATCGGATAGACCGGCAAACGCGTGCCAAGCTGTTTAGAGAGCTGCGGGCTAAACACACCAAGGCACATCACAAAGGTATCAGCCGATAAAATGCCATCGGACAGACGAACAGAGGTTACTTTTCCGCCTGATGTTTCAAATCCGATAATTTCCGTGTTATAGCGAAATTGAACGCCATATTTTTCAGCGCAATGTTTGGCGAGTTCCCGCGTAAAGAGGCGCGCATCGCCACTTTCATCGGTTGGGCAATAAAGCGCACCTTTAAACTTGTGCTTCACCGGATCCAGCGCAGGATCAAGAGCCGCCGCCTCTGCCGCGGATACAGGGCGAATATCAAGCCCTTCTTCGGATAGGATCGTGCAATTCTTGGCCCCGCGCTCAAACGATTCCTGCGAGCGATACAGATACATCAAGCCACCCTCAACGCGGTGATGCTTGATGCCGGTGTCTGCAATCAGTCGATCAAGCTGCTTTTGTGAATACATGCACAAATGCACTTTGCGCTTGGTATTGGTGCGTGCAGCCTCAGCGGTACAATTTTTCAAAAACAACCATGTCCACCACCAAAGCTGCGGATCAAGGCTCGGTTTAAACCGCAAGGCGGCGCTCTCATCCATCAAAGAGCGCAGCAAAATACGCGGCGCTTTGGGCGAGGCCCAGGTATAGGCGTGGCCTGGGGCGACGAGGCCCGCATTGGCAAAGCTCGTTTCCGATGCTGCATCCGATAGACGGTCAATCACCACCACCTCATGGCCATCTTTGGCCAATTCATAGGCCGTGGTTACGCCAATAACACCGGCACCGAGTACAGCAATTTTCATCTCACAACCCTTTTTACCGTCGGAAACGGGCGAACCTTCAAAGCCTAGCCCGCCCGGTTTGGCTTCACAAGATGCATTCCTCCCCTCGCATTTGCGCCGTTTGACATCCGCGCAACTTGTGCTTTGCTGGCTCAAAAGGCTTGGGAGGCCCATTGCATGCGCTATGAAACACTTGTGCCCCATTTAGATGCTGGCCTTGGAAGCCGGGCCCGTATTGGCCTTATCGTTTTGCGCTCGGATCAAACGATTGAATATGAGGCGCGACAAATTTTCGCATCTCTTCCCGGCGTGGCACTCTATCAGTCGCGCATCTATAATGATTTCCAGATCAATCGCGACACGCTGATGGCCATGAAGCCGTTAATACCCGAGGCCGCGCGCTTATTGCCTGTGCCATGGGATTTTAATTCGATTGGCTTTGCCTGCACATCAGCCGCCATGTTGATTGGCGATGAGCCGATAAAAGAGCTAGTGCAATCGGTTCATGACAAGGTTGAAGTGAGTAACCCCGTCAATGCCTGCGTCGAGGCGTTTAAAGCACTGTCCGTTAAGCGCATTGCGGTGGTCACACCCTATTCGCGCACAGTAAATGAAGCCATAGCAGCCGGGCTTGAAGCCCGTGGCTTAACCATTCCTGTCTTTGTGTCTTTCGAAGAGCCGGATGATAATATTGTCGCCAAGATTTCGGAAGCAGCCGTTGCAGAGGCTGCACGAAAGGCAGCGGCCGACCTCGCCGTTGAAGGCGTGTTTATTTCCTGCACCAGTATCCGCGCGGTAAGCTTTGCCGCCTCGCTTGAAAAGGAAATTGGAAAGCCGGTTACGTCCAGCAATCACGCGATTTTATGGCATCTGATCCGCCTTGCGGGGCTTAACGATTCCCTGCCGCAATTCGGACAACTCTATACGCGCCCCATCGCGGGTTGAGTGAGGCGGATCCTCTTATCCCGCCGCACTTTCCTCGACTGTGACGGAAGGCAGAGATTGCGCAGCGGGGAATTTTGTGAAACACTTTTTGCTGGTTGAAAATCAGCCAGATACGCCTTGAATATCTAAGCATAATGTAAGCATACCGCGTAAAACGAGAACGACTGAAGCGTGATCAAACGCTCGGCATTGGATAAAAATTCGGGAGGATTGCATGCTGGATAAGACGCCTGCTGGACAGGCACAGGTTTTTCTTGATTCATTTGGTGATACGCTCGCAAAGGGCGATGTTGAAGCCGCCGTCAATCTCTTTGCAGAGGATTGCTATTGGCGCGATCTCGTTACCTTCACCTGGAATATCAAAACCATGGAGGGGCGCGATCAGGTTCACGATATGCTGAAGCAGTGTCTGGCGCGTGCGAAGCCTAGCCAGTGGCTCGTCTATGACAAGGAGCCCGTATCCGTTAATGGCAATATCACCGAAGCGTGGTTTACTTTTGAAACGGAAGTGGCACGCGGTTATGGCTTGATCCGCATTCGCGATGGCCTGATCTGGACGCTGCTAACGACGATGGTCGAGCTTAAAGGCCATGAAGAAAAGGCAGGATTTTCACGCCCACTCGGCGCCAAGCATGGTGTGAATGTCGGCGAAAAATCGTGGAAAGAAGAGTGCGACGAGGAAGCCACCACCTTAGGCTATACCAAACAGCCTTATGTCGTGATTATCGGTGGCGGCCAAGGCGGCATCGCGCTCGGCGCGCGGCTTCGCCAGCTTGGCGTTCCAACCATCATCATCGAGAAAAACGATCGTCCGGGCGATAGCTGGCGCAAGCGCTATAAATCCCTCTGCCTGCATGATCCGGTTTGGTATGATCATCTGCCCTATATTGATTTTCCAAAAAATTGGCCGGTCTTTTCACCCAAAGACAAGATTGGTGATTGGCTCGAAATGTACAGCAAAGTCATGGAGCTGAATTATTGGACCAAGACAACGGCTAAATCCGCGACCTATGACGAAGCAAAGAGGGAATGGACCGTAACAGTTGATCGTGATGGCCAAGAAATTGTTCTCCATCCCAAGCAATTGGTCTTCGCCACCGGCATGTCGGGCAAAGCCAATTTGCCTCACTTCAAAGGCATGGAAAATTTTAAAGGCGAGCAACACCACTCCTCACAACATCCGGGGCCGGACGGCTATAAGGGAAAGAAAGTCGTCGTCATTGGATCGAATAATTCGGCCCATGATATCTCAGCCGCGCTTTATGAAAACGGCATTGATGTAACGATGATCCAGCGCTCATCGACCCATATTGTCCGCTCCGACTCCCTTATGGAAATTGGATTGGGCGATCTCTATTCCGAGCGCGCGGTGCAATCCGGCATGACAACGGCCAAAGCGGATTTAATCTTTGCGTCGGTGCCTTATGCCATTCTGCATACGTTCCAAAAACCGGTTTATGATAAGATAAGAGAAGTCGACGCCGAATTTTATAAAGCGCTCGAAAAAGCGGGCTTCCAACTAGATTTCGGTGCCGATGAGTCTGGCCTCTTTATGAAATATCTCCGTCGCGGCTCCGGCTATTATATCGATATTGGCGCGTCGCAATTGATTATCGACGGTAAGATTAAACTTGTCGCCGGACAGGTGGAAGAAATCACCGCGAACGGCGTTAAACTCACCGATGGCAAAGAAATACCAGCCGATGTTATCGTCTATGCCACCGGCTATGGCTCAATGAATGGATGGCTGGCCGATCTTATAGATCAAAAGACCGCCGATAAAGTCGGTAAAGTCTGGGGCCTTGGTTCAAACACACCCAAAGACCCCGGCCCATGGGAAGGCGAGCAACGCAATATGTGGAAGCCAACCAACCAAGAAAATCTCTGGTTGCATGGCGGCAATCTCCATCAATCGCGGCATTATTCGCAATTCCTCGCGCTGCAATTAAAGGCGCGCTATGAGGGGATACCAACACCCGTTTACGGGCTGCAACCTTCCTTTCATAAATCCTGATCCGGCGTTTCTTGAAACGTCCGAACTTTCGATAAGGCGCGAGAGGCCCCAGCAAAACGCTTGGGGCCTCTTTTTATCGCTATGCCCAAATTATCATCACCATTGAGCGGCGCTTTGCACGCTTCTTGAACAGTTCGACAAGGCTAAGATCTTGTCACGCCCGCGATCATCGTTATTCCTATCAGATAATAATTTCTCACAAGGGACCGGAAAACCATGAGCGAATTTGATTGCGTCATCCGTGGTGGAACAGTGGTAACCGCCGCCGATACGGTGCGCGCCGATGTTGGTATTCGAGACGGTAAGATCGTCAGCATTGCCGAACGCCTCACCGATGGCACCAAGACGATTGATGCGTCAGGCCTTTATGTCATGCCCGGCGGCATTGATAGCCATGTCCATCTGGCGCAACCCGCTTTTGGTGGCCCTGCAATGGCCGATGGATTTGAAAGCGGTACACGCTCGGCCATTGCGGGCGGCAACACCACCGTGCTGCCCTTCGCGCTGCAGCCGCGTGGCGCCTCGTTGCGCCAAAGCGTGACCGACTATCATAAAGAGGCGGATGGCCAATCCTATTGCGATTATGGCTTTCATCTCATCATCAGCGATCCTAGCCCGAGCGTCTTGGGCCAAGAATTGCCGGCTTTGGTTGGTGATGGCTACACCTCGTTTAAAGTGTTCATGACCTATGATGATCTCGTTTTAAACGACCGTGAGCTTTTAGAAGTATTCGATTGCGCGCGCGGCTGCGGCGCGCTCGTGATGGTGCATTGCGAGGGCTATGACGCCATCAAGTTTATGACGCAAAAGCTTGAGCAAGCGGGCAAGATTGCACCCTATTATCACGCGACTTCACGCCCGCCTTCGGTTGAACGCGAGGCCACGCACCGCGCCATCAGCCATGCCGAATTGACCGATGTGCCGATCATGGTCGTGCATGTCTCGGGTCGCGAGCCAATGGAGCAAATCCGCTGGGCGCAGCAGCGCGGCCTTAAAATCTATGGCGAGACCTGCCCGCAATATATTGCACTCACCGCCAATGATCTTAAAGGGCTCAATATGGACGAAACGGGCGGCAAATATGTCTGCTCGCCGCCGCCGCGCGATGAAGCGAATTGGGAGGCGATTTGGGAGGGCATCCGCTCCGGCGTGTTCCAAACCTTCTCATCCGATCATTGCCCGTTTTACTTCGAAGGGCCTCAGGGCAAGAAAAATCCAAAAGCGCGCACGTCCTTCCGTTGGGTGCCAAACGGTATTCCGGGCGTCGAGACGCGGCTGCAAATTCTCTATTCAAAGGGCGTCGTCGAAGGCCGCATAACGATCAATGAGTTTGTCGCGCTCACCTCCACCAACCACGCCAAGCTTTACGGGCTTTATCCGCATAAAGGCTCCATCGCGCCCGGCTTTGATGCCGATATCGTCCTATGGGACCCGAACCGAAAAGAAACGATCCGCCAAGAGCTGATGCACCATGGCGCCGATTACACGCCCTATGAAGGGATCCACGTCACGGGCTGGCCGTCGCTGACGATGCTGCGCGGAAAAGTGGTGGCCGAGGATGGCCGCATTACGGGTGAAAAATCCGATGGCAAATTTTTAAAGCGCAGCCTATCGCCCTACGCGATACCCACTGGCAAACCCGCTTGGGAGCGTTGATCATGAACGATACGTCGCCGCAAACTTTATCGCCCCTCGAAGACGCCGTCCGCATTGTGGAGGCCTATCTCGATGCCTCCATGGTGCCGGATCCTGAGACCGCGGCCCGCTATATCTCCCCCGATCTTGTCTTTACTTTTACGGGCGGGCGGCGCTTTGCCCACCCGCGCGATGCAGCGGCCTTTAATGCGGGACGCTATCAATGGGTGAAAAAGAAGCGCGAACGGTCAGACGCCTCGCAAGGCTCGGGCGAGATCATCGTCTATAATATAGGAACGCTTTACGGCGCATGGCCGGATGGCATCCAATTTGAAGGCAATCGCTATGTCGACCGCTTCGTTGTCCGCGATGGGCTGATTGTGAAAATGGATGTATGGAACGACAGCGCCGAGCGCCTTCTCACGCGCCACGGGATCGAGGCTTAAGCATTATTGCTTAAAAATTATGCAGATTTCTCTTTTTTAATCGTCCACCTTTCGTAGCCCTGCTCATAGACTACGCAGATACTCTGAAATGATTGAATAAATTGCAATGGCACAGCCGTTGCATTTACCTCTATGCGATCTTTCTGAGGCAAGTTTTATGATTTCCAAGGCTACGCTCGAACTCGTTAATGTCTCCAAGCGGTTTGGTTCAACCACCGCTGTCGACGGCATCAATCTGAAAATTCCAGCGGGTTCCTATTGCTGCCTTTTAGGTCCATCCGGTTGTGGTAAGACCTCAACACTACGCATGATTGCAGGCCATGAATCGGTCACCTCGGGCGATATTTTGGTGGGTGCCAATAATGTAACCGATCTGCCGCCCGCCGGTCGCAACACCGCGATGATGTTTCAATCCTATGCGCTATTCCCGCATTTAAGCGTGCTGGATAATGTCGCCTTCGCGTTGAAAATGCGCAGCATTGATAAAGAAGAGCGTCATGCGGAAGCCCGCAAACTCTTGGCGCTTGTCGATATGCAAGCCTATGAGCAACGTTTGCCTGCGCAATTATCCGGCGGCCAGCAACAACGCGTAGCGCTTGCACGCGCACTGATCACAAAACCGCAAATCCTTTTGCTCGACGAGCCGCTTTCCGCACTAGACCCCTTTTTGCGTCTCCGCATGCGCGCCGAATTAAAGCGCTTGCAACGCGAACTTGGCATTACCTTCATTCACGTAACCCACGGCCAAGATGAAGCCATGGCCTTGGCCGATCTTGTTGTGTTGATGAATGCCGGAAAAATTGAACAACAAGGAACCCCAAGAGAGATTTTCAATCATCCAAAAACTGAATTTGTCGCCAAATTTATCGGTGGTCATGCGGTTATTCGGGCGGGCGATGAAACGCTCGCCATTCGCAATGACCGTTTGATTTTAAATGCCCCAAGTGCAGGCGTTTCAGGCGATTTTATCGCTGGTACGATTACAGAAATTGAATATCAGGGCACCTTTATCCGCGTTTCGATTGCGGGTGAAAATGGCACGGATTTAGCCGCCGAACTTTCCGAAACAGAATTTGACCAAACAGGCCACAGTGTCGGCGACCGCGTGCTCGTCAGCTGGAATGCCGCCAATGCCCATGTGCTGGGCGCCACACCTTTCGCAACCGTCTCGACCGCTGGCGCGGCGTGACATTTAACTGGAGTAGACGATGACTGATTCAGTAAAACTTGATGCCAAAGTGAGCCGTCGCTCGCTGCTTAAGGGTGCTGCCGGTATTGCAGGCCTTGCCGCAGGTTCAGGCGTTATTACGGGCTTTCCGTATGTAAAATCGGCAGAGCCTAAAGTGTTGCGGTATCTCGGCACCGGCGTGAATGAAGGCGATTTGATCGGTCAACAATGCTTCAAAGATACGGGAATCAAGATCGAATATATTTCGGCCACGACCGATGACGTAACCAAGCGCGTTGTGACGCAGCCAAACTCGTTTGACGTTCTCGATACGGAATATTTCTCGCTCAAAAAACTCGTTCCATCGGGCAATATTCTTGGCCTTGAAGCCAAGAAGATCAAAGAATTTAACAACATTACCCCAGTGTTCACAAAGGGCCAATTGCCAAACGGCAAGAAGATCGGCGATCAAGGAACGGCACCTTGGAAGGTGCTTTATCTCGAAGGCGCGAATTCGAAGAATTTCTCGAAGACCGCAACCGATTACGTAACGCTGATCCCAACCGTTTATAATGCCGATACGCTTGGCATCCGTCCGGATCTCATCAAGCGCCCCATCAGCTCATGGGCAGAACTTTTGAACCCGGAATTCAAGGGCAAAGCTTCGATCCTCAACATTCCTTCGATCGGCATCATGGACGCCGCCATGGTCATTGAAGCGACCGGTCAGCATAAGTATGCCGACAAGGGCAATATGACGAAGGAAGAAATCGACCTCACGATGAAGATTTTGACCGAAGCCAAAAAAGCCGGCCAATTCCGTGCCTTCTGGAAGGATTTCAACGAGAGCGTGAACTTGATGGCGTCGGGTGAAACCGTCATTCAGTCGATGTGGTCGCCTGCTGTGACGAAGGTTCGCTCCATGGGTATTCCATGCACCTTCCAGCCGCTGAAAGAAGGCTATCGTTCATGGGCTTCGGGCTTCTGCATCTCGAAAGCAACAACCGGTCCGAAGCTTGAATGGGCGTATGAATTCGTCAACTGGTTCCTCTCGGGCTGGGCCGGCGGTTACCTCAACCGTCAGGGCTATTACTCCGCCGTTCTCTCCACCGCCAAAGCCAACATGACCGAAGACGAGTGGGGCTACTGGATGGAAGGCAAGGCCGCGAAGAGCGACATCAAGGCTCCCGACGGCTCGCTGCTTGAAAAGGCCGGTGCGGTTCGTGACGGCGGCTCCTACGAAGACCGTATGGGCAGTGTCGCATGCTGGAACGCCGTGATGGACGAGAACGACTATATGGTCCGCAAGTGGAACGAGTTTATCGCTGCATAATGAAACTTCCTTCTCCCTGAGGGAGAAGGACCCAACCCACTTCCTTCTCCTATTAGGAGAAGGTGGTCGCGGAGCGACCGGATGAGGTTCTGATGGTTATTTAATGGGCGCTAAATCTTTCATAGCGGTTCGTTTAGTGCCCCTTTTACGACCAGTAGGCCCTCATCCGTCGTCTTCGACGACACCTTCTCCCTCAGGGAGAAGGGCCACCTTGTTTTGCTAAATCCTCCCGAGTTCCCCTTCATGACCAAAGACCGCAACTCCTTCATAGCTTGGCTACAAGCCGGACCGATGATGTTGGTCTTCGTCGCGTTTTTTCTATTGCCCCTCGTCTTCGTGGTGATCGTCAGCGCGTGGGATTATAATGAATATGAAATGCTGCCCGCGCTCAGCTTTCGCGGCTATACGGACACGTTTGAAGGTTGCATCGCGCAATTGCCCGACCTTTGCACGATTTTAAAAACCTATGCCAAGACGGTAAAACTCTGCTTCTTAACATGGGCGATTACGCTCACCATCGGCTTTACCATTGCGTATTTTCTTGCGTTCCATGTCCGCTCCAAAACATGGCAAATCGTGCTCTCCTTGCTGTGCACCATTCCGTTTTGGACATCGAATGTCATCCGCATGATTGCATGGGTGCCGCTGCTTGGTCGTAACGGTTTGATCAATCAAGGTCTGATTGATTTGGGCCTCATCAAAGTGCCGATGGAATGGCTCTTGTTTTCAGAATTCTCTGTCGTGCTCGCTTTTGTGCATCTCTTCACCTTCTTTATGGTGGTGCCCATTTTCAATTCGATGATCCGTATCGATCCCAAACTCGTTGAAGCGGCCTATGATGCCGGTGCCACGGGCTTTCAAACGCTCATCAACATCATCATTCCACTCGCCAAGCCCGGCATTGTGATCGGCTCGATTTTCGTCATCACCATTGTCATGGGTGATTTCGTAACCATCGGCGTGATGGGTGGCCAGCAAATCGCTTCCGCCGGTAAGATCATCGAGACGCGGCTCAATGCGCTGCAATTCCCGGCCGCAGCTGCCAATGCCGTTATCTTGCTTGGCATTACCATCGTCATCATCTCCGCGCTCACGCGCCTCGTCGATATCCGTAAGGAGCTGTGAGATGGGGGATAAGCGTCCAAAAAGCTTTTACATTCTGGCTGCCGTTTTCATCGTCTATGTGCTGTTTCTCTATGGGCCAATGTTTGCGATTTTTACTTTATCCTTCCAAGGGCCGGAAGGCGGCCTCACCTTCCCGATGAACGGCGTCTCGCTGCATTGGTTCCGCAAAGTCTTTGAGGGCAATGGCGTCGTCAATATTGGCGCGGCCTTCAAGCGCTCGCTGGCTTTAGGCTCGGTGGTGATGATCATCACCGTTGTTTTGTCGGTTGCCGCCGGCATGGCCTTCCGCAAAGGCTTTAAGGGTGCTGCAGTTTTATTTTATACCGCGATTGCCTCGTTGATCATGCCCTCCATCATCACCTCGCTCGGCATTGCGCTTGAGTTTCGCTTGTTCGATGATGTCATGATCAATCACGCCAATGATTTAGGTTTAGGCTGGTTAGCGGAAGGCTGGACCACCGCTATGGGTCTTTTCACCTCGGGCCTTGGCGCGCATCTCACTTGGACGCTGCCTTTTGGCCTTCTGATTATGTTTGCCATCTTCAACCGTTTCGATGGCCGTTTGGAAGAAGCCGCACGCGATTTGGGCGCAACACCTTGGCAGACCTTTCGGCACGTCGTATTGCCGATTATTCTTCCCTCCGTTGTCGGCATCGGGTTGTTTGGCTTTACGCTATCATGGGATGAGCTCGCGCGTTCAAGCCAAGCAATTGGTTCTGTCAATACACTGCCGCTTGAACTCCAAGGCCTCACCACAACGGTAACAAAGCCTGATATTTACGCGCTCGGCACCATCACAAGCGCCGTGTCATTCCTTGTGATTTTCATCGCGCTCTTTATCATTCAATTCTTGCAAGCGCGTCAGAGACGTCACGGCTCCGATGCTGGAAAGGGTCTCGTGTAATGCGTATTCTCGTCGTCAACCCCAATACGACCGCATCGATGACCGAGAAAATCGGCGAAGCCGCACGCGCGGTTGCAGCCCACGGTACCGAGATCATCGCGGTTAATCCAACCGATGGCCCCGTCTCCATCGAAGGCTATTATGACGAAGTTTTTTCCGTGCCCGGCCTCTTGGCCGAAATCGCCAAAGGCGAAGCGCAAGGCGTAGCCGCCCACATCATTGCCTGCTTTGATGATACAGGGTTAGAAGCGGCCCGCAGCCTTGCTCATGCGCCTGTCATCGGCATTGGCGAAGCGGCCTTTCATTTAGCCTCGATGCTCGGTCATAAATTCTCGGTGGTCACAACGCTTTCGCGCTCCATCGCGGCGATTGAAACCAATCTTATGAAATATGGACTAGCGGCCAAATGCGCCAAAGTCCGCGCCTGCGAAATACCCGTGCTTGAACTTGATAATCCGGCGTCGAATGCGTCCGCTCAAATCAGCGCCGAGATTGAACGCGCGAAAGCCGAAGACCACGCCGAGGCCATTGTGTTGGGCTGCGCTGGCATGGCCGATCTCGCCGCACGCCTAACCATTCAACATGGTATTCCGGTGGTTGATGGTGTCGCAAGCGCTGTAAAGCTTGCGGAAGGTTTCGGCACGCTTGGCCTCACGACATCAAAAATCAGCGCCTATTCGCAACCACGAGCCAAGACCTATCTTGGCCAATTCGCATCCTTTGCGCCACGCGGATGAGCCTCGATCTTCTGTTTAAAAAAGTGCGCCTTGCAAGCGACCCGACGCAGCGCGTCGATATCGGCGTCAAAGGCGGCGTCATCGTTGATATGGCCCCGCGCCTCCACTGCGATTGCCCCACCGAACACGTGGGTGGCCATCTCGTAACGAGCGGCTTTGTTGATAGTCATATCCATCTCGATAAATCCTGCATTTCATCGCGTTGCTCCTGTGTAACAGGCACATTGCAAGAGGCGATTTCTGAAACGGCAAAAGCCAAACACAATTTTACTGAAGAGGATATTTACGCCCGCGGCCAACGCACGCTTGAAAAGGCCATCATCCAAGGCACCACCGCGATGCGCACGCATGTCGAACTCGATCCGCGCATCGGGTTGAAAGGCTTTCATGCTATTCGAAAATTAAAACGCGATTATGCCTGGGCCATCGACCTTCAAATCTGCGTCTTTCCCCAAGAAGGGCTGTTTAACGATCCGGGAACCGACGAGCTTTTGTGGCAAGCGTGCGAAGCAGGGGCCGATCTCATTGGCGGCTGTCCCTACACCGACACGGAGCCTAAACAACAAATTGCGCGTATCTTCGACATCGCCCATCACTTCGATATCGATATTGATTTTCATCTCGACTTCAATCTCGATCCATCGAAAAGCGATCTCGCCGAAGTCTGCCAACAAACCAAAGCCCATGGCTATGGCGGTCGCGTTGCCGCGGGCCATGTTACCCAACTCTCGGCACTTCCCCCAAAGGCGTTTGAAACGGAAGCGCATCGTTTAGCGGATGCCGGTGTCGCACTCACGGTACTACCCTCGACCGATCTCTTTTTAATGGGTCGCGATGCCACGCATTCCGTACCGCGTGGCGTTACGCTTGTGCATCGCCTCCTAAAGCATGGCGTCAATGGCTCGCTCGCCACCAATAATGTGCTGAACCCGTTCACGCCCTTTGGCGATTGCTCGCTGATCCGCATGGCTAATCTCTATGCCAATATCGCGCAAATCGGCGACGAAGCAGGCCTTGAAGCGTGTTTCGATCTCGTCTCATCCCGCCCTGCGGCCTTGATGAATAAAAAGCGTTACGAGATCGCTATTGGCAACCCCGCAACGCTCATTGCCCTCGATACAGAAAATAAAGCATCCGCGATTGCCGAACTTGCACAACCGCTTTTCGGCTATAAAGACGGACGCAAAAGTTTTACGCGTCCGCGCGCAACGCTACGCCAACCCGAAACAAACCACGCATAAGCCACCCGGCCTCAGCTTCGGCTTTTCAAATAGTCTTCCAACTTATCAAATGAACCGCTCCAGCCGCCCGTCATGCTGCTACGGCCATTGATGAAGGTTTGCAATTCTTCAGCCGTTGCAGGTCCCGACACTTCCCATTGCACAGTAATCAGCGTTTTATTCGCCGCAAGCGCTGTGAAGTGAATATGAGTCAGCATGGTTTCAGGCCATGTGGGTGACATGGGATGGCGCGAAACATGACCATCCTTATCGCAGAATTGCTGCGTATAGATAAGCGTATGTGGCCGCTCGACTGTGATATAGGACGCGCGGCCATACATCGTAAAATGCTCATTCCCCATTTTATAAAACGAGCTTCCGCCGCTCTTAATATCAGCCTCAAAAAATTCCATGCTGGTACCGGTCGGCGATAACCATTGCGCCAATTGCTTCGGGTCTGCCCAAGCATCAAACACCACATCAATCGGCGCATCAAAGCTGCGATTGATCACAAAGATTTCTTTGCTCGATGCCTGCTGCACAAGATATTCGCCGAGCCGATCCCAAGTGCTGTTGCCATTGGCTTTTTTGATGAACATTTCCGTTTCGCGCGCCGCCTCTTTGGTCGGCAACGCCATGGTCATATCCATTTTCGTTTTGCCATCGCTTTCAGAAAACAGCACCGTTACGCGAAACAAAGCGGGCTTGCCGTCTTGCGCGCCATGGTCATAGACAAGCTTCGCGCATTCCTCGACTTCGTAATAGGTCGCATGATTGGGATAATCGACACCATCCGGCCCATGCATCGTGTAATGCCAATGTCCGCCAACGCGTAAATCCTTGCTATGCGTCGTTATCATAAAGCCACGCGGCCCCCACCAATGCGCGGCTTGTGTCGGATCTGTCCACGCCTCCCACACGGTGCGCACCGGTGCATCATAAAATCGGACAAGGTGTATTTCATTGTCCTTCGGAGCGTTTGCCATTGGTTTTTCCTTTGCTCGATGGCGTGGTGATTGTTTTTAAATAGGCGTCCAACCGATCGAAACTTTCCTCCCAATAGGCGCGGTAGGTTTCAATCCAATCGGCGGCTTCTTTCATGGCCGGTGCATTCAACCGACAAGGGCGCGATTGCTTGTCCTGCCCTTTGATGATGAGGCCGGCATTTTCCAAAACTTTAATATGTTTGCTGATGGCAGGAAGGCTCATGGACCCTAAAAAGGGCTGCGCTAAATCCGAGACAGTGGTCTCTCCCAACGCCAACCGAGCCAAAATCGCCCGCCGCGTCGGATCGGCAAGAGCGGAGAAGGTACGATCAATCGTGACAGACATGATGCTATACCGATATGTTAATTAACTGATTGGTTTATTTAACTGCGATAGGAGGATGGAGTCAAGTGACACGCGGGTTAATCGACTGGCGTGCAAACGTCAGACGTGTTATGTAATACTTAACATCAGCAAAGTATTACGAGCGCCCATATGGTCACCACCGTCACCAGCAAGGGACAAGTCACAATCCCGAAGCCCATTCGAGACCGGCTCGGCATTAAGCCGGGAACGAAAATATCGTTCAGCATCGACAAAGACGGGCGCGGCTTTCTTCAGGCCGAAGGGGCGGCCCCGCCAACACCAAGCCGTTTCGAGCGCCTGCGCGGCACGGCAACGGCACGTCTTAGCACCGATGCTATTATGGCACTGACACGGGGCGAAGGCGCTTGATCCTGGTCGATACCAATATTTTACTCGACATCGCGACCAATGATCCAAACTGGGCGGAATGGTCAATGGAGGCCCTAGAAGCCGCCGCAAGCCTTGGCGCCGTCGTCATCAATAGCGTTATTTATTCCGAATTCTCTGTCGGCTATGAGCGCATCGAGGATGTGGATCGATTACTCGCCGAGGTCGAGATCGGCTGGGCAGAAATCCCCCGTGACGCACTATTTTTGGCAGGCAAAGCTTTTCAAACCTACCGAAAACAAGGCGGCAGCCGAACCAGCGTCCTCCCCGATTTATTCATCGGGGCCCATGCGGCCGTAACGGGGATGACACTTTTGACGAGAGACGCCGCACGCTATCGAAGCTATTTTCCAACAGTTCAGCTCATAGCACCGGCGTGAGGCATGGGAATAGGCACAAGGGCGCGTAAATTAAGCCGGTAATGCGTGTTGCTGGTCTATTCTGGCGGAGGAGAAGTAGGCAAGCAGATAACTTGCTTGGCGGGGTAATAGCAATTCCTGCGGGTAGGTGCGGATGAATGGCGGCACATTGCTGAAAATTGTTAGTTTGGCCACCGAGATGTTTGGATCAATAAATCAGACGAATCGGTCAATGCTTTTGTTGTTTTAAAAATTTCAAAGACTAGTCATCAACGGCGCCCTTTGGCCGATAGCCCCTAGCTTAATTCGGCCGACGACGTGAATGGTCTGATCGTCTCGCTTTTTGAGTTTTAAAGCCCATTACAATCAAAGTTTCACTATTCGAAATTGATCCATATTCTCGAATTGTCATTTTTATTTTGACAAATTGTCAAAAGTAAATTACAAAATTGTCATCGTCTTTGGAAGTGAGGGTATGATGCTATCTAGGGTCCAGTTTGTTGATTACTTATCAGTCTTGAAACTGTCATTTTCCGATGCGGCTCAGTTGCTCGGTGTTTCCGAGCGATCCGTCCGGCGTTGGGCAGAAGGCGAAACGGTTCCAGGGCCAGTCGACGCTGCTTTGAGGGCTTGGAAGCTACTTGATGCTCAGAGACTGCCTTGGAAGCCGGATTCAGTATCCATAATCGTTAATGACCAAGATCAAATTCAGCTTATACAAAAACACAGTCAAATGCTTTATGACTTGATCCGTGAGGTTGAGGGGCGAGGTGGTCCTTCAACGTATTGGGCCGTTGATCTTGCGAAGCAAAGGGCTACTTTGGGGTCAGCTGAGGTTAGTTTTTATAGACTCGAGCAAGGAGGTTTTTCGGAACCTAAATATCGTCGTGTAGATCGCGCCCCATCGGAACAGGATCGACATGACATGCAAGACGCTTGCTATTGCATAGCTCAGGCAATAGCGCGCGCTCGGGACGTAAACAAAGCTATTATCGAATTAGCGGAATATACGCGAAATAATTCTGCTTCTTTTATCACTGACGGTTCGCAAATTTTAAGCGATAGTCAGTTGGCGCGGCAAATTATGCAAATCAATATTTGCGCGGACGATTTAAACGGATTAGCGTCATCGGCGCTCCAAGGTAATGCTCTATACGCTAATTTTGAAAGCATTCTTGATGCTCTACATAGGCTGGGATTTTTCCCGGAACAGTCTCTAGTATCAAAGGTTGCTCATAGCATGATCGGGCCTGCACCACGTCCAGATATTCCATCCATATGATCGCGCTTGAATTTCAATCGTAAGCATTTTTCCATTAGATTGACGATATCGGATCACGATGTTGATTTTAGTCATGCCGCTATTTATGGCCAACATAAGGAACGATACCTGTCAATTTTTGTCACCCCTTATCTAAAAATACCGCCAATTTGGTAAAATTTGTGTCAAAATCGTTTAAAATGCAAAAAATTTTGACTGTTCGATTTGCACTTGTCAAAATTTTGGTCAATCTAGACTAATATATCGAAATTATACATTTTTCGCCAAATTAGATGGAATTCGCCGTGGGTCGGAACGAAAAACGTTATCTTATGTCGTTCGGCACTGGCGGCCTGTTTATTAATGAGAGCATCACTGTCGCGCGTCTCCATTTGCCCGGCGAAGAGTGGGATATTACACTTGAACGGGCAATCGCCGGTGGTGCAACCACCCTTCCTAAGACGGCGTCAAATCGCCGTTCACTCCGGGAAATATGTAAACGCGTCGGATCACTCACGGATGAAGAGAGGAATTTCTTGACGAACGAAGCCGACCGGCCCGATCAGGAAGCCTTGCTTTGGCTTTCCATGTGCCGCACTTACCGGTTTGTTCGCGAGTTCCTGCTCGAGGTGATTCAAGAGCGTTATCTTTCGTTTCGGTTGGATTTGCCGCTTGAGGCATTCGACAGCTTTTTTGATGCGAAGGCGGAGTGGGACGATGGGCTTACTGGGTTGAGCCAAACCACTCGCCTGAAACTTAGGCAAATTTTGTTCCGAATTATGCGGGAAGCGGGAATAATAGATAAGAGCGGCCAAATTAGGCAGGCTTACCTGAGTTCGCGCCTGAAAGGCTTGATTTATGCCAAAAATCCAGACGAAATCTTATATTTTCCTGGGCTCCGTAAAGAGGAAATTGTTCCATGACGGTCTCAATGAATGCAAAAGATAGGTTTGATCATTTACTAAAGGTTATCTCCAGTGAGCGGTTTTTAACGAAACAGGGTTTAGGCAACGAGGTTCCGTTCTTTATTTGCCCTTACGATCCTGTCGAAGCTTTTGAAGTTGATGGAGATCTGAGAAGGTTAGTCAAGCAATTGGCAAATATCAGCGTCAAAGCACTTGATATCAATCTTTATGACCTTTCATTGGCGCTTCTTAAGGATCGGGGAATCCTTGACGAGGTGTTTTCCATTGAAGAACAAAGCGCCAAGGACGAGTTAAAAGAATTGCTGCAAAGCGTTTTGGATCCAGTCGCTCACCTTATACCGAAGATCGCCCAAATTATTGCAGCCACACCGCATGACGTAATTTTTTTGTCTGGAATTGGTGAGGTCTATCCCTATGTGCGTTCTCATAATGTCTTAAATAATCTTCAAAGCACGGCTAAGGACCGACCAACCGTGCTGTTTTTTCCGGGCAATTACGCGCACGCGTTAGCGACGGGGGCGTCGCTTGATCTTTTCGGCCTACTCCATGACGATAAATACTATCGGGCTTTCAATATTTTGAACTTTGAGGTGTGATGCAATGGCTCTGCAGATGAAAGAAATCTTCCTGAAGCCGGTCGATCGTTCCATTGACGGCGTCATTAAAGCTGACGACGACGCGAGTTTAAAAATTGAGCTCGAGGAATATGTTATCACCGGCGAGATCGCTACGCGTCTAGAGCAGTTTCTTATCGCCTACAACAATTACGGTACGGCCAATGGTGTTTGGATTTCTGGTTTTTTTGGTTCTGGCAAATCACACCTTTTGAAGATGCTGGCCTATTTATTGGAAAATCACAAAGTCGAGGGTATCCCAGCTTACGACATCTTCAAGAACAAAAAAGAGCTACTGGATCATCCTACTTTGGTCGGCTTGCTGAACAAGGCCGTTCCTATTCCATCGAAAAGCATTCTGTTTAACATTGATCAAAAAGCTGACGTAATTTCTAAAACTGAGGTTGATGCACTGCTGTCGGTGTTTCAGAAGGTTTTCGATGAAATGTGCGGCTATTTTGGAAAGCAGCCACACATTGCACAGTTTGAGCGAGATCTCGATGGACTGGGTAAGCTTGTTAGCTTTAAAGAGGCTTATGCCGTCATAGCGAATGAGCCGTGGGAGCGTGGTCGAGAAACGGCAATTATTAGAAAACTCAACATCGCTAAAGCGTATGCAAAAGTTGTGGGTGGGACTGAAGTCGATGCCGCAGACATCATAGGAAATTATCGCAAGGATCACCGGGTTTCGATCGAGGATTTTGCAAACAATGTAAAAGCCTGGATTGATCAACAAGGCCCCAAATTTAGGTTGAATTTTTTTGTCGATGAAGTTGGACAATACATTGCTGACAATACAAAATTGATGACGAACCTTCAGACCATCGCCGAAAGCCTCAATACGCGGTGTAAAGGACAAGCGTGGATACTTGTTACGGCTCAGCAGGACATGGCGTCCGTAATTGGCGATATGACCGCACAGCAGGAAAATGATTTTTCTAAAATTCAAGCACGGTTTGCCACGCGAATGCCTTTGAACAGTGCAGATGTCGCCGAGGTTATTCAAAAGAGACTTTTGGCTAAAACGGAAGAAGGCATTGCTCAATTAGGCCATCTGTTCGGGCGTGAGGAAAACAACCTTAAAACGCTGTTTGATTTTACGGACGGCTCCATTCGCCTTAAAAACTTTACTGATCGCAATAATTTCATTCAGAGTTATCCATTTCCTCCCTATCAATACACGCTGTTCCAAATGGCTATCACAAGCCTGTCGCAGCATAACGCCTTTGAGGGCAAGCACAGTTCCGTTGGCGAGCGCTCGATGCTGGGCGTTTTCCAAGAGGTAGCTAAGAAACTTGCTGATTATCCAGTTGGTGGTATCGCGACCTTTGATCTTATGTTTGAGGGAATTCGGGCAGCATTAAAATCTGGCATCCAACGGTCGGTTCAAATTGCTGAGGATAATCTCGACGATCCTTTTGCGGTCCGTGTTCTCAAATCGCTCTTCCTTGTTAAATATATCAAGGAGTTTAAGCCTACAGTCCGCAACATCAGTATTCTGCTTCTGTCTGAATTTGATGCTGATCAGGTTTCGCAGCGCCGTAAGATTGAAGAAGCTCTCAATCTATTAGAGCGGAACACGTATATTCAACGCAATGGCGAGGTTTACGAGTTTCTCACCAATGAAGAGGTTGATGTTCAAAACGAAATCAAGTCTCTTGACGCAGATCCGTCGGAAATTGGCAAAGAGTTAGAAACACTCGTTTTTGAAGAAGTAATCCGTCACAAGAAAATCAAACATGCAACAACTGGGCATGACTATGCCTTCAGCCGAAAGCTGGATGATCGCCTTTTAGGGCGCGAATATGAGTTGGTGGTCAATGTCATTAGCCCGTTCTCGGATGATGCCTCATCACCGGAAGCTGTCAGGATGCGGAGCATGACGCGTGAGGAATTGGTTGTCTCTATGGCGCCTGATGCTCGGTTCATTAAAGATCTGACGCTCTACAAGAAGACCGACAAATTTGTTCGACAAGCCCGGTCTGGTACACAACAGCCTGGCCGCGACCGCATCGTCGTGGAAATGGGCGAGCAGAATAATCGTCGACGGTCTGAGTTGAAACTTCGACTTCATAAATTGATTTCGGATGCCCGCTTGTTTGTGCGCGGAGAGAATATTGAGATCGGCGGCGAGGATCCGCAGGAGCGGGTTGTCAAAGCATTCCAAATTTTAATCGACAAGGTTTACACGAACTTACCCATGTTGCGGGGGCTCTCTTATAGCGAAAACGATATCGGGCGTTCGCTTAAAGGGGCTGAAGGGCTCTTTGGTGGCGAAGGTACTGGCCTGACCGAAGCTGAGCAAGAAATCTTGAACTTCGCTCAGTCGCAAGCAAAACTCGGTGTCCGTGTTACGGCAAAGGCATTACTGGAACGGTTTGAAGCCAAGCCCTATGGATGGCCCGCAGCGGCGATCCTGTGCGTAACTGCAAGTCTGATCGGTCGCGGAAAGCTTGAAGCGCGGTCCGATAGCACAGTCTTGGAAGGTGACCCATTAGAGCGTGCGCTTCGTAACTCTAATGTTTTATCCAACATCCTTCTCGCACCACAGGTTGAATTCCAGCCATCCCAGATCAAAGCGTTGAAGGATTTTTACCGCGACTTCTTCGTTGCACCACCGGAAGGCAACGAAGCGAAAGTGTTGGGGGCTGAATGCGCAACAGCCTTTGATAGACTTAAAGGCGAGATCAATATTCTACTTGCCCAACAAGCAACTTTTCCGTTCTTGTCGGCATTGAGTGTGGTCCTCGATAACATCAACTCGGTCGCGAATAAACCGGCTGTTTGGTACATTACGGATCTGCCGAGACATCAAGATGCACTCCTAGATTTGAAGGAGGATGTTCTCGATCCGATACGCAACTTCATGAATGGACCACAGCGCAAAATTTATGAGGATGTTGATAGCTTCCTCAACGATCAGATAGATAATTTTACCTATGCTGGGCAAATAGAAGCGGACGCTATGCGAGCCGTTTTGCTCGATCCAAAATGCTTTAAAGGGTCTGCGATTCAAGATCTCAAGACGCGGCTCTATGATCTCAAATCCATTCTTGATTTGAAAATCATCGAAGAGCGCAAATCGGTTGAAGCCGAAATCGATAGCTGCAAATTAAAAATAGAATCCTTGCCGGAGTTCAGTAAAGTATCGCCATCGGATGCAACACAATTATTGTCATCTCTCGAACTGGCGCGGCAAGGTTTGAAAGAGACGACACTGATTGCCGGTTTACGGGATCGGGCGAATACGGTTCGTTCCCAACTATATCCGCGCCTATTGCAGGAAGTTGATCGTCTGGCCCGTCCGGTTGTCCTCGAACCGCCTAACCCAGGAGGGGGCATGGGTGAGCCGCCAGTTGCACCACCAGTTCCCCCTCCCGCAGCCTACGTTAATATCCATGAAATCAAAGTCGCGTTCAGCAAGCCCTATCTAACCGTCGATAGCGATGTGGAAGACTATCTCATTGAATTACGCAAAACGCTGTTGGCCGAAATCCATAGTGGTAAGAGGATTATCGTCTGATGGACACGAACAAGCTCAAGAAATTTGCCCAGGATGCCCGCACGCTTTTGATGGGGCAAGTTACCTCAAAGCTTGATCTTGTTCTGAGCGAAGCAAGCGCTGCGCGTCGCGAATTCCCCTCGGCGGTTAAAGAGTTGGAAGGCGAGATCTCAACGACATCACGCCAGGAGGTGATCGAGAAGGCTGCGTATACGTGGTTCAATCGCCTCTCGGCGCTGCGATTTATGGATGCGAATGGTTACACCAACCCTCGGGTTGTCACGCCTTCCGATGGCCAAACCCGTCCGGAAGTTCTGGCCGAGGCTGCAGCCGGACATATCGATGAAGCCATATCCGAAAGCACTCGCGCTAATGTTGCGGCGTTCTTGAATGGCAGTAAGCCGTCGCGTGACGGACAGGGGGAAGCCTATCGATTGCTGCTGGTGGCGGTCTGTAACCAATGGCACAATGTGATGCCGTTTCTGTTTGAAAAGATCGCCGACTATACCGAATTGTTGATGCCAGATGATCTGTTGTCGCAAGACAGCATTTTGGCTCGCATGCGCACTACGATGACGGTTGAAGATTGTGTCGATGTCGAGGTGATTGGCTGGCTTTACCAGTTTTATATAAGCGAGAAGAAGGATCAGGTCTTTGCAGGCCTGAAGAAGAACGTGAAAATCACGGCGGAAAACATCCCGGCCGCGACGCAGCTCTTCACCCCGCATTGGATCGTCCGCTATCTGGTGGAAAACTCGCTGGGGCGGCTATGGATGCTGAACCGGCCTCAATCCAAACTAACCGCGCAGATGGACTATTACATCGCGCCGGAAGAGCCAGAGACGGATTTTCTTCGGATCTCAAAGCCCGAAGAGATCAAGATCTGCGATCCAGCCTGTGGCTCGGGGCATATGCTGACATATGCTTTTGACCTGCTGCATGCGATCTATGAGGAAGAGGGCTATGAGCCGACAGAGATCCCCGCGCTGATCCTGACCCATAACCTGTATGGGATCGAGATTGACGACCGTGCCGGAGCACTGGCGGCCTTTGCGCTGGTGATGAAGGCTGCGGCTAAGCTGGGACGACGGCGGTTTCTGCGGCTGAACGTGCAGCCCAATATATGTGTGATGCAGAACGCCGACATAAGGCTTTCGGTGTTCAACGATTGGATGTACGCCGTCGGTTACGATCTGAACATTGATCGACTTGCCAGTCAGATCAAATCCGCACCGGCCACACTGCAAGCCTTATGGCGTCACCTTTCAAACTATCTCAAATTTGCCGAAGCGGTAACCTTTTCGGATGCTCCCGATAGCTACCTTATGCGAATGCTAGATGGCGTTGCCGATGAGGTAGATCTTTACGACGAAGCGGTGCAGAGCCCCTTCCTTCTTGACCAATTTGATACCGTCCGTCGAGACTTGCTCAAGATTGCGGATAGCGACAAGAACTCGAAAGAACGACGCAAGATTGAGGGAGATTTTGCCAAATCGTCTCAGTCGCCTGCCACGGCACACAAGCTGGAACGTCTCGGCGCGGACTATGCGCGGCATGGCAATGATACCAGCTATCGGATGGATCTGGACGCGTTATCGCTCCGTCTGGACGAGGCTGTTCGAGCCCCGAAAGAATTGGGGCGTTTGCGGGTCCTGCAGTCAGAATTGGCATCTGCAATGCAGTTTCACGCGCCACTTTGGGCGACGGTGCAACAGTTCGAACAGGCCAAGAACTTCGGTTCGCTGATCGTGCCGAAACTGCGCGATCCGGCCGAGGTGGCGCGGGTGGTTCGGATGAAGGATTTCAGCGGCGATCTGCTGCTGCGTGATGTGCAAGAGCGGGTGCTGAAGGTGCTGGAGATGGCGGAGGCCCTCTCGCCCAAATACCATGTAGTGGTGGCAAACCCGCCTTATTTGGGCAGCAAGGGGATGAATGGACGATTGCAAGACTTTTCCAAGGAAAGATTTCCAGACAGTAAAGCGGATCTTTTTTCTATGTTTATGGAAAGGGCACTAGCACTGAGCCAACGCCACGGCTTTATGGCGATGATCAATATGCAATCATGGATGTTTCTCTCCGCATTTGAAAAGCTGCGCTCGAAACTCCTGTCGAATGCAACATTGGTTTCCATGGCCCACTTAGGCGAGCGAGGTTTCGATACTATTGCTGGTGCTGTGGTTTCGACTACCGCATTCGTTTTTTTGAACTCTTATCAAGTAAATATACTGGGCGAATTCATTCGACTGACTGTTGGAAAGTCAGAAGATGAAAAATCAGAGATGATGCGTAAGGCAATTAGTGATCGTAAATGCGGATTATTGTTTCGATGCCGATCAGCGGAGTTTGAATCAATACCGAGTGCTCCAATCGCGTATTGGCTAAGTGAAAAAGTGCTTTCTGGGTTCAGGGAGTCAAAGAAAATCGGAGAATTCGCCGAACTAAAGACAGGTATCATCGCCGGTGACAATGATCGGTTCATTCGCTTTTGGCCTGAAATCTCTGCGAGGGATTTCATTGGATCCATGCAAAAAAAATGGTACCCGCTTCTAAAGGGCGGCGATGCAAGGAAATGGTTCGGAAACAATACTGATGCAGTTAATTACGGATCAAATGGTCGGCTCATTTCTCAACATCCAAATTCTATGCTGCGAAACAAGGAATTCTATTTACGACGTGGATTGCACTATAATCGATTAAGCCAAGGGAATTTTGGGGCTCGTCTTTCAGATGACGGTCACATTTTTGAGGATCTATCGCCAAGCATCTTTCCAAATGTCGACTTATTCTCAATGTTATCTTACTTAAACTCAAAGGTTTTTCGGCAGTTCATTGAAGTTGTGAGCTCAGGTTGGAAAACAGAGATTGGCCACGTAAGCAGCGTACCTTTCAAAACGACCGAACAAGTTTGCACCATTAACGGTGTTAGGTGTACCGATATTTCCCGCTCCGACTGGGACGCCTACGAAACCTCCTGGGATTTCACCACACTGCCGCTGCTCGCCCACGAGCATCGGGCCGAAACGCTGGCCGCCAGCTACGCCACCCTCCGCGCCCATTGGCAGGGCATGACCGACGAGATGCAGCGGTTAGAGGAAGAGAACAACCGCATCTTCATCGACGCCTATGGTCTGCAAGACGAGTTGACCCCCGAGGTGCCGCTGGAAGAAATCACCCTCACCTGTAACCCCGCCTATCGCTATGGCGGCAAGGCCTCGACCGAGGAACTGGAAACCCGCCTGCGGGCCGACACGATGGCCGAATTCCTACACTATGCCGTGGGCTGCATGTTTGGCCGCTATAGCCTCGACGCGCCGGGCCTGATCCTTACCAATCAGGGCGAAGGGCTGGCCGATTACCTCGCCCGCATTCCCGAGTCCAGCTTTGACGTGGACGGCGACAACGTCATCCCCGTGCTCGACGCCGACTGGTTCGCCGATGACATCACCGAGCGTTTCCGCAAGTTCCTGCGTGTGACTTTTGGCGAGGCGCAGTTCCAAGAAAACCTCGCCTTTATCGAGGCCGCCTTGGGCAAGGACATCCGCAAATACTTCACCAAGGATTTCTTTGAGGCCCATGTGCGGCGCTATAAAAAACGCCCGATCTATTGGATGTTCTCCAGCCCCAAGGGCACGTTCAACGCCCTGATCTATATGCACCGCTATCGGCCTGACACGGTATCGGTGATGCTGAACGATTATTTGCGTGAAATGATTACAAAGATTATCGGTGAGAAAGCTGCACAAGAGCGCCTGGCAGACAGTGGCGACGCCAGCCAAGCCATTCGTACCCGAGCGCTCAAAGAGATTGAGCAACTCGGCAAAATGATCGATGAATTGCAAGCTTGGGAGCGCGATGTCGTGTTCCCGCTTGCCCAAGCCAAAATTGAAATCGACCTCGATGACGGCGTGAAAGTGAACTACCCCAAATTCGGAGTTGCGCTAAAACCGATCAAAGGGTTGGAGGCCAACGGCGATGAGTGAGCGCATCGCGGCATCCCTAGCACGCTTCTTTGAGGAAAAGCGCATCGTCTTCTGGTATGATGTCGCGTGCGATATGCGCGAGACATTTGACGCATTGGATATGCCAAATGTAACCAAACTGACTATTGCAAATAACGAATTTGGTTTGAAATACCGTATTCTTCGCCAAGAGCCACACGTGAAGTTTCTGCTCTTTTACGAAGGGGCGGAACCGCCTTTGGCCGATAATTGGCTTTTAGACGTGCAACTCTCAAGTGGGGTGTTCAAAGCGGATCAAACAACAATCTGGCTCTCGGAGTTGGGGCTTGAATTGGCCTTTGCTCCTGTTCTGCAGGACCATGTCGAATTCTTTCGTTCCAAACACCGCGTCGATACGCTCAAAAAGATACGCCAACCAAACGACACACCCGGCCAGATGCGGCAACGGATGCTCGCCATCTGCGCAGGAGCACAAGGTGGGCTTGATACCGTCGTCGAAGCCCTGTTAGCGGATCTATCTGATAACAAAGAGGACGGGTTAAAGCTTATCGAGCGGGTTGGCCTGATGGGGTTCCTCTGGAAGCAAGTCGCGAATGCTTACGGTTATAAGTCCGATACACCGGACATCGAAGATTTCGCGATTTCACTTTTTAAGTCCAGCTACGCGATGGGGTTGCATGAGAGTTCAACACTCAATGCTGAAGCATTGCTGATGTTCCGTCGGTGGAAGAATGACAAAGCAGGTTCGTTAAGTTTTGAACGCCTATCCCATCGCTATGCCGAAGTTCTGCAGATCTCCAACGATATTGCGAGGCGTGATTTTAGAGATTTGATTGATATCGACTATTTTGAAGAGATTGACCGAGAGATTATCCGTAAGCTCGTGCAGGGTCTCAGCGCCCAAACTTTGACACCTGGTGAAGTTTTGAAATGGGTTCGTGAACGGCGGCAGAGCCACTGGTTCGATCAATTCTCCGACATCTATCAAGCGATTGGCCACGCAACAGAGTTTCAACAAGGCCTTGCTGAAGCGACCCTTGGCATGACAAGCTTGGCGGAAGGCTTTGCCCGATATTCATCGACTTGGTTTCGGTTGGACCAGCACTATCGCAAATTCATCTACCATATGCAGCAAAGCGGGCAGGCATCACTTCTCGGCGAGTTGTTCGACCGTATCGAAAATCTATATGTAAATAGTTATCTATTGCCCGTGAATGATGCTTGGCAGGAGCTGATCAATCGGTCCCCTCATTGGGAAATCTCAGGCATCGACCGTCAACTCGATTTCTATCGCGATCAAGCCGCGGCATTTCGCCGAAAAGATCAAAAAATCTGCGTCATCATATCTGATGCCATGCGCTTCGAGGTTGCGGACGAATGTCTGTCCCGCATTCGGGCACTCAACCGCTTTGAAGCCGAATTGAAACCAATGTTAGGCGTGCTACCAAGCTATACACAATTGGGAATGGCCGCTTTGCTGCCGCATCGAGCGCTCAGGATTGCTGAGGATGATAGCGGACTGGTTTTTGATGGAGAACAGAGCACGCAAGGGCAAGCCAACCGAGAGAAGCTCCTCGAATCAGGTCGTGCCGGCGATCGTGTGGTCACATTCAAATCCGAAGAGGTTATGAACCTGAAGGGGGATGAAGCTAAGGATGTCTTCCGCGACCATGATGTCATTTATATCTATCACAACCGCATCGACGTGGTTGGCGATAAGTTGGCAACCGAAGAGAGGCTCCCCGAAGCCGTCGAAGGTGCTTTGGAAGATCTCATTGCATTGGTACGTAAGCTGACTTCAGCCAATGCCTCCAACATCCTGATTACTGCTGATCACGGCTTCATATATCAGCACAGAGCCTTGGAAGAGAGCGACTTCTCTATTGCCGAGGTTCAAGGTGGTGAGGTTCTTTATCGCAACCGCCGCTTTGTTATGGGGAAGAACTTGCCCGTCACACCGGGCATGCGGAAATTCACTTCTGCGGAATTATCTCTGAACGGCGAATTAGAGGCGTTGATTCCGAATTCTATCAACCGGTTACGCGTTAAAGGCGCGGGAAGCCGCTTTGTCCATGGCGGGGCAAGTCTTCAAGAAATAGTTGTCCCGGTTATCCGTGTTGGAAAGGGACGCGAGAGCGATGTGCGCCAAATTGATGTGCAAATACTAGCTTCAGGTAGAAATTTAATCAGTTCCGGTCAGATCGCGGTTACCTTCTACCAAGCCCAACCCGTGACCGATAAATTACATCCGAGAAACCTGCGGGCAGGCATCTATTCGGCCACCGGTGAACTCATATCGGATATGCATGAACTGGTTTTTGATTTCCGTTCTGACAATCCGCGTGAGCGGGAAATCCCTCGTAAATTCCTTTTGGCGCGGCAGGCTGATAAGTTCAATAATCAGGACGTGTTTCTCAAGCTTGAAGAACGAGTTGGAAAAACAAGCCATTATCAGGACTATGTAAGCCAGCGTTTCCAGTTACGACGTGGCATAGCCACAGATTTTTGATTTCTAAAGGAATGGCAAATGAGTAATCTCGACACCAAGATCAACACCCATTTCCCCGGTTATGTCGTCCGGAAGGATCTGGTGAAGGCTGTCAAGGGCAATGCCATCGTGCCCACCTATGTGCTTGAATACCTCCTCGGCCAATATTGTGCCACTGACGACGCTGCTTCTATCGAGACGGGGATTGAGACTGTTAAAGAGATCCTCCGTAAACATTATGTTCATCGCAATGAATCTGGGCTCATCCAATCAACAATCCGGGACAAGGGCCGCTACAAGGTCATTGATCGGATCAGCGTCTCGCTAAATGAAAAGACTGATGCCCATGAGGCAGTCTTTGAAAATTTGGCCATTAAAAAGGTTTCCATCGATAGCGGCACCGTCAAGGCAAACCCAAAACTTCTGGTGAGTGGGGTGTGGTGTATCGCAGATCTTCAGTACGAGTTTTCTGAAGAAGCAAAGGTATCACCGTGGATTGTCGAGACCTTAAAGCCGATCCAAATCGCACGTGTCGATTTCGATGCGTATGTCGAAGCTCGCAAGGAATTCACCACGGACGAGTGGATCGATTTTCTGATGCAAAGCATTGGATTTGATCCAGCGGCCTTTGGGAAGCGCAGTAAGCTTTTGCAGCTTATTCGTCTGATACCCTTCGTTGAAAGAAATTATAATCTGATTGAACTGGGGCCAAAGGGAACCGGAAAATCGCATGTTTATTCTGAGTTCTCACCCCACGGACAATTGATTTCTGGCGGTGAGGTGTCGATACCCAAGCTCTTTGTCAACAACTCGAATGGTCGGATTGGTCTCGTCGGCTATTGGGATGTGGTTGCTTTTGATGAATTTGCGGGGCGGGAAAAGGCTGCCAATAAAGCCCTCGTCGATATTATGAAGAACTATATGGCCAATAAGACGTTTTCGCGTGGTATCTCAACCATGGGAGCGGAGGCCAGTTTCGCCTTTGTGGGCAATACGGCGCACAACGTGCCCTACATGTTGAAAAACAGCGACCTTTTTGAAGAGCTGCCGCCCCAATTCCACGATTCAGCGTTCATTGACCGGATCCACGCTTATCTGCCCGGCTGGGAAGTCGACGTGATACGTGGGGAGATGTTCACTTCCGGATTCGGTTTTATTGTCGATTATCTAGCCGAAATTTTCCGGCATCTGCGTGGTGATGATTTTTCGAACCGCCATCAAGCAAGTTTTACACTCAGCTCTAAAATATCGACGCGGGATCGGGATGCGATCAACAAGACGATGTCCGGCCTTATAAAACTTCTATTCCCTGCGGGAGGAGAGACGGATGCTGAGGTCGAAGAGCTTCTTCGCTTGGCTGTCGAAAGTCGCAAGCGCGTTAAAGACCAATTGAAGCGAATTGATTCAACCTATCCCGAGGTAGATTTTCATTTTGTCTGTAAAGATGGGCGGAAGGTTCAGGTCACTACACTCGAAGAGGACGAATACCCTCAATTCTATTATACTCGAAGTGCTACATCTGAGGCGTCAGAAGCTATTGTGGCATCTGCGCAAAGTTCAGAAGACGGGGATTTAGGCTCACCAATTGCACCCACAGCTAAAGCGGTCGGAGCTACTGCGGCCAAAACTGTTAAATCCGATGCAAAGGTGGGGCATTTCGTATTCCAAGAAAATCGCAAGGGCGTTAGTTACGACCAGTTGTTTGGCGAATACATCAGGGGCGCAAAAAAAATCACCATTACAGATCCCTACATCCGACTTTTTTATCAAGCACGAAATCTAATGGAATTTATTGAGACAATTGTTCGCCATAAAGCTTTGGAGGACGAGGTTGTGGTCCATCTAATTACGGCTCCTGATGAATATAGCCCTGAAAAACAGCATGAACATTTAGCTGCAATAGAGACAGCCTGCGATTCTGCAGGAATGAAGTTTAGCTGGGAATTTGATGGAACGGGTACCGTTCATGCTCGGCATATCATAACCGACACAGGATGGAAAATTTCATTAGACCGCGGCCTTGATATTTTTCAACGCTATGAAATGAAAGATGCGTTCGGATTAGCTAATCGTATGCAGGAATACCGTCCCGTAAAGGCATTTGAGATTACTTATTTAAAAATGTAATATATTTCTTAAATTTATCACTATTTTATTGTGGAATCTAATTCAGTCCACCAAAAATGTGGGATTTGCGATGTGGCGTTTGTTCCGATTAATTGAGCACATTTAATTAAGACTAGTTTACTCCAAATTAGAAGGTCATCTCCTAAATTCGTAAAAATCATTTTCTTAGGATATCTAAACTCTTGGTTATAAATTGCATCATTAATCAAAATAAATCGCGCGCTATCTTCAGCAGAAAATTCTAGTCCCCTGCCTTCGGTATATTCTTTAAGCTCTAAAATATTGTGATTAAATTCTTTCGGGTCATTACCATGTTTGATCACAATTGCTTTTAAAGACAATTCAACTGCATGTACGCATATATTTTGAAATATAGCGATCTCATGTATAGTATTCCATTCAATTAATTTTGAAGCGACGTTTATGTACGAAACGGCGTAAATTATAAAACTTACTTCATTAAATTCAAGTTTTTGTGCATCGGTTAGTGGTTTAATGAAACAATTTTTTATCATTAATTTTCACCATTTATAACATGCAAAATTTCATCTAATAATTGTGTCTTATCAAGAGATGTACTCCGTCTTGTATGATTTAACCATTCCAATAACTGTGCGTCGTCTATGTGATCAAACTCAACCATATCTTTCGGATCAATAAAGTCTAGTTTCCCGCCCACGACAACTTCGTCATCAACTTTTACTACATTTTTGCCATCAATAATTCTGGGTAATTTATAATCTTCAGTATCCTCATCATAATATTTTAAGGCGTCATCAAGCCCTTCATACATTCCGGTAAATAGCCGAATCTGCTTCTCTTTGCCGTTTTGAATGCAAAGGTATTCCGTCCATGTGCTAACCATTGATGATTTTTCACGTTCGGCAATAATTCGCACATTAATTTCCAATTTTTGCCCCCGCGTCGAATCCTACTTATCTTGAAGTAATTACATTTTTCCAAACGAATATAAATGGCTGAATCAATTCAGCATGACAGTTCTTGTCATACCGCCGTGCAAGTATCATTCTCGACCGACGCGGTGATCGCGTTTTTGAGAATTACGACATGAAGACGTTTTTCACTTTTGCCGATATCCGCCTGATAGACCACTATCTTTATGCCATTTTTTACCTGCTGGTGCTGCTAGACAGCTGTGGCGGCCTTGGACGGAGGCGGTAAGATGGCATTTGCAAAGGCTGAACAGCTTCTTGATCTCGCCACCATGGTCTCGGCCCGCAAGCAGGGCGTCACGCTGGACGATGTATGCGAGAAATTCGAAATATCGCTCCGAACGGCGCAGCGAATGCTGCATACGCTGGAGGCGCGGTTCCCCGA
>CANGPL010000012.1 GCA_947455725.1 Hyphomicrobiales bacterium | reverse complement strand
GTGATGAGTGAAATATCAGGATTAGTCACCATCTCCTCGCCAATATCATCCGGCAGGCCTGTTACCATTTGCACCATTTCAGGCGGCAATCCTGCTTCGTATAAAATGTCCGAGAGCGCGATGGCAGTCAGTGGCGTCAGTTCGGTCGGCTTGCATACGACGCAATTATTTGTCGCTATCGCAGGCGCTAATTTATGCGACACCATATTGAGTGGATGGTTGAAGGGCGTAATCGCCGAGATCGCACGAACCGGTTCACGCTTGGTATAAATTTTGCGTGATTTACCATGCGGCGTCAGATCGCAAGAAAAAATCTGACCATCATCAAGAATGGCCAATTGTCCGGCGAGCGTAAACACATCATAGGCACGGCCGCATTCATAGAGTGAATCTTTCATCGAAATGCCAAGCTCGCTCGTGATCAAAGGCGCCAGCGTATCTTTCCGCGCATTGATGAGTTCGGCGGTACGGAACAAAATCGTTTGCCGCTCATAGCGCGTTAGCTTTGGCTTGTAATTGGCCGCAATTTTAAACGCTTCACGCGCATGCTCGGCGCGGCCCGCGGGCACCGTACCAATGATTTCATTGGTGTAGGGATAATGGACATTTACGACGGTATCGGTTGAAACCTGCTTGCCGCCAATCCGCATCGTTTCTCGAACAATCTTGCTCATAAGCCTTACTCCGCGTGATTACAGCCGACGAAAAATGCGTCGAAATTACGTAAGCCCTGCGGCAAGCCGTTAACAGGTCCGTTGATGAAGAAGGGCACATTTTGCTCGGTTAATCCGCCATGCGAGCGAAGCGGTACATCAAGCCCCGAGAGATCATGCGCCGCAACAGACGTACCAATCACTTTTGTTTTATTCGGCCCGCCTGAAACAGCGACGAGATCACCCGTGCGGTCAGACGGCAAGCCAAACCGTGCGCAGGCTTCTGCTTTTGAAAGTACGACATCAATACCATCGAGTGAGCCGATATAATCGCGCACCGCGTGCGCATCTGCACCATAAAGATAGATCGCGGCATAAGAGCCTAACGCGCCATGATGCACGACATAGGGATCAGTGATTGGTAAGATGACTTTGCTTTTACCTGCACCAAATGTTGCATCCAGTGCGTCTTGCAAATAGAGCACATCCGGCTTTCCATCGGGCGTATGCTTATCATTCATCCCGTGATCAGCCGTAATGACGAGGGTGACACCAAGCGCATCAAGCTCACCAATATAGCGATCAAACATCGCATAAAAATCAAGCGCCCCTTTTTCGCTTGGTCCAAATTTATGCTGAATGAAATCGGTTGTTGAAAGATAAACAAGATCAGGTTTCATCTCAGGGATAAGTCTAACACCCGCTGCGAAAACAAATTCGGAAAGATCGCCTGAATAGACATCCGGCAAAGCCATATTCCATGCCGCGCATGGATTATCGATACCGTTTGCTGCAAGCGTTGCGGTATTGGCCTTCTCGGATGAAAACGCAATCGCACTGCCATCGTAGATAAGGCCCTTTGAGAGTAAGAGGCGCAATTTGTCTTTCGCTGTCACCATCAAAATACGTGCACCGGCCTTTTGAAATTCTGCAAAAATGGTAGGTGCCCGCAACCATTTCGGATCATTCATCATCGTTTCCAATCCCGTGTCGGGATCGATAAGATAATTACCGCAAATGCCATGCACTTCTGGTGGTCGGCCCGTCACAATCGACAGATTGTTCGGATTGGTAAAACTCGGGATCACACTGTCGGCGCGATATTCGCCGCCCTTTGCAATCAGATTTTCTAAATTGGGCATCAAGCCACGCTTACGTGCTTCATCCGTATAAGCAGGTTCTGATCCGTCGAGACAGATCACAACCAAGGTGCGCTTGGGCCAGTTGAAAACGCGGCCATTAATGGTGAGGGGTGCTTTGGTCATCTTTGTTATTCCGCCGGCGTGAGATCGGTGACGTTCATTTCTTGAAGGGTTGCTTTAGTCGCATCGACAAGCATTTCCATCACCTCCCAATCAAGCGCGCCCATATTGCCCACTCTAAAACTCGGCTTCTTGGTGAGCTTGCCGGGATAGATGATAAAGCCGCGCTTTTTCAGGCCTTCATAAAATCGCGTGAAATCAAAATTCTTGTCGCGCGGTGTTGCAAAGGTTTGGATTATTGGGCCTGTTTCATTATCGCCCAGTAAAGGTGAAAGGCCAATCTTGCGCATACCATCACGCAAGGTTTTTGCCGTTTTCTTGTAGCGCGCAAGACGTCCCGGTGCACCGCCTTCGCTTGCGTGCTGTTCAAGCGCTTTGGCAAAAGCAACAAGCGTATGGGTGGGTGGCGTGAAGCGGAATTGACCGCTCTTTTCCATATAGGCCCATTGCTCATAGAGATCGAGCGCGAGTGAATGCGACATGCCTTGTGAGGCTTCAAGTAAATCACGCCGCGCAATCACATAGGTGAAGCCGGGTACACCCTCGATACATTTATTCGCGGATGAGATGACAACATCAATGCCCATCCGTTTCATCGAGATGTCCATCGCACCGAAACTCGACATCGCGTCAAGGATAACAACGCATCCCGCTTTTTGCGCAACGGCTGCAATATCTTCAATCGGATTAACGATCCCGCTTGTTGTTTCACATTGCACCATAAACACCGCGCCAATATCCGGATTGGCTTTCAACAAAGCCGAAACTTCGTCAGCTGATGGCGCTTCAAGCTCATCGGTTTCGTAGGAGATGAAATCGCGGTTCATATAGGCTAGTGCTTTAATCGCACGTTCGCCATAGGCGCCATTCGTCAGCATCAAACTCTTTTTGTCTTTTGGCGCAAAATTGCCGAGGGCTGCTTCAACGCCATAAGAGCCGGAGCCTTGCAGCAACACGCATTCAAAGCCGTTTTTGGCGTCCGCAATATCAAGGAGCTGTTCGCGAATACCGGCGACAACCTGCTTAAGATCCGCGTCCCAGGAGCCCCAATCGCGAAGCATGGCGTGCTTGACCGCAGGGGTGGTTGTGAGCGGGCCGGGCGTTAATAGATAAGGCGTTGTTTCCTGCCCCTCAGGGCCGCGAAATGGGCGTGTCATGACCGTTTCTCCTGATCGGGCGAAGGATAACGCCGCCCTGTGAAGATGATACGACGCGTTTTATCGCACTCCACAAAAACAGTCAATAAGCCACAAAAAGCAACATTATGCCACAACGCGTTTTAAATTCAGGCCAGCAGGATAGGCCAGCGTTGTTGCGCGGCGCGGGCGGAGGCGAGCTCGTCCGGCAATCGGTCGATAATAAGTCCGGCAAGGCTCGGTGTCGGCGCAATCGTCACCGGCGTGCGGCGCTCGAATTTTGTGTGATCTGCCACGACATAGGCTTTGCGGCCCGCTTTCAGCATTAAATGGCGCTGTTCGGCGGCAAGGCGCGTGTAATCGGTGAAATCGCCTTCGTCCGAAATACCGCCTGCGCCGACAAAAGCGAGGTCGACGGTATAATGCCGGAGCAGCTCAAGCGTATCGACGCCGAAACTCGCCTCGTCATTGGCGTGGATTTCCCCGCCCAGCATGATAGTTTTCACCACTTGCGTCCGGCAAAGCGTCAGCGCAATCGGCAGGCTATTGGTAATCACGGTCAAGTGTTCGCGCGTGATCAGCGCTTCGGCCAGAAAAAGCGTCGTCGAGCCGGAATCGATCAGCACCACCATGCCATCCCGCACGAGGCTTGCCGCTTTACGCCCGATGGCGGCTTTGCCGGGCGCGTTTTCAGCCTCTCTCCGTGAGAGCGAAGGCTCGGCGGGCAGCCCAAGCGTTGCCCCGCCATGCACAAGGCTAACCCGCCCTTGATCGGCGAGGCTTTTAAGGTCGCGCCGGATGGTTTCTTTTGACACCCCGAAGCGTTCGGCCAATTCCCCAACGCTGACCGATCCGCTGGCGTCCAGCGATTGCAAAATATGGTTCAGCCGGTCAAAGGCGAGAGGGCGGTTCATGGCAATCTTTCGGCATGATGTGGCATTTTGTGGTTTTATATGTGATTTCAACGGCAAAGCCTAGGGTGCTGCGCTTCGGGAAAATTCCCTTGCCGGATCAAGCTTCCACTGCCTAATCTTCAGGCAACCTTATTTCGTCAGGCGCTCTATGTCCCAAGAAGCAAAAGATCACCACACCCGCACCATGGCGGGCATTGGCTATGCGCTGGCCGGATTTTCGATTTTCTCGATCCAAGATGCGACCGTCAAATGGCTCGTCACCACGTTACCGGTCTGGGAAGTGTTGTTTTCGCGCAGCATTTTGATTGTGCTTCTCTGCTTGTCGCTCACGGGACCAAAACGAGTCGTTGAATTAGCCCGAAGTTCAAACCGCAACGCACTTCTCATCCGCTCAGCTTTGATCCTCGCGGCGTGGCTTGCCTATTTCACCGCGTCGCGCTCGCTGCATTTAGCCGAGCTTGTTACCATTTATTTCTCGACGCCCATTTTTGCGGTCATCCTTTCGGTCTTTGTTTTGAAAGAAACAGTCGGATGGGTGAGGTGGGGCGCAACGATTATTGGCTTTATCGGCGTCGTGGTGGCAGCAGCGCCTGCGGGCTCGGTTGATCTCATCCCCATTGTCTTGGTGCTGATTGCGGCCTTTTGCTGGGCCTGGACGAATATTCTTGTGCGCCTCATCAGTCGCAAGGAATCGTCCCTTAGCCTCATGTTGGCGAGCAATGGCGTTGTGATTTTGGTGTGCGGCGTAACGCTGCCCTTCGTGTGGGTAACGCCTGATGTCACCAGTCTTCTTTTGCTCTTACTGCTCGGCGGTGTTGGCGCATCGGGCCAGTTTTTATTGTTCGAAGGCTATCGGTTAGCGCCAGCTTCAGCGGTAGCCCCGTTCGAATATATCACGCTGATCTGGTCCTTCATGTGGGGCTTTTTGATTTGGGGGGATTGGCCACCGGTTGCGGTATTTGAAGGCGCGTCCCTCATTTTGGCGAGCGGGCTCACCTTGATTATCTTTGAAGGCTGGCGCTCACGGTTGCTGCAACGCGCATAGTCGGGTTTCACCCTATCCGCGCAGCATCGGACGCAATAGATCCACCTTGTCGGAAGCCTTTCCGTGTGGTGCACTGCAATAAGTGATTCGTGCCAAAGCAGCGGCTAAGGCCGTCGAAGGAGGAGCCCATGCCCCGCCTCTTTACCGGCCTCGAGATTCCCGATTCAGTAGCGGAACAGCTCATGACGATCCGCGGCGGCCTATCCGGTGCCCGCTGGATCACGCCGGATAATTACCACATCACGCTCCGCTTCATCGGCGATATTGATGAGGGCACCGCCCACGATATTTACTCGGTTCTTGGCCGCGTCTCGCGCGCACCGATCCCTCTGACCATTGAGGGAATCACGGCTTTTGGCGGGGATCGTCCGCGTGCCTTGGTCGCGAAAATTGCACCCACACCCGCTTTAATGGAATTACAAGCCGAGCATGAGCGGTTGATGCGTCGCATCGGCCTGCCGCCCGAGCCGCGCAAATTCACGCCGCATATTACGCTTGCGCGCCTGCGTGATACGTCTCCCTTTGAGCTCGCGAATTTTTTAAGCGTCATTGGCCATGTGCCATCGATGCAGTTTGTTGCCGAAGCGTTTAATGTCTTTTCATCGCGTTCTTCGACGGGGGGCGGCCTTTATGTGACCGAGGCCATTTATCCCTTGCACCAAACACACTATACTGAGCGGGCGTGCATCACCGCTTAATGGAACATTCAATGGCTAATCATGACAAACTCACCGATCAAGAACGCCAAACGGCTCTCTCCGATTTAGCCGGTTGGGCTCTGCTTGCCGATCGCGACGCGATTTCGCGCCGGTTTGTGTTTGGTGATTTTAACGAGGCGTTCGGCTTTATGACGCGCGTTGCGCTTGAGGCCGAGAAGCGGGACCATCATCCTGAATGGTCAAATGTCTATCGTACCGTCGATATCGTACTAACGAGCCATGATGTGACAGGCCTATCGCATCGCGATGTGACGTTGGCTAAAGCGATCAACGCCATCGCGGATGGATCAAACTAAGGCGCTTTATGTCTCTGAACCGGCGTCGATCACGCCATTCGTTTCAAGCTGACGGCGCAGCTTGCCGAAAGCGAGCCTGATTCGGGATTTAACGGTCCCGAGCGGAAGTCCGGTCTTTTCCGCGATTTCGCTATGCGAGAGATCGTCAAAAAACGCCATACGAATCAAAGTGAGCTGCTCTTCGGGCAGCGACACGAGCGACTCCTTGATCCGCTCCTCGCGGAACTGCATATCGATCCGGCGATCGATCCCTTCGTCTTCGGCCGCCGTTTCAGGCGCTTCCATCGGGTCAAAAAAGTCGAGGCGGTCCCGCCTTAGCGTATCGATTCGCCGATTTCGGGCGATTCGATAGAGCCAAGTCGCGATAGATGACTTGGATGGATCGAAAAGATGCGCCTTTGTCCAAAGCGTGGTCATCACATCTTGCAAAATCTCGTCAGCCGTCCCCGCATCCGACCCTAAGCGGGTCAGATACGCGTGCAAACGCGGCCCAAAATGGTCGAAAAGCTGTGCAAAAGCCGCCCGGTCGCGGGTATAGGCTACAGCTCGCACAAGCTCGCCGAGCTCCTGATGTGTCGACAACCCTATACCTCGCCGCGAATAACCGGAATAAAGCACTCAATTTCGACATTATTGGCACGAAAATAGTTCATTTGAAACGGAGTTTTCGTCGCCTCTTAAGAATTTTGGTTTCAACTGAACTCGGTTTAGGGTAGGCGCTACCTCACGAATTGATTTGTCGGAGCCTGATACGCCCATGGTTTATCGTCTTAACGTCCGGATCCTTGCCTCGGCCGCCCTTATGGCTGCAGGTGTTTTTGTGCTTTCGTCTCAAGCGTTTGCGCAGGTTAAGAAGCCTGAGACTGCCAAGGCAGCGCCGGCAAAGCCCGCCGCTACCGAGTCCCAGCCAACCCAGCTCGGGACGTTTGGCAGCTGGAATGTCTATGCCTCTGATACGGCAAATGGACGCATCTGCTATGCGTTGGCCGTGCCAAAAGAGCGTTTACCGGCCAAATTGACCCGTGATCCGGGATATTTATTCGTATCCACGCGGCCTAAAGAGAATGTCCGCGACGAGATCAGCTTTGTTTTGGGCTTCCCGCCAAAAGACGGCACTGACGCTCAGCTTGTGCTCGGTAAGGCCAATTTCGTCGTATCGCCTAAATCGCAAGGCAATGTCGCTTGGCTCAAAAATGCCCAAGACAACACCGCTGTGATCGAGCAAATGAAGAAAAATCCGCTGCTTTCGTTGAAAGTAACCTCAAAGCGCGGCAATGCGCTGCAGGAAAATTATGCGCTGGCGGGCTTTGCCCAAGCGCTTGATCAGGTCAAAAAGGCCTGTCCGTGACATCAGGGGGCGCAGCCGGGCCGATCGACCCCATCGAGAAGACAGCGGAAATTCTGTCTCCTCAGCCCGTCTTCGCGAATGGAAAATCCTCCTTAGCCGGTCTTGGCCGAGCAGAAATTTCGCAAAAACTAGCCGAAATCGGCGTGCCTGCCCGCGAATTGCGGATGCGAACCGGCCAGCTTTGGCATTGGATCTATCATCGGGGCGCTACGTCCTTCGACGTGATGCTCAACGTTTCCAAAGAGCTGCGCGGCACGCTGGCGCACCATTTCACGCTTGATCGTCCCGAAATCGTCTCCGAGCAAATCTCGGTTGATGGCACCCGCAAATGGCTGATCCGGATGCCGCCCGTCAGCGCCCATGACAAAGGCGCGGAAATCGAGACGGTCTATATCCCCGAATCAGACCGCGGCACGCTCTGCATCTCATCCCAAGTCGGCTGCACGCTGACCTGCTCCTTCTGCCATACGGGCACGCAGCGCCTTGTGCGTAATCTCACTTCGGCTGAAATCGTCGCTCAAGTCATGATTGCGCGCGACCGTCTGGGCGACTGGCCGGGTGCCGCCCGTCCTACCGACGGCTTGGTGCCCGATGCCGAGCGCGCGGTATCCAATGTCGTGCTGATGGGCATGGGCGAACCGCTTTACAATTTCGAGCATGTCCGCGACGCCATGGCCGTCGTCACCGATGGCGAAGGCCTCTCACTCTCCCGCCGCCGCATCACGCTCTCGACCTCCGGCGTTGTGCCGATGATCGAGCGGGCAGGCGACGAGATCGGCTCCATGCTCGCCATTTCGCTGCACGCGGTGCGCGATGAGCTGCGCAATGAGTTGGTGCCGCTCAACAAGAAATATCCGATCGCACAACTCCTAGACGCCTGCCGGAACTATCCGGGCGTCTCCAATGCCCGCCGCATCACCTTTGAATATGTCATGCTCGATGGCGTGAATGACAGCTTAAAAGATGCCCGCGAATTGGTGCGCTTGCTCAACGGCATTCCGGCCAAGATCAATCTCATTCCGTTCAACCCTTGGCCCGGCACCACATATAAATGCTCGGATTGGGGCCGGATCGAAGAATTCTCCGACGTCGTATTTCGCGCCGGCTACGCCTCACCGGTCCGCACCCCAAGAGGGCGCGATATCTTGGCTGCCTGCGGACAGCTAAAGAGCGAGACCGAGAAACTCCGCGCTCGCGCCCGCTTGATGCTCGAAGAGGGTATCGGGGCCGAGGGTGTGTATGCGCTGGGGAGCGGCGAGGATTAAGAGAACCTCATAAAACGTAATCTATTCCGTCATTGCGAGCGGACGCGAAGCAACCCAGCTGATGGTCTAGAAAAAAGCGAAAACGAACCGTTGCGCTTCGTTAATTTTGTTTAGCTGGGTTGCTTCGCTTGTCGCTCGCAATGACGGTACAGTTTTTCCACTTTAGCGGCGTTTTGCGGCTCACCATGAGGAAACGCTCACTCCAACCCCGCAATCGCCCGCCCGAACTCATCCGCGTTAAACGGCTCCAAATCATCCACCGCTTCGCCGACGCCGATGAAATGCACCGGCAATCCGAATTTTTCGGCCAGCGCCACCAGAATGCCGCCGCGCGCGGTACCATCGAGCTTCGTCATCACAAGGCCCGTGACGCCCGCCACTTTACCGAAAATCTCGACTTGGCTGAGCGCGTTTTGTCCAACGGTCGCGTCAAGCACCAGCAAAGTAGCGTGCGGCGCCGTTTCGTCTTTCTTCTTGATGACGCGGATGACTTTTTCGAGCTCCGCCATCAATTCCGTCCGGTTTTGCAAACGCCCAGCGGTATCGATCAACAACACATCGGTCCCCGCAGCACTCGCCTGATCAAGCGCATCGAAGACGAGGCCGGACGCATCCGAGCCTTGCGGGCGCGTGATCACGGGCGCGCCAACGCGGGTTCCCCAGACTTGGAGCTGTTCAATCGCCGCCGCACGGAACGTATCACCCGCCGCCAGCATCACTTTGCGCCCCTCTGCTGAAAATTTAGCGGCCAGCTTGCCGATGGTCGTAGTTTTGCCCGAACCATTCACGCCCACCATCAAAACCACAAACGGCTTTTTTGCGTCGTCGATCACAAGTGGTTTAGCGACGGGTGTCAGCGTCTTTGTCACTTCAGCCGCCAAAATGGCTTTGACTTCCTCGCCCTCGATTTCCTTGCCATAGCGGCCTTTGCCGACCGCCTCGACAATGCGGCTTGCGACGGGAAGGCCGAGATCGGCGCGGACCAGCACGTCCTCGAAATCCTGTAACGTGTCCTCATCCAAGCGCCTTTTGGTAAAAAGGTCGGTAATGCCTTGGCCGATGGAGGCGGACGAACGGGCGAGCCCGCTTTTAAGCCGCTGCCACCAGTTTAGCTTCGGTGCTTCAGTCGCGGGTACAACGGCACCGCCACCGAACAGGCGGGAGATCAGGCCGGGCTTTTTGGGCGTATCATCGTTCATACCCTCTCGATAATGCTTTCCCGCGATAAACGGAAGGGCTAGAGCAAGGTGTTATTAGGTTAGATAACACCTTGCTCTAGCGTCTTCGTTTTAGCATGGTTTTATCGCAAAACCGGGTTCCACTTTTGCGAACCATGCTCAAGAGAGCCGCCATGACGCCAGAAGAAATCCAAGGCCGCATTCTTTACCGCGACGCGCTGATGTTGGTGATCAACAAGCCGGCGGGCATTGCCGTGCATCAGGCGCACCCGAACGCGGTAAGCCGTGACGCGCATCTGGAGCAATATTTCCCCGCCCTACAGTTCGGCCTGCCTAAGCCCCCGCAATTGGCGCATCGGCTGGATAAAGATACATCCGGTTGTCTTGTGTTAGGTCGCCACCGCAAGGCGCTCGATGATCTCTCCAAACTCTTCCGCGAAGGCTTGATGACGAAAACCTATTGGGCCGTTGTTAAAGGCGGCCCCAAAGAGGATGAAGGTTTTATCGATTTACCCCTTGGCCGGATGGACCAATCCAAAGGCTGGTGGATGAAGCCCGATCCGAATGGCTTACCCTCGCAAACCGGCTGGAAGGTGATGGGTCGGACTGAGGATTACACCCTGTTGGAATTATCGCCACTCACGGGCCGCACCCATCAACTGCGTGTTCATACCCAGGCCATGGGATGGCCGATTATCGGCGATCCGATCTATGGCGACGGCAAGATCACGGGCGAGCGGCTGCATCTGCATGCCCGCTCGATCACGATCCCGCTTTATAAAAATAAGCCGCCGATTAAGGTAGAAGCACCCGCGCCTGACCATATGGTGAAACGCATGAAGGCGTGTGGGAGTAAAGGGTCTGTGTAATTTGAATTTACAATCACTGTTTAAAGCAGTAAACTTACATTAAAATATTTTTACACATATTTAATTTGAGGTAATCAAGATTTTAAATTGTTTTAGATAAATTGGAGTGATTTTTGAGTCATCGTGATATTTTTAATTTAATTTATAGCAATAACCTCTGGGGTCATGGATCCGGGGCAGGTTCGCTCGCGGAAAATACGACGGATTATCGAAAGTTTCTTCATAACTTTATCCGCTCCAACGGGATTACCAGCGTAATCGATATCGGGTGCGGCGATTGGCAATTTTCGAAACTAATCGACTGGACGGGTATCTCCTATGTCGGCGTTGACGTCTCGGATGTTGTTTTATCCAATACCCAAAAATTTACACGGGATGGAATTAGCTTTCTTCATGCCGATGCTCGAACGGATCCACTGCCATCCGCTGATCTGGTGATTATCAAAGATGTGATGCAGCACTGGTCGAATAACGATATTCAAATTTTTTTGCCAAGATTGAATAATTTTCAGCAAGCGCTGATTACAAATGGATTTCATCCTTCGATGAACAATCGGGTCAATACCGAAATTCAAGCCGGATCCTTCCGTCCAATTGATCTCCGACGTGCGCCGTTTAATCTTTCGGGTTACTATATCAACTGGCTTAAATTTGACGAACCAAAATGGATTTTCCATTGGCGGCGTGATGGCGGGAATATAGGTGTGTAGTTACTTTGCTATCCGCTGATCAGGGATCACAGTTCCTTCAAAACCGGACTTTATAATTCGAGGTCCTTCCTGGTTGTTGTTCTGATCTCAGCACTGATGAACGTCCCCGCCTCAAACCCTTCCCCAACCCGAACAGGCGTAAAGCACGGCGTACGCCCAATTCCGCCGCGCTCGATCAGCAATTCCTGCTCTGTTCCGACAAGGCGTTGAAGATGCGCCTGCAACGCGGCTTCGCCCTTCTCACGCAACCGTCGCGCCCGCTCCTTGATTAGATCGCCTTTCACTTGCGGCATCTTGGCCGCAGGCGTGCCCGGGCGTGGTGAATAGGGGAAGACGTGCAGAAACGCCAAGCCGCATTCATCGACGAGATCGAGGGAGTGTTGAAACATTTCCTCCGTCTCCGTCGGAAAGCCCGCGATGATGTCGGCCCCAAAGGCGATGTCGGGCCGAAGCGTGCGCATATGTTCACAAAAGCGAATGGCATCATCGCGTAAATGCCGTCGCTTCATGCGCTTTAAAATCAGATCATCACCGGATTGAAGCGATAAATGCAGATGCGGCATTAAACGCGGCTCTGTCGCAATCGCGTCGATCAAATCCTCATCTGCTTCGACAGAATCAATTGATGAAAGCCGCAACCGTTTTAAATCGGGCACATGCCGCAAAATCGCTTTCACCAAAGCACCCAGTTTCGGCGCACCCGGCAAATCCGCACCATAGCTTGTTAGATCAACGCCCGTGAGCACGGCCTCTTTGTGTCCAGCGTCGACAAGCTTTGCAATCTGCTCGGTAATGGCTCCCATTGGTACAGAGCGTGAATTGCCGCGCCCATAGGGAATAATACAAAAGGTGCAGCGATGATCACAGCCATTCTGAATTTCAACGAAGCTTCGCGTATGGCTTTCAAACGCACCCACGAGATGCGGTGTGAGTTCCTTCACGGACATAATGTCCGAGACACGCACACGCTCAAATCCATGCGCGGGGTTCGCGAGTGCGGCCCAGGTTTCTTGCTTCGTTTTCGATTCATTGCCGATGACGCTTGATACTTCCGCCATAGCGGCAAAGCGCTCGGGTTCGATCTGGGCCGCGCAGCCCGTCACCACAATATTCGCTGTGGGTCGTTCGCGCTTAAGCCTGCGAATGGTTTGCCGCGCTTGACGCACCGCTTCACCCGTCACCGCACAGGTATTGATGATGACAAGATCATCTTGTCCCGCCGCTTCTGCCGCGGCCTTCATCGCCTCCGATTCAACGACGTTGAGGCGGCAACCAAAGGTAACAAGCTCAACGCCCATCAGGAAATACCCTTGAACAAATCCGCTTCAAACTGGCCGCGATGTTCAAGCGCAACGGGTCCGGTCATCAACACATGGTCATCCGTCTCGTGCCAATCGATCAAAAGATCGCCGCCCGGCAAGGTCACGCGAACCTTACAATCCGTCAGTCCAAGGCGCGCCGCCGCAACCGCTGCGGCACAAGCGCCCGAGCCACAGGCCAAAGTCAGACCCGCGCCGCGCTCCCACACTTTTTGTACAATGTGATCCCGGCTTTTAACCGCAACAAGCGAGATATTGGCGCGCTCCGGAAAGATCGGATCGTGCTCAAGCACAGGTCCATTCACATCCAGCGCGTAAGCCTCAACATCGTCCACCCAAAAAATCGCGTGCGGATTGCCCATATTCACACAAGCAGGGTTGGCTAAGAGCTTGCCGTTTGACGTTGTGAACTGAAAATCAATTGCCTTGGTGTCCGCTTGCGGCGTAGCCAGTGGAATCTCCCGCCAATCAAAGCGCGGCATTCCCATATCAATCGTGAAGGAGAGCGGCCCTTCTCTTTTGCAATCGAGAAGTCCGGCAGCCGTCTCAAGCTTCAGCGTGTCACGGTTTTCATGCTCAAGCACATACCAGCTCACGCAGCGTGTACCATTGCCGCAGGCGGAGGATTCGCTGCCATCGGTATTGAAAATCCGCATATAGGCATCGGTGCCGCTGGCCTTCGGATCAAACAGCACCATCAGCTGATCAAACGCCGTTTGTGGATCATGCGCAATCGCGCGCGCTTCTTCCGGGCGAACGGTTAGGCCGCTGCCGCGTAAATCGAGAATGGTGATTTCATTGCCCGCCCCATTCATTTTCACATAAGGGCGGCCGATCAATGGGCTTGTCATGATAAATCCTGATTTTCACGCCCCATATCATAGATTAGGGCAGGGAGACCAGTCACACGCAACTCGACCTCGCTTTCGCCACGTTCTATCGTTCAAAAAGGAAGCGTGCGGCGAATCAGTTAGGCCGTCGGGAGGGTTAAAGGATGCGTCGTCCGTATTTGAGCGTTGTCACATGGGGTGCTGCGTCATTGCTCATGACGGTCCTCGCTTTTCCTGCAGCGGCGCAAACGACGTCACCCAGCATTGAAGCGGCACCGCTTACCGCGCCGTCCGCCGCGCCAATAGCGCCAAAAGTTGAGACAGCGCCTACGCCCGATGCGTCGAGTGCCAAGCCAGTCTCGAGCCTTACAAGCCTTGCGCCTCCCGTCTCCGAAGTAACGCTTCCGGATTCATTAGAACTCGTCGCAAAGCCCGCGATCCTCGTTCGTGGCAAAGCGCAATGGGAAACGGCCTATAGCGAATTACGCGCCGCGTTTGATCGGGGACAAGCGGCCGCCACAAAGGCAGGGCTCGTGGTTACAGGCTATCCGATCACCGTCTTTGTTGAAACCAATGACATGTCGTTCACCTATGACGCGATCTTGCCGATTGCGTCAGCTCCACCGACACCACCTGCCGATTTGGGAGCGGATATCAAAATAGGCACGACGCCATCGGGCAAAGCGATCCGTTTTGCGCATCTCGCATCTTACGATGAAATCGATGGAGCCTATGAGCAAATCACGGCCTATCTCGATGCCAAAGATATTGTCGTCAATGATGCCTTTATCGAAGAATATTTGGCGTTTGGTGACAATTCCGGCTCGCCCTCAACAACGATCAATATCTTCGTTCAGCCGAAGAAATAGTCAGCGTACAGCGAGAACTTCGCCGGGACGAAGCACGGCAAATCTTTCTTCTGATATACCATGGGTCTTCAACGCTTTGCGCAAATCTTCGGGCGGTGTTGTCACGCCTTCATGGGTGAGTTGAAACGTCCCCCAATGATGCGCGACAGCCCTTTGTGCGCCGGTGGCGATAAAGGCCCGCACGGCTTCATCCGGGTTCATATGCTGCTCGGCCATAAACCAGCGCGGCTCATAAGCGCCAATCGGTAGAATGGCGAGTTTGATCGGCCCATGCTTTTCGCGCACGGCTGGAAAAATCTTGCCGTCATGAAAACCGGTGTCGCCAATATGATAAATTTTCCCGCTTGGCGTCTCGATAACAAAGGCCGCCCATAGGGCCCTTAGCCGATCTCGCACGCCGCGTGCGGACCAATGATAGGCCTCTTCAAGATTTACGAATACACCGTTGCCGAGATCAACCCGGTCGCCCCAATCATGCGCCTCAACGCGGATTCCGTCATGGGCGCTTTTGATGATCGTATCATTTCCGAGCGGCGTAATGATGCGCGGCGCGTGATCGGCGTGAAGCCGTCGTAACGTCGCAATATCGAGATGGTCATAGTGATTATGCGAAACCAGCACGACATCGATCGGCGGCAAACGCGTAAATTCAATACCCGGAACATTGACCCGTTTGGGCCCCGCAAAGCGAAGCGGTGACACCCGATCCGACCAAACCGGATCCAGCAGAATGTTGAGACCTGCCGTTTGAATCAAGAAACTGGCATGTCCAACAAAACTGACCCGTATATCAAAGCCGGTTATCCGCCGGGGTGGGCGGTCCGAAAATGGGCTCGGATGTTCTTTTGGCCACCGCTCCGTGCGCCGTTCGAGCATCCATTTGAACAGGTCCGACGAGGTTTTTGCCCAACGTCGGCCCGGATTAAAGAAATGCTCGCCATCAAAATGGTCGGAAACAGGCCCCTGATAATAGGGGTTTCGACTTTTGCGCGTGAGGGATGAATCATTCGTCATGTGGCAACAAGATGGGGGTGAGGGCGGATGATGTCAAAGAGTGACGCTGGCCTTTGTTTTCGCATAAAGTCGTTCTTGCGTCATTAAGATTAGACCCATACACAGGCCTTATCTCTCCATTTCAGCTCGAAAGCGAATATAACCATGAATCTGTCCGCCATTTCACTAGGTGCCAATGCCCCGGATGACGTCAATGTTGTGATCGAAGTGCCAATCGGTGGCGAGCCTATCAAGTATGAAATGGATAAAGAGGCCGGCGCTTTGGTGGTCGATCGCTTTTTATATACTTCGATGCGCTATCCGGGGAATTACGGCTTCATTCCCAATACGCTATCGGATGATGGCGACCCCTGCGATGTGATCGTGGCCAATACCCGCGCGATTATTCCGGGCGCGATTATGAGCGTTAAGCCCGTCGGCGTGCTCATTATGGAAGACGAGGCTGGTCAGGATGAGAAAATCGTCGCCGTTCCAAGCGTTAAACTTACGCGCCGCTACGAAAAAGTCGAAAACTATACGGATTTGCCCGAAATCACTTTGCATCAGATCGAACATTTCTTCGAACATTACAAAGACCTTGAGCCCGGTAAATGGGTCAAAATTGTTCGCTGGGGCGATGCCGCTGAAGCCAAGAAGCTGATTTTGGAAGGCGTCGAACGGGCGAAACACAAAAAGTAACCCGTTATTGTCATTTTACGGCCATGTTTACCTGAGCTTGTGCCGGGCTATACCGTTGCAGGTCATGAGTGAACGCGTTTGATCGCGGTCAAACGCTGTGTCCGTGTCGTTGTCGTCGTAAACTTACAGGAAACTGATGTATCGCATGCGTCGTTACCTCACCTCATTCGCTCTTCTCGCTTTGCTCCTTGTGGGCAGTTTTTCGAACGCGTTCGCGCAAGAACAATCGACGATCCGCTCTCGGCTCGACGGGTTTCGGCTTGAGCTTGATCAGATCGAGACGGCGGCTACGACGCGGCTCACTTCGGATCCCGCCTTGCAGTCTAATCGTAAGCGGATCGACGAGATCGCAACCGATATCAAAACGGTCGCGGATGAGCAGGCCCCGCGCGCCGATGCAATCCGCTCGCGTTTAAAAGAACTCGGTCCTCGTCCCGATGATAAGGCAACGCCAGAAAGTCCCGAAATCACCAAAGAACGGGATGATCGAGAAAAAGCGCTGAAGGATGTCGAAGAAACGGTAAAACTCGCCCGCGCTCTCCTCGTGCAGTCCGATCAATTATCGACAGCAATTTCCGATAAAAGACGGGCGCTGTTTGCCGATCAATTATTCACGCCATCGTCGAGCATCCTATCCCCTTCGCTTTGGACCGATGTTGCGATGAATCTCGGCCACGATATTCGTGCGCTCCTGATTGTTGCCCAAGACACCTATAGCCGCGCGGTTGATCGTGCAGGGCTTATCGGTGGTTTTCTCATTTTCTTTGGCCTTGTTTTGACCGCCGCCGCAACGGCCTTTGCGCGCCGTAAAGTTTTGGCTGCAATTGAGCGGACCACCTTGTTTGGTAATCCAACGCCCATGCAAAAAGGCCTGCGGGCTATGGCGTTTGGCGGCATCGGTTTTCTCATTCCGGCAGCCGGTACGTTTGCTATTGGTCAAGCGATTAATGGCGCCGATATTCTTCCCGCACGTGTCGAGAGAGTGTTGGAGGTCATCCTGCATGGTGTCGTTTTTGTGAGCCTCATTCGCGGTTTGGCAGAAGGGCTCTTGGCAACATCTAAGCCTGAATGGCGTCTCTTAATACTACCCAATCGAACCGCCTATAGGTTATCGGCGCTTGCGGGTCGGGTAAGTGTCATCATTGTCATTGGACGGATTGTGGAAGGAATCACGCAAGCCATCGTTGCAGGTCTTGCGCTTTCCGTTTTATCGAAATCGCTTTTCGCATTGCTGGTTGCCTGCATTTTGGCGGCTGGTCTCCATGCCATTAAGCCGGAAGAACAACCCTCCGCCGGCGGCTTTTCGAATGGCCAAGAGACCCGCCCGATTTGGATCGTCATTGCGCGCATGTGCGCATGGCTGATTGTTATTGGTATTTTGGTTGCTGTTTTCTTCGGCTATTCGGCGCTTGCTGCTTTTTTGAGCGATCAGCTTGCAACGCTTTCGATTTTAGCCGCGCTCACCTTTTTGGCGATGCATATTTCAAGCGCCGTCTTTGCCCAATTGTTGCGGCCAGAGACAAAACTCTTCCGCTCGATTCAATCGGCGTCCGGCCTCTCGCGCCAATCGCTTGAGCAATTGGCGGTCATTTTATCAGGCTTAACCCAGCTCCTGATTTTAGGCTTCTGCGCAACCTTGGCGCTCGCACCATGGCGGGTGGATTCGGGCGATATTTTAATGCCGCTTCGTGCGGTGATTTTCGGCTTCACCATTGGCGATGTCACCATCTCCTTTGGCGCGGCATTGTTTGCCATCGTCATGCTGGGTGCGGGTATTCTTTTCACCCGTGGCATTCAGCGTTGGCTTAACACCACCTATTTGCCGCATACCTATCTCGATTCAGGCTTGCGCAATTCCATTGTAACGGGCGTTGGCTATCTTGGCTTTATCATCTCAATTGCCATCGGGCTTAGCGCGCTTGGATTGAGCCTCGAAAAAGTAACCATTGTTGCGGGTGCTTTATCGGTTGGTATCGGTTTTGGTCTGCAATCCATCGTCAATAATTTCGTGTCCGGTCTGATCCTGTTATGGGAGCGCGGCATTCGCGTCGGTGATTGGATCGTCGTCGGCGATGAGCAAGGTTTGGTAAAACGCATCAATGTACGGGCAACGGAAATCGAAACCTTTGATCGCTCGATTCTCATTGTCCCGAATTCAAGCCTTGTCTCAGGCAATGTGAAAAACCGGGTCCATAATGATCGCACCGGTCGCGTCGTTGTCACCGTGCCTGTTGCGCGTGAAGCGGATCCTGATCTTGTCATTCGGCTCATGACCGAAGTTGCCGAAGCCAATACCGAGATTTTGCGCGAAACAGCACCAGCCGTTCTCTTTCGCAAGCTCGGTGAAGCGACAAAAGAATTTGAGCTGATTTGTTTCGTGGCCGATGTCGATCAAACCGGCAAAGTCGGCAGTGATCTCTTGCTCGCTATTGATATCGCCCTACGCGCGAATGGCTTGGGCGATATCGTCCATCGAACAATCATGGTTTCTGATCAAAAACCGGCTGAGGTTTAACACCTCAACCCTTTTTGCCCTTCGATTCCATTTCGGCCTTCAGCGCCAATAATTTTGCGAAAGGTGAATCAAGGTCAGGCGCTTTATTATCCGAGCGCGCCTTTGGCGGATCCTGCCATCCCCTATTTTCCTGAGGGCGACGGTCATTGCGCTTATCATCGCGGCGCGGTGGGCGTGGTCCACGGCGTTCTTCCGAACCTTCAGGCTTTGCGCCGCGCTGATCGCGCTTCTGGTGATCGGCATTGCGCTTTTCCCGATCATACGGTGGACGATCTTGTCTTGGCCGTTCACTCTTTCCGGTCTCGGTCGAGCCTTCAGCCGGCGTTTGGTCCGAGACAGCTGCGCGTTGTCCTTGCGGCTTGTTGCGCTGATGACGCGGTGCATGCGGACGTTGGCGATGCTGCCGCCAAACTTCGATCATTACGGGTTCAGCCACTGCCGTTACCTCAGCGACTGCCTCGGTAGCGTGTGCCTCTTCAACAACAGGGGCAGGTTCACTAACCGCCTCAGGCTCGACGGCTTCAACCGCTTCCGGTGCTGCAGCCTCTTCGGTCGCAACAGGCGCAATCGGCTCCATTGCGGCGGGCTTCGCCAATTCTTTTGTGATAGCAGGGCCTGCGCGCCGCTCCATCACATAGCCGAGCGATTTCAGAATGGAGGCAAAATCTTCACCCGCGCATCCGCACAGCGAGGTCATCGCAATGGTCGGTACGAACGCATCGCCATCGGCCGCGCCCGCTGGCGGCTCGCCAACCGTGAGACCGGGTCGATATTGAATGGCCGGACGGATCAAATCCGCCAAGCGCTCAAGAATATCGACGCGTACGGCGCGCGTGCCACACACGCGGAAACCTGCGGCGCGGTAAAGCGCCTTCGGCGTTTCAGGATTAACCGGAATGGAGGTGCGGCCTGAGGCCGCCAAATGCAGAATATCATCGAGGCCGATAATTTCCGCGCCGCCTTCTTTGAGCGCCCAAAGCTGGCACGCTAAGCCGCGCGGCGCAGGTTTCAGAAGGGCTGGAACGGTCAGATGATATGCACCAAATCGAATGCCCAAAGACCGCAAAGCCGCGCGCTGGTCCTGATCAAGCGTTTTCAAATCGTCCGCGACGCGCGTCCGATCAAGCACGCCAAGCGCCTCCGCGGTCTGGAACGCAATGCCACGCGCAATGCCGGTGAGTGCTTCTGCCGATTCAAGCTTCAACAGCGGGCCAAGCAGCTTCTCAATATGGGCCTTGATCCAGAGATCAATTCTCGTCTGCACCAATTCGCGCGACGGGCCTTCAAGATGTTCATCCGCGAGGATACGAAGCCGAGGCTCCAAGATTTTCTCACCCGCTGAGAGTTTCGCAATCGGTTCACCTAAGAAACGCAGGGAACCATCATTGCTTAACGCGAACGCGTCATCCACCGCGTTTGAAACGCGTGTTGCGCGATTGGAAAATTCGCTCGCAAGCGCTTTAAGCGCCGCCGCACGAAGGGCTTTGCCCTCCGTTGAGCCCGTATCGGATTCAGGAATAAACTGGAATCCGATCAAACGACCAACAGGATGGGCCTCGACCAGGACATCGCCTGTCGCCGTTATTTCCGCCTCTAACATCGCATTCTCTCTAAGCCGCCGCATCAACACGCTGGTGCGGCGATCCACAAACCGTTGGGCCAAACGCTCGTGTAAAGCATCTGACAATCCATCTTCTACCTGTCGCGTGACCTCCTGCCAATGCAAAGGATCACGTAACCAGTCATTTCGATTAGCAACAAATGTCCAGGTGCGCACCTGTGCAATGCGCGCGGACAGCGTATCAATATCGCCATCGGTCCGGTCGATCTCAGCGATTTGACGTTTGAACCAGTCATCCGGCACGCGCCCACGCTGCATCAGATAGGTGTAAAGCGTGTTGACCAAATCGGCATGCGCTTGGGGCGAAACCTTGCGATAATCAGGAACTTGGCAGACTTCCCACAGTCTTTCGACATTATTCTTGCCCGTTGCGAGCGCTTTAATCTCGGGATCGCGCGCCGCAGATTCAAGCGAACGTAAATCGTCGGCAATTGGCGCACGGGTGAGGCCGGGTTCGATCGGCACCCGGTCAAGCGAGTGGATCAGCGCCGACACGCTCGAAAAATCAAGCACAGTGTTGCGCCATTGCAACATAGGCATTTGCTCAAATTGATGCGCTTCGAGCGCTTCTACCAATTCCGGCTCAAATCCGGGGCATCGTCCGGTCGATCCAAAGGTGCCATCGCGCAAATGCCGTCCAGCACGTCCCGCAATTTGTCCAAACTCTGCAGGAAGCAGACGCCTGAATTTGGTGCCGTCAAATTTCCGGTCACCCGCAAAGGCCACATGGTCGACATCGAGATTAAGCCCCATGCCAACCGCATCAGTGGCAATCAAATAATCGACATCCCCTGATTGAAAGAGTGCCACTTGCGCATTGCGCGTCCGCGGTGAAAGTGCGCCGAGCACAACCGCCGCACCGCCACTTTGCCGCCTTATCAGTTCCGCAATCGCGTACACTTCTTCCGCCGAGAAGGCGACAATCGCGCTGCGGCGGGGCAAGCGGCTGATTTTTTTCTCGCCCGCAAAGGTAAGCTGCGAGAGGCGAGGGCGCGAGGTTATGTGCACGCCGGGGATCAATTCTTCGATCCGCGCGCGCATCGTATCTGCGCCTATCAGCATCGTCTCGGCATAGCCGCGCAAATTCAGAATGCGATCGGTAAAGACATGGCCGCGATCAAAATCAGCCGCGAGCTGAATTTCATCAATCGCCACGAAAGAGACATCAATATCGCGCGGCATCGCCTCAACGGTGCAGATCCAGTAACGCGCTCCCGGCGGCTTGATCTTTTCCTCGCCGGTGATTAGCGCCACGGCGGGCGCGCCGACTTTATCCACGACCCGGCCATAGACTTCCCGCGCCAAAAGCCTGAGCGGCAAGCCGATCATCCCCGAGGGATGGCCGAGCATGCGTTCAATGGCGAGGTGGGTTTTACCCGTGTTCGTAGGCCCTAAGATGGCGGTGACACCACGGGCCCGCATCGCGGGTGGCAGGGAATTGAAGGCCATTATCGATCACTCAACGAGGCCGTTCTTACGAGACGGCGTGTCCCGATATGACACATAATTCGGCAAGGCTGTTAACGAAACGAACGCGCTAGGAACGAAACGCGTCCGAATCGGCAAGAATCTGATTCGTTTCAGTCCATTTAAGCTCGCATCTGTGGATAACTCGCCGCTTATGCCGCGATGAACCTGCTCTTGTTCCCTATCGTCATTAACGATTAGAGCCGGCTGAGACGGCCACCAGAGGTTTCAAAAGCCTTAATTCAAAAAACGACAAAATGGAAACGCGATTAAGAAATAGCGCGAAGCGTGAACGAAGCATGCCCGAATCGGAAAAAATCTGATTCGTTTTTGATTAAATAGGCGAAATTCGGGCGAGAAATAGCCCGAATGTCCTGGCGAAAAACACTCTCAACCAATCGGAATTTAATCAAATTGTCCCGAACTGGGACGCGCCTTTATTGGGTGGCGGCGGTCTGAGGCAGAATTGGCCCTAAACCCTCAATCTTTTCAGCCCGTAGCCGCAAATTACCAATCAAGGTCGCCACCGCAATTTCAACCGGCACCAGATAGGGTTTTCCGGGCAGAGGAGCGAGCGTTACGATAATATCGCGGTTATTTTCCATGTAAGTGACATTCGTCTTTTTGGCGCGATGCCCCGAAATGGCCGTGTAGCGAACAAGGCACCGGATGACAGGTCCCTTAAACCCAACCGCTTCATAGGTTTGGTCGATATCGGGCATCAGCGTGATGTCAAACCGGCCAGCCCCATCAAAAACTGGAATGACATGGTTGCAACTGCCCGCGGCACTCGGCTGCGGGGCTGTGGATGGAATGAGAAACCCGCTTAACGGATCAATAATCCCCTTTTTATGCTCTGGCAGCACAGGCACGCGATCCGCCCGCTCCGGCAAAGGCGGATCGAGTTCTGCTGCGACGACATTTCCACCCGCCATTTTCATATCGACCCGTTGCGGGTCATCGGGATGGTCGACGCTCAGGCTATAATGCTGCGCCATAAGATGGCCGCCCGCATCAATCCCCTCCGCATCGGCCGAGAGCCCGGGCGCGAAAAACAGTTTGACGAGGCCGGAAAATTCCGCCGCCAAATGCAAATGATAGGTCGACCCTTTAAAACTTTGCGAAAATCGCGCCGTTCCAATCGGAACATAGGCGATCGAAACGCCATAGGTAATCATAACCGGCTTTGGCGGTTCGGCGGCTAAACCGGGTCCGGCGGCCACACCTCCAGCCAACATCGCTAATATCCGGCTCAGGCGGACAAAATGAGCGGCTTTTGATACTCTATACGAAGACATCGGGAAAAATTTCTGCTCAATCTGGTGATGCAGCGGCGCATATAAGGCTAATCTAGCGGCTTTTACGCATCTTGTCTTTGCTTTCGAGGCGGCGCGCGGCATAATTTCTGAGGTTTCGCTTGACGCTTCCCGATCTTCTACCCTATAGACCCCAATCTGTTTTTTCAGGCGTGTGACACACAGGGCAAGATTTTGCTCCAGGGTTCGTATCGGATCCTCTGTCGGACGACCTCAGACGATAAGGGATAAAGACGATGTCACGCCGTTGCGAATTGTCGGGCAAGGCCGTTCTGAGCGGACAGCTCGTGAGCCATTCTAACCACAAGACCAAGCGCAAGTTCTTGCCGAACCTGTGCCAGGTGACCTTGCAGTCGGAAGCGCTTGGCCGCGCCGTGTCCTTGCGCGTCACCGCGCACGCTTTGCGCTCGGTTGAACACCGTGGCGGTCTCGACGCGTTCTTGATCAAGGCCAATGCCGATGATCTCTCGATCAATGCTCGCCATCTGAAGCGCGACATTGAGAAGAAGCTCGCCGCTCACTAATTTTTTGCCTTCCGTTCGGCGTCGGCCATTAGCCGTCAGCCCTTCGTGATCGATGACCCTGCGTCGGCCTCAGCCGTCAGCTAAAGGAAGCTTGTGATGATCCATCTCCCGCTGCGCCAACTCGCGCTGCCTGTATTGGCTATGACCATTGTTGTCGTAGCCTCCAACGTCCTTGTGCAATTCCCCTTCGAGCCCTTCGGCCTTGGCGATTACCTCACTTGGGGCGCCTTTACCTATCCGGTCGCCTTTCTCGTGACCGATCTCACTAATCGCCGCTATGGGGCCGCCATGGCCCGCAAGCTCGTTGCCGTCGGGTTCGTCATCGCCGTCGCCCTTTCCATCGGTCTGGCGACACCCCGCATCGCGCTGGCCTCCGGTACGGCCTTCTTGGTCGGCCAATTGCTCGATATCACCGTCTTCAACCGCCTGCGTCGCCAGGCATGGTGGCGCGCGCCTTTAATGGGCAGCGTGATCGGCTCAGTTTTGGATACGGCTTTGTTCTTCTCGCTCGCCTTTGCGGGTGATCCTGACATGTCGGGCCCGGTTAATCTCTTCGGCACCACGTTGCCGCTCTGGCAAAGCCTCGCGATTTTCGACTTTTCGGTCAAAATGCTCGTCGCTTTGATCGCCCTCTTGCCCTATGGCGCGCTGATGAGTGCGATCTTGCCGATGGAACGGGCCGAGAAGGTCGCGGCTTAAATAGTTCTATTAGTCATCCCATTAGGTATTGACCCGAGCATGTACGCATGACGCGTTGCGCTTGAGTCAATGCCTTGGGCGCCGCCGCCAAAGAATTTTATCATTTGATTGGTGCCATTCTTCGCTGTGTTCGACGAATAGATTTACTAATCGTCGCAATAAGTATAATTATAATATAACAGTGAGGAAAGTCTGATGCACACAACCAGCCTTCGTAAAGTTGGGGGATCGGTCATGATGATCGTCCCACCCGCCTTTCTTGATCAGCTCCATTTGCAGGCTGGCGCGATGGTGGGCGTGATCGTCGAAAACGGACGCTTAGTTGTTGAGCCGAAGCGTCCTAAATATACGCTCGACGAATTGCTGGCACAGTGTGATCTCGATGCGCCACTTTCAGAAGCCGAGCGCGAGTGGATTGACGCCCCCGATTTTGGTTCAGAAATTGTGCCTGATGCGGAACACAAAGCGTGAAGCGCGGCGAAATATGGCATGTTGATCTTGAGCCGGTGAAGGGGCGCGAGCAACAAGGCAAACGCTATGTGCTGATCGTGTCGCCAGAAGCCTACAACGAAGCAATGGGTGGGCTGGCCTTTATTGTCCCAATAACCATCGGTGGTGGATATGAGCGCACGAAGGGCTTTGCCGTATCCTTAAGCGGGTCTGGCACCGTCACGTCGGGCGTTGTCTTGTGCGGTCAACTGCGGGCCGTCGATCTTAAGGCCCGCGGTGGACGTCTTGTTGAGCAAGTCCCGGATTTTATTATGGACGAGGTTTTAGCCAAGCTCGCTACGATTTTAGATCGCTAACGGAGCGCATTGCCAGCGTTTTATTCTCGTTCAAGCCGCGCGCTTCTTACCCCCGCGCGTTGGCCCGTTTTCTTCAAACAGTTCCGCAAGCTTCTCGGTCATCGCGCCGCCCAATTCCTCGGCGTCGACGATCGTAACCGCACGGCGGTAATAGCGCGTCACATCGTGCCCGATGCCAATCGCGATCAACTCAACGGGCGAGCGTGTTTCGATTTCCTCGATGATAAACCGCAGATGCTTTTCAAGATAATTGCCGGGGTTTACCGACAGCGTTGAGTCATCCACCGGCGCACCATCCGAAATCATCATCAGGATCTTGCGCTGCTCGGGGCGGGCCAACAGTCTTTTATGCGCCCAATCGAGCGCTTCGCCGTCGATATTTTCTTTAAGCAGACCTTCGCGCATCATCAGGCCGAGATTTTTGCGTGCCCGACGCCAAGGTGAATCCGCCGATTTATAGATGATGTGTCGCAAATCATTGAGGCGGCCGGGCAGAGGCGGCTTGCCCGATTGCAACCAAAGCTCGCGCGATTGCCCGCCCTTCCAGGCGCGCGTCGTAAAGCCCAAAATCTCGGTTTTAACCCCGCAGCGCTCCAAGGTCCGCGCCAAAATATCGGCGCAGGTTGCTGCAACGGAAATTGGCCGGCCGCGCATCGAGCCGGAATTATCGATGAGCAAGGTCACAACCGTGTCGCGGAAATTCGTATCCTTCTCATGTTTGAAGGAAAGCGGCTGCTGCGCGTCGATGATGATCCGCGGCAGGCGTGCAGGGTCAAGCGTGCCCTCTTCCAAATCGAATTCCCAAGCGCGGTTTTGCTGCGCCATCAAACGCCGCTGCAAACGATTGGCAAGACGCGCTACGACACCCTGCAAATGGCTGATTTGCTTGTCGAGATAGGCCCTGAGCCGCGTCAATTCTTCCGCGTCACATAGTTCTTCGGCCGAGATCGTTTCATCGAATTTGGATGTGAAGAGTTTATAATCCGTCACGCGGCTATCGCGGCCCGATTGAGGCGGCGGGCGGCTTGCGTCGGATGAGTCATCGGCATCCGATCCCTCATCCTCCTCGGGCATTTCACCCGTTGGGCCGTCTTCGGTATCGGCCATGCCGTCTTCGAGTTCTTGCGTCGACTCGTCAGCGCTTGAGGATTCAGCCTGCTCAGTGGCGGATTGTTCTTCCGTCTCACCCTGATTTTGCTCTTCGCTTTCGCTTTGCTGCTCGTCTTGATTTTGGTCTTCGTCGGCTTGAGGTTCGCCTTGCGCTTCCTCCGCCATATCGAGCTTCACAAGCAGGTCACGCACCAGCCGCGCAAAGGCTTTTTGATCTTCAATTCGGCCGGTTAGCGTATCGAGCGTCGCGCCGGCCTTTTCCTCAATATGCGACCGCCAAAGATCAACCAAGGGTTTGGCTGAGGCGGGCGGCGCCATTCCGGTCAGCCGCTCGCGCACCATCATCGCGATGGCATCTTCAATCGGCGCATCGGCGACATCGCGCACATCTTGGAAATTGCCGCGGTGATATTTGTCTTCGAGCATCGCCGAAATATTCGAGGCGACACCATCCATCCGCCGCGAGCCGATCGATTCAACGCGCGCTTGCTCAACCGCATCATAGACGGCACGCGCCGTCTGGCCCTCAGGCTGAAGACGGCGATGCACAGTGCTGTCATGGCAGGAAAGACGCAACGCCATCGAGTCGGCATGGCCGCGCACAATCGCCGCATCCGCCGCCGACATTTTGCGGGGTGGTTCAGGCAACCGCGCTTTGTCACCCAAAAGCGCCGGACGATCATTCGCAAAACTAATATCAAGCTCAGCCTTGCCCGCAATCGCGCGCATCGCGCCGCCTACCGCCCGCTTAAACGGTTCGGTAGGCGCTTCTTTCGGCTGGGCCGGTTTGCGGTTGGAGGTGCTCATGCGGCTATTTCTGGGATTGGCTTGAATATTCCGGATTTTAGAATGGCGCGATACATCGCATCGGGCGCTAGATCGAGGCCGTTAGGCCAAGTCACCGCTCCTCCCTCGACTTTGAGAGCGTCAAAAAGATCTTTGTCGCGAAGTTCTGCGAACACACCGGCTTTAGGTGATGCGATCAGTGAAGTAAGGTCTACTTTGCCTTCAACACCATCAAGAAAACGAACCGATAGCACAAAGCCTTCGTGCGCTTCAGCCGACGCAACCCGCCAAGGAGCGCGTGACGTTGGCAATTCTCCTAGCGGAGAGGTGCTATTTTCTTCGGGTGCTGATTGGTCGCGCATAAATTCCAATCCTCTAACAATTCGTTCTGGTGCTCTTGAGCCCATTCTAAAACCAATGCTAAGGCTCGTTTCGGTAAATGGCCTTCTAAGACGTCGAGCGTTTTTATATTAACGAGAACCTCATCGTCTCCATAGAGCGCATGAAAATGGGGCGGTGCGTGATCTTGCCAAAACATCTGGATGGCGATGCCATAAAAGAAGGCAATGGTCGGCACTTTCCCAATCTCCTTGTTTAATTTACCCTAGCTCAACGCCACATTCAGCGAGCTCTCCGGCAATTCTTCGCCGAAGCTGCGCTGGTAAAATTCAGCGACCAATGCCCGCTCCAACTCGTCGCATTTGTTCAAGAAGGTAAGGCGGAAGGCCATGCCGATATCGTTGAAAATATCCGCATTCTCAGCCCATGTGATCACCGTACGCGGGCTCATCACGGTCGAAAGATCGCCATTGATGAAGGCCGAGCGCGTCAAATCAGCGAGCCGCACCATGCGGTTGACGATATCGCGGCCTTCTTTGCCCGTATAATGCTTCGACTTCGCGAGCACGATGTCGACTTCCTTATCATGCGGCAAATAGTTGAGCGTCGTGACAATCGACCAACGGTCCATCTGGCCTTGGTTGATCTGTTGCGTGCCGTGATAAAGGCCTGATGTATCACCAAGGCCAACAGTGTTTGCGGTTGCAAACAAACGAAACGCCGGATGCGGCCGAATGACGCGTTTTTGATCAAGCAAAGTCAGCTTGCCCGAGAGCTCAAGCACGCGCTGGATCACGAACATCACATCGGGGCGGCCTGCATCATATTCGTCGAATACGAGGGCCACATTGTTCTGCAGCGCCCATGGCAAAATGCCGTCCTGGAATTCGGTGATCTGCTTGCCGTCTTTCAAGACGATGGCGTCTTTGCCGACAAGGTCGATGCGCGAGACGTGGCTATCGAGGTTGATGCGGATGCAAGGCCATTTCAGGCGTGCGGCGATTTGCTCGATATGGGTTGATTTACCCGTGCCGTGATAGCCGGACACCATCACGCGGCGGTTTTTGGCAAAGCCCGCCAAAATCGCCAAGGTCGTTTGGCGATCAAACAGATAATCAGGATCAAGGTCAGGGACATGGGCATCTGCCACGGAATAGGCAGGAACCATCATATCGCTATCGATACCGAACATTTCGCGCGCCGAAACGGTGATATCGGGCATGGCGGGAACCGTATGGGTGGCAGTCACAGTCGAACCTCACATCACTTCTTAGGCGGATAAGCGCCGCCGTTGCATAACCTTAACCGATCGTCCGGGAAAACGGGATGATCCTGAATGGCACAGGCAGACCCACCCTATCAGGCCAGACCCGCAGCTTTCAATGTATTATACGCGTTAATGATCTCACGTAAGCGATCTTCGAGCGACCGATCGCCGCCATTCGCATCCGGATGGAATTGTTTGACCAATTCCTTGTAGCGCAAACGGATCGTGGCGGAATCGGCGTTTGTTTCAAGCGTCAAGGTTTCGAAGGCCTTGAGTGTCACCGGGCCAAATTTAGGCTTGGCGGCTTCCGCCTCGCGATGCGGGCGCTTTTGTCCGCTGGCCGCAAACAGATCAAACGGGTCAATATAGGCCTCGTCTTTCGGCACGCCGCCTTTGCGCGGGCTGCGTTTGCCGCTGGCGGCATTCTCACCCAGCTTCCATGTCGGACGATGCCCGATCATGGCGTCCTTTTGATAGGAAAGGATCGCATCATCCGGCATTCCGGCGAAGTAATTGTAGGATTGATTATATTCCCGCACATGCTCAATGCAGAAATTCCAGAACTTGCCTTCGGAATTCCGCCCCTTAGGCGCGCGGTGCGGCCCGGGCGCGTCACAGCCGGGACGTTCACACCGCGGTGGTTCCGCCGGTGCAGCTGTCCGGCCCTTGCGCGGGCCAATGCGAATCTTGTCGAAAAGTTTTGAAGAAGGGTTCATGGGTGTTCTCATAATCGCCAAGCCTAGTCGGGGGCAAGTCTTGCCAAACAGGTCGACGCTTCTTATTCCAATTTCATGGCTTTAAAGGGACACGATATGACGATGCGGGATCGAATTGAGGCCAAGCTTATGGCCGCGTTTACGCCATCAGCGCTAACGGTGACCGATGATTCGCATCACCATGCGGGCCATAGCGGCGCGCGCGAGGGCGGAGAAACGCATTTCTCGGTTCAGATTGAGAGCGCGGCCTTTACCGGCAAAAGCCGGGTTGAAATGCACCGCGCCATCAATGCGGTGTTGGCCGAGGAGCTGGCTGGACGTGTCCACGCGCTTGCCATCAGCGCACGGGCTTCCTAGCCAAAAGCGAGCAGGGCGGCGACACCCGCTAAAATGAGCGCCATTCCTACCCATTCTCTCCGCGTAGTCGTTTCGTTCAAAAGACCGCGTGTGACAATTTGCGCAAAGATCATCTCAACGAGCCCGAGCGTTCGCACATGGGCGGCGCTTGTGAGCGAAAACCCAATAAACCAAGCCTGAGACGCAAATGCGCCCATAAAGCCGGCAAAAAGGGATGACTGCCACACTTTTAAACTGCCAAACAGGGCTTTCCGGTTAAAAACGACCATATAAACCATCAATAAAATGGTCTGTATGGCGAGCGATGTGACCAATACGGTGCTAGCGCGTAGCGCAAAGGGCGCGTCGCCTAACCCGATAATTCCACCTCGGAACGATACCGCTGACAAAGCGAAAAAGGCACCAGACGCAATACCAAAAGCCGCCGGTCGCAATCCGCTCTTTGTTAGCCGGTCGCCCTGCCGGACGGCCATCAGCATCACGCCGACAGTCGCAATGATAATCGAGATTGCGTTTGAAACGCTCAGCGCATCGCCAAGGACAATGATCCCGAAAATGGCAACTTGTACCGGTTCGGTTTTTGTATAGGCGGTCGTCACCGCAAAAGAGGTTTCGCGCATTGCGAGCAGCATGAGAGCGGTAGCTAAAATCTGCGCGACCGATCCGCAAAAGGTAAATCCGAACATTGCCGGATTAAGGCTTGGAACCGCATGGTCCGTTAGCACGCTTGCAAGGCTCAAAAAGAGGATTGCAAAGGGAAGCCCGTAAAGAAAACGGACCTGGGTGGCGCCCACGGTGCCAATTTTTGCGGTCAAATTCCGCTGCATGGCGTTGCGCGCCGTTTGCCCGGCGGCCCCGATAATAGCCGCCAAAACCCAATATATCGTCATTCGAATGATCCCTTTGATCACCCCTTATCCGCGTTTGCGGCTTTCGTCACGCCGCAACAGAGGCTAGAAGGGCTGGCATAAGAAGTGTGTATAAGAGGGAATGTAACAGGATGGAGCGGGTGCAACGGAGCGGAATGGGGCTCGCTTTCGCGCTTTCAGGCGCGTTTTTCTACGGATTTAACATCACCTTCGCAAAAATCGCCGCGGGCTTAGGGGTCGGTGGCCCCATGGTCGTCGCCGAGCGCGTGCTGGTGATGATCGCCATCGGGCTGGTCATCGGCTGGCTGTCGGGCGCGTCCTTCTCCGTTCCTAAAGAAGAGCGGCGGCCTTTATTCGCTTTGGGCCTTGGCAGTACCGGCGTTTCCATCTGCTATATTTCCTCGGTAGCCTTTATCCCGATCACAATTGCCGCCGTTATCTTTTACACTTTCCCGATTTTGATCGTCGTCTTAAGTCCGTTGGTTGATCGTAAGCCTCTGACGGTTGCGATGGTTGGTATCGTGATCACCGCTTTTATCGGCGTCGTTCTCGTGCTCGGCACCACCGATGCCGGTCTTGATCCGCGAGGTCTCCTTTTGGCAGCGGGCGCCAGTATTTCCGCCGCTGTTCAATTCTTTGCAGGCACGCGCTGTCGCCAAACGGGCACCGCGGCCAAGCTGGTTTTCACCCAAATCATTGTTTTGCCGAGCGCGCTTTTAACCGTCTATTTCACGGGTGCCATTTTTACCTTGGATAGTCAGCTTTTGGCTTTCGTGCCGGTTTGGCTTACGATTGGTGGGTTTGTTTTTGGCTTCGGTTTTCAAATTCTCGCTCTGGCTCGCATATCAGCATCTGTTGCAGGTCTTGCCTTTTGTCTTGAACCCGTTGTTGCAGCCATCACATCCGCTATCGTGTTAGGTGAACGTTTGGCACCTATTCAATATATCGGTGGCGCCATTGTGATTGCTGCTATTATTGCAACGGTCATTGTTGAGCGGAAGAATGCAGTATGATGGAGCGAGCCCTTCCAAAGCCTGTGCCCGTTACCGTTATTACGGGTTTTTTAGGTGCAGGTAAAACAACGCTTTTGAACCGTTTGTTGAACGATACTCTACTATCCGACTCCATCGTCATCGTGAATGAATTCGGTGAAATCGGTCTTGATCATCTCTTCATTGAAACACGCGATGACGGCATGATCCTGATGGCATCGGGCTGCCTGTGCTGCACCATTCGGGGTGACCTCGTCGATACGCTCGATGATTTGATGAAGAAGCGCGATACGGGCAAAATCTCCGAATTCAAACGCATTGTTATTGAGACAACCGGCCTTGCCGATCCGGCCCCGATCTTACAATCGCTTCTCTCGCATCCCTATCTTGCGGCGCGCTATGCGCTTGATGGCGTCGTCACACTGGTCGATGCCGTCAACGGATCTGCAACACTCGACAACCACATGGAAGCCGTCAAACAAGCAGCCGTCGCCGATCGTATCGTGCTCACAAAAAGCGATTTGATTAATGACACGAGCGCTTTGAAAAATCGCCTTCATGCGCTTAATCCTGGCGCACCCCTTCTCGATGCGATGAAAGGCGAGGCAACCGCCGCAGCCTTAATCGGCACAGGACCCTTTGATCTAACCTCGAAAACGCCAGATGTTGCGGCTTGGCTGAATACGGAAGCCTATCACGATGATCATCATCATCACCACCATCACCATCATCATCATGATGGCCCCGAAGGTCAGCATGCACATGATGTTAATCGCCAGGATGCCCATATCCGCGCCTTTTGTCTTGCAACGGATGACGCTATTCCGTCCTCTGCTTTTGATATGTTCTTGTCGCTGTTGCGCACAGCCCATGGCGAAAAAATGCTTCGTATGAAAGGTATTGTAAAATTGGTCGAAACGCCGGATCGCCCGATTATTCTGCACGGTGTGCAGCACGTCTTTCATCCGCCGGTTGCACTATCACAATGGCCCGATGCCGATCATCGCACGCGGCTTGTCTTTATTACCAAAGATCTCGAACAAAGTTTTGTTGAGGGCCTCTGGAATGCCTTTCTTGGGCGACCGGGGATTGACACGCCGGACCGCTCAGCCATGCTGGAAAATCCGCTCTCGTTAAGGCGGGAATAAAAGATCGGGGCAAGAATAAATGGGCATTCTCCAACGCATCGCCAGTGAAATCGCCTATTTGCGCGGTGCCTTGCGAACGCTCAACCGCGTGAAGCCGATTAAATCGACCCCCAACCGCACAATGTGCGAACGGATCGAGGAGGTCGCCGCACTCCATCCCGATCGTGCTGCGCTGATCTCGGAACACGAAAACTTCACCTATGGCGAGTATAATGGACGCGCCAATCGCTATGCCCGCTTCGCTCAATCTGAAGGTATCGTAAAAGGCGATACGATTGTTTTGTTGATGCCAAACCGTCCGGATTATCTCGCGGTCTGGATGGGTGTCGCCCGCGCAGGCGGCGCAACCGCTTTGCTCAATACAAGCCAAACGGGCCAAGCACTGGCGCATTCGATTTCAATTGTGAAGCCGAAACTCGCCATCGTTTCCGCTGATCTATTAGAAGCATGGCAAAGCGCTTTGCCTTTTCTCGAACATCCACCTAAGCTTTTTATCCATGGTGAAAAGGCTTTTGACGATGTGTTGATGGGTTTTTCGGCTGAAGCATTAAAGCCTGAAGAACGCGTCACACTGACGCTTGATGACAAATGCCTTTATATATTCACCTCCGGCACAACAGGTCTGCCAAAGGCTGCGAATATTAATCATTATCGCGTTAGCGCCATGGCGCTTGGCTTCTCATCGGTCATGGAAATTGAAGCGCGTGATCGTCTTTATGATTGCCTGCCAATGTATCATTCCAATGGCGGTATTTTATCGACACTAGGCGTTCTTATTCGCGGTGGTAGCGTCGTTATCCGTGAAAAATTTTCCGCGCGTGAATTCTGGTCGGATATTGTCAAACATCACTGCACACGGTTTTTCTATATTGGCGAACTTTGCCGTTATCTTTTGAACGCACCACCCGGCCCGCATGATCGCTCGCATAAAATTAAATTGATCTGCGGCAATGGTCTGCGCCCCGATATTTGGAAGGCCTTCTCAAACCGCTTTGGCATTAAACATATTCGCGAATTTTATGGCGCTACCGAAGGCAATATAGCGCTGTTTAATTTTGATGCTCGCCCCGGTGCCATTGGCCGTATTCCGAAATGGGCTGAGAAACGCTTCGTCGTCAATGTCGTTCGTTTCGATGTTGAAAATGAACGCCCCATGCGCGACAAAAATGGCCATTGTATTCCGTGCAAGCCCGGCGAGATTGGCGAAATCATAGGCGAGATTATCGATGATCCGTTAGCCCCCGCCAATCGCTTCGAAGGCTATGCCGATAAAAAGGCCGACGAAGCAAAAATTCTACGCGATGTCTTCCGCGAAGGCGATGCGTGGTTCCGCTCCGGTGATCTTGTTACGCGCGATGAACAAGGCTATTTTTATTTTGTTGATCGCATTGGCGATACGTTCCGCTGGAAGGGCGAAAATATTTCAACCAATGAAGTCGCCGAAACCATCAATACCCATGCCGGCGTTGCAGCCTGTGCGGTCTATGGCGTTTCACTTCCCGGCCATGATGGCAAAGCAGGCATGGCGGCCATTATGCCATCAAGCGATGCACCGCTTCATCTCGATCATCTGGCCGAGCATCTGCGTAAAAATCTCCCCCACCACGCCCGCCCGGTCTTTATCCGCATTCGTCACGAAATGGATATGACCGGAACCTTCAAGCTGCGTAAGGTCGATCTGATGCGCGAGGGGATTGAGCCATTGGATTCCAATGAAACCATTCATTGGTTTGATGCGAATAGTGAGAGCTATAGGGCGTTAGATGCTGATACACGAAAAGTACTGAGCGAAGGCCGCATAAGACTCTAAAATATTGGCGCCTATCCTTCTCCTTGAAGGTCGAGCGGCGTGCCCGTTAGGGCTTCGAAGCGGAATGCTTCGAAAGCCAAGCGAGGGGTGTCATGCGTAGCATGACGGATGAGGTTTTAATGGTAACCGTTAGGCCCTCATCCCCCTGCTTCGCAGGTACCTTCGCCCCTAGTGGAGAAGGAAAACAAGAGCACTGTTTTTCATCGCTATAGAGTTAACTTTCACCATTAACCCCGTGCACGCAACTCCCGCCGAATGATTTTCCCCGTCGTGGTCATCGGAAGCGAGTCCACAAACTCCATCTCGCGCGGATATTCATGCGCCGATAGACGGTCTTTCACAAAATCACGAATATCAATTTTTAATGCTTCAGTCGCTGTAAAGGATGGTCGTAAAACGATAAAGGCCTTTACAATTTCGGTACGCAAAGGGTCGGGTTTACCGACCGCCGCAGCAAGTGCCACGGCGGGATGGCGGATTAAACAATCCTCAATCTCAACCGGCCCGATGCGATAGCTTGACGAGGTAATCACGTCATCATCACGACCAATAAAACGGATATAGCCGTCTTCATCTTGAACGCCTTGGTCACCCGTTGTCATCCAATCCGCGATGAATTTTTCATGCGTTGCCTTCTCGCGATTCCAATAGCCTAAAAACATTACAGGGTCGGGCCGAAGAACCGCAATCTGGCCGATTTCACCGGGCAGACAAAGCGTGCCGTCCTCGCGGATAATCGCAACTTCATGGCCCGGAACCGCTTTGCCAATAAAGCCCGGCTTGGTCACACCAAGGAGGCCAGACGAACCAATCACCAAATTACATTCCGTCTGGCCATAGGCTTCATTGATGGTGAGGCCCAATTCGTTTTGCGCCCATAGCAATGTTTCCGCACCCAGTGCTTCACCGGCAGACGCGATGGTGCGCAGCTTAATATCGTAAGTGTTGCGAGGGTCAGGCACCGTCCGCAACATGCGCAAGGCGGTGGGTGGAATAAAAATATTTTTGATCTGCAAATCAGAGATCAAACGCCAAGCCTCATGCGCATCGAATTTTTCAAACTTGCGCGCCACCACCGGTACGCCAAGCGTAAGGGACGGCAAGAGCCCATTTAATAAACCACCTGCCCACGCCCAATCAGCAGGCGTCCATAGTAAATCATCTTTTTGCGGAAAAAATTCATGCACCAATTGAAAGCCGGGTAAATGACCGGGCAAAACGCGGTGACCATGCAGCGCACCTTTCGGCTGTCCCGTGGTACCCGATGTGTAGATCATTAAAGCCGGGTCATCCGGCGTCGTATCAAGCGGCGTAAATTCGGTCGAATGCTCCGCAAGCGCCTGCTCATATCCAAGCGCTTCTTCATCCGCGCCATCGATAGAGAGCAGCACTTTAAAACGCGGCATACCGCCGGGCGCTGCGCGTAATTTTGCCAATCCGGCGGCATTGGTAATCAACGCCGTCACACCTGCATCTTCCAACCGATAGCTTAGCGCATCAATCCCGAACAACACGGCCAAGGGCAGCGCAATCGCCCCCATTTTATAAATCGCAATATGGCTCTCGGCCACTTCGCGCGATTGCGGCAGTAAAATAGCCACCCGCTCACCACGCGTGATGCCGGAGGATACGAGCAAATTGGCCAAGCGATTGGATTGCGCCTTCAGCGCACCATAGCTCACAGGTTCTACACCGCCCGTGTCGGACACATTCAACAGCGCGATACGGTCAGGCTCCCGCTCGGCCCACGCATCGCACACCGCCACGCCGATATTATAGCATTCCGGCACATCCCACCGGAAGGCCGCACGAAGCGCGTGTTCATCTCTGATATCGGGAAGCATCAACCGGCCTCGCCCTGCCTAAAACGGGGGGCACTTTAAGCGCGTATCGCTCTTCTTTGCAATGCAACACGTGCAGTGCAGCAAAACGGGCCTTGATTAAACCGGCAAGGCCCCGTCCGACTTCACCTCTTCCATCACCGCATAGGTGCGCGATTCCTTAACACCCGGTAGCGCCAGCACAACATCACCCAGCAAATTGCGATAGGCCGCCATATCCGCAACGCGGGTTTTGACAAGATAATCAAAGCCGCCCGCCACCATATGGCATTCGAGCACTTCGGGGGATCGCTTCACCGCGTCGGCAAACCGCTCAAACACATCGGGCGTGGTTTTATCAAGCGTCACTTCGATAAAAACGAGCAGCCCTAGCCCGAGCTTTTTCGGATCAAGCATGGCGCGGTAACCCAGCACATAATGCTCGCGCTGGAGCCGTTTAATCCGCTCACTCGCCGCCGTCGGCGACAATCCGATCTTGTCGGCCAATTCGACGGTTGTGATCCGGCCGTCTTCTTGGAGAAGTTTGAGGATGGAGCGGTCGGTCCGGTCAAGCTCTTGCATATTTCGCTAAAATTCCAATTTTTTTAGTGAACTTCACTATTATTATCAAAATTAACTCAATTAAAACACTTAAATTTTTGCGTTATGAATGGATTATCACATACCCTCTTCAGGAGTGCCCGCAGCATGGCCGGATTTGCAGCTTTTCGTACCGAATTTGCCCCGCGTGATGAGGCCATCGCGGCAAATCTCTTGGCTCAAGTGTCTCTCGGCAGCGATGGCGAACAACGCATTGATCAAACCGCCACCGGCATGATCGAGTCGATCCGCTCCAAATCATCGGGTCTTGGCGGGGTTGAAGAATTGTTGCGCGAATACTCGCTCTCCACGCCGGAAGGCTTGGCGCTGATGGTTTTGGCCGAAGCCCTGCTGCGCGTGCCGGATGCGGCAACCTCCGATCAGCTGATCGAGGACAAGCTCAGCCAAGGCGATTTTTTGCACCATGAGACGCAATCCGGCGCGTTGCTCGTTTCAGCCTCGGCTTGGGCCTTAGGCGTCACCGCGCGTGTCATTCAGCCGGGCGAGACCCCGCACAGCATGATCGGCCAATTGGTGAAGCGTCTGGGCCTGCCCGCCGTACGCACCGCCACCAAACAAGCGATGCGCGTGCTCGGCAGCCATTTCGTGCTCGGCCAGACTATTGAGGAAGCCTTGGAGCGTGCGCGCTCCGGCGCCGGTCGTCTGTTCCGTTATTCCTTCGATATGCTGGGCGAGGGTGCCCGCACGCAAGAGGATGCGAACCGGTATTACGCCTCCTACAGCGCCGCCATTACCGCAATCGGTGAAGCCGCAGGCAATGAGCCGCTTCCTAATCGCCCTGGCATTTCCGTAAAGCTCTCAGCCCTTCATCCGCGCTATGAGTGGGTGTCGCGCGAGCGCGTCATGCACGAGCTCGTGCCCGTGCTCCTCAATTTGGCGCAACAGGCCAAACGCTACGACATGAATTTCACCGTCGACGCTGAAGAGGCCGACCGCCTCGAACTCTCGCTCGATGTGATTGCCGCCGTCTTTGCCGATCCCTCGCTTGAAGGCTGGGATGGTTTTGGTTTGGCCATCCAAGCCTATCAAAAGCGCGCCATCGGAGTGATTGACTGGATCGACGGCCTCGCGGCCCATCACAACCGCCGCATGATGGTGCGCCTAGTCAAAGGCGCTTACTGGGACTCAGAAGTCAAACGCGCGCAAGAGCGTGGCTTGCCGGATTATCCCGTCTTTACCCGTAAGGCGATGACGGATTTGAACTATGTCGCTTGCGCCGAGCGTTTGTTGGCGGCCCGCCCAAGGCTCTATCCGCAATTTGCTACCCATAACGCGCTCACCGTCGCCTCGATTTTAGAGCGCGCGGGCAGTGTTGAAGGTTTCGAGTTTCAACGCCTGCATGGCATGGGCGATGCGCTTTACCAACATTTGCTCGCAACGCGGCCGGGCCTCGCCTGCCGCACCTATGCGCCGGTTGGCGGCCATAGCGATTTGTTGGCTTACCTCGTCCGCCGCCTGTTGGAAAATGGCGCGAATTCGTCCTTCGTCTCGGTCGCCGCCGATCCGAATGTACCGGTCGCCTCGCTGCTCACCCGTCCGCAAGCGATCATCGCAACGGCAGAGAAGGCCCGTCACCCGAAACTGCCAATGCCCGCCGATTTATACGCCCCTCGTCGCCGCAATTCCGCGGGCGTCGAACTCGGCCATGCCGCCTCGCTCGATGGTTTACTGGCCGAAATCGATGCCGCCAAAGCCTTGGCGCCAAATGCGGTTCCCTTGATCAATGGTCAGGCGCTCGCGGGCACCCCGCGCGTTTTGCTTTCCCCGATTGATGGTCAGACGCCCATCGGCACGGTCATCGAGGCCGATGCCAATGGTGCGAACCAAGCCATGCTCGCCGCCCGCAAAGGCTTCAGAGCGTGGGATCGCACCCCCGCTTCAACCCGCGCCGACATTCTCGAAAAAGCCGCCGATCTTATGGAAAGCAACCGTGGCCGGTTGCTCCATCTCCTGCGGGTTGAGGCGGGCAAGACCTTAGATGACGCGCTTTCCGAGCTTCGCGAGGCCGTCGATTTCTGCCGTTTTTACGCCGCCGAGGCCCGCGCCATCTGTGGTGAGGGCGAGGTACTTCCGGGGCCAACAGGCGAGGATAACCGCTTGGTCCGTCGCGGTCGCGGTGTCTTTGTCTGCATCAGCCCGTGGAATTTCCCGCTCGCCATCTTTTTGGGCCAGATCACCGCGGCATTAGCCGCCGGTAACGCCGTTATCGCCAAACCCGCCGAGCAAACCCCACTCATCGCCTTCGAGGCCGTCAAATTGCTGCATGAAGCGGGCGTTCCGGCAGCGGCGCTCCATTTCGTCCCCGGCGCGGGTGAGACCGGCGCGGCCTTGGTCGCCCATCCCGCCACGGGCGGTGTGGCCTTCACCGGCTCGACCGAAACCGCATGGCGGATCAATCGCTCACTCGCCGCTAAAGACGGCCCGATCGTGCCCCTGATTGCGGAGACCGGCGGCATCAACGCCATGATCGTCGACGCAACGGCCCTGTCCGAGCAAGTCTCGGACGATGTGGTGATGTCGGCTTTCCGCTCCGCAGGCCAACGCTGCTCGGCCTTGCGGCTTTTATGCGTGCAGGACGATGTCGCCGACAAAATGATCGAGATGATCGCGGGAGCGGCAGCCGAACTCAAAATCGCCGATCCGCGTGAACCTTCCACCCATATTGGCCCCGTGATTGATGCCGAGGCGAAAGCGGGTTTGGCGGCCCATATTGCGGCGATGAAAACCTCCGCCAAATGCCATTATGCCGGCTCAGCCCCCGAACAAGGCACCTATATCGCCCCGCATATTTTTGAATTGAACGCCGTCTCCGACCTCAAACGCGAGGTTTTCGGCCCGATCCTGCACGTCGTCCGCTGGAAATCAGGTCAACTCGACACCCTCCTCGACGCCATCGACGCGCTCGGCTACGGCCTCACCCTCGGCGTCCATACCCGCATCGATACGGTGGTCGAAAAAATCGTGGATCGGCTGGATGCCGGCAATTGCTACATCAACCGCAACATGATCGGCGCGGTGGTAGGCACGCAGCCTTTTGGCGGGTCGCGGCTTTCGGGCACGGGGCCTAAGGCGGGCGGGCCGGATTATTTGCGACGGTTTACGTTGGAGCAAACGGTGACCGTGAATACGGCAGCCGCGGGCGGTAATGCGAGCTTGATTGCGATGGGGTGAGGAGCGGTTCGCGTTAGCGAACAAAACGATCCTGTGAATCGTTTTGAGCGACGAACGCACGGAGCGCAAGCGAAGGGCAAAATCACCCTCATGGTGAGCCGCGCCAGAGGCACGTGTCGAACCACGAACCACGCTGAACGCGCCTCATCCTGAGCAACAACGCGTTCCGCGTTGTTGCTCAGGATGAGGTGGAGGGACCGTTTGCGTTAATAACCCTCATGCTGAGCCGCGCTGAAAGCGCGAGTCGACGCACCTACTAGACCGCGCGCCTCGTGGGTCGCGCAACAATGCGAGGCAGGAGCCTCGCGGTCCGTTGTCTTGCTTGATTTCTGTGCCCCGTTGGGTTACTTTTATATATGCAGACGGTAGCTGAAACGCCAATTTTTACTGCTCAATGCGAAAAACTGTTCTCGGAGCAGGAAAAGCAGGATTTGATTACCTTCTTGGCCAAAAATCCGACGGCCGGCACTATAATTCAGGGGACGGGTGGCGTTCGAAAACTTCGGTTTGCGGTCGCAGATAAAGGTAAACGGGGTGGCTCTCGGATCATCTACTACTATTTGGACGACACATTGCCGCTGTATGCGCTTCTGGCTTATCCGAAAAGTGCAAAGTCGGATTTAACCTCGGATGAAAAGCAGATTGTTGCCCACCTCGTTAGTACGCTCAAAAAGTTAAGGAAAAACAAGCCATGAGCCAGTTTGGTAAGGACCTTATCCAAGCCCTCAGTGAGGCCATCGCGCACGCGAAGGGTGAAGGCGATGCTTTGATATCTCAGCCCATCGACCCGCGCGATGTTCGCAAGCGCGCGCGTCTCAAACAGGCTGAAATGGCCCCATTGATGGGCATGAGCCTATCGGGCTATCGCAAATGGGAGCAGGGCAAGCGCCAAGTCAGCGGTCCGGCTTACATCCTGTTGCGGGTCATTGAAAAAGAGCCCGAGGCAGTAAAGCGGGCTCTACAGTAATCAAAACGAACTTTGGACCGCGCGCCTCGCGGTCCGTTATAAAAGCCCGCTTTCCCTCACAATCCGACTCGACAAACGCCCTCCCTCCCTATATGCACCCCACTTCAACTCACAACAGCGAGCCGAAGCGCTGACGGATGAGCCCATGGGCTACTGAGGTCAAACCGGCAGGAGACAGATATGAATATTATTCAGCAGCTCGAAAAAGAGCAGGCCGATAAACTCGCCGCCATCCGTGCGATTCCGGATTTTGAGGCTGGCGATACGATCCAAGTCAACGTGAAAGTTGTTGAAGGCGAGCGTTCGCGCGTGCAGGCCTATGAAGGCGTATGCATTGCGCGCAATGGCGGCGGCATCAATGAGAGCTTCACGGTTCGCAAGATTTCCTACGGCGAAGGCGTCGAGCGCGTATTCCCCGTTTATTCGCCAATGATCGACTCGATCAAGGTGATCCGTCGCGGCACGGTGCGTCGCGCGAAGCTCTATTATTTGCGCGATCGTCGCGGCAAATCGGCCCGTATCGTCGAGCGCAAGACCGGCCACGGCATCGAAGACAAGGCCTAAGCCTTTTAAGGTTTTTGGGCTTTCTGACGAGGCGCGGCCATTATGGGCGCGCCTTTGTCGTTTTAAATCCTATCGAAATGCGTTGAACCCTCATGCCGTTTTCTGGCAATAAGGGACATCACCACCAAACGGCGAGTACAACCATGGCAAATCCTTCAGCACCGCGCACCCTTTATGACAAGATCTGGGACGATCACGTCGTCGATACGCAGCCGGATGGCACGTGCCTGCTCTATATTGACCGCCATCTGGTGCATGAAGTTACCTCGCCACAGGCGTTTGAAGGCCTACGCATGACGGGCCGCAAGGTTCGCGCGCCGGAAAAGACGCTGGCCGTGGTCGACCATAACGTGCCAACATCGGACCGTTCGCATGGCATTTCGGATCCGGAAGCGGCGACGCAGGTTGCAGCCTTGGCCGAAAACGCCCGCGAATTTGGCATCGAATATTTCAACGAGCTCGATAAGCGCCAAGGCGTCGTCCACATCATCGGACCCGAGCAGGGCTTCACGCTGCCCGGCACCACCATCGTCTGCGGCGACAGCCACACCTCGACGCATGGCGCGTTCGGCGCATTGGCGCATGGTATCGGCACCTCGGAAGTCGAGCATGTGCTCGCGACCCAAACGCTGATCCAGTCCAAGGCCAAGAATATGCGCATCACGGTCGACGGCAAATTGCCTGCCGGCGTGACCGCGAAAGATATCATTTTGGCCATCATCGGCGAAATCGGCACCGCAGGCGGCACCGGCCACGTCATGGAATATACCGGCGAAGCCATCCGCGCTTTGTCGATGGAAGGTCGCATGACGATCTGCAACATGTCGATTGAAGGCGGTGCACGTGCGGGCCTCGTGGCCCCCGACGAGAAAACCTATGCCTATCTGATGGGTCGCCCGAAGGCCCCGAAGGGCATGGCTTGGGATATGGCGAAGGCCTATTGGGAAACGCTCGTTACTGACGAAGGCGCGCATTTCGACCGTGAAATCCGGCTCGATGCCGCCAATCTCCCGCCGATCGTCACGTGGGGCACAAGCCCTGAAGACGTGGTTTCCGTCGCTGGGACCGTTCCGCACGCCGCTGACGGCCACACGGAACAAAAGAAAGCCGCCATCGCCCGCGCGCTCGATTATATGGGCTTGAAGGGCGGCGAGAAGATGACCGACATCAAGCTTGATCGCGTGTTCATCGGCTCCTGCACCAATGGCCGCATCGAGGATTTGCGCGCGGTCGCCAAGGCCGTTGAAGGCAAGAAGGTAGCGTCCACCGTTTCAGCGATGATCGTACCGGGTTCGGGTCTCGTGAAATTGCAGGCGGAAGAAGAAGGTCTCGATAAGATCTTCAAGGCCGCAGGCTTTGATTGGCGCGAGCCGGGCTGTTCGATGTGCTTGGCCATGAACGCCGACAAACTCGCACCGGGCGAGCGTTGCGCGTCAACCTCCAACCGCAATTTCGAAGGCCGTCAGGGCTTCAAGGGCCGCACGCATCTCGTCTCGCCCGTGATGGCAGCAGCTGCCGCGATTGAAGGCCACTTCGTTGATGTGCGGAATTGGGGCTAAGCCCTTTCCGCTCATCCATCCATCTGATTGAAACCATTATCCTTCGAGGCCAATACCATGCAGCCTTTTACCACCCTTACCGGCGTCGCCGCTCCGCTCGACATTATGAATGTCGACACGGATATGATCATTCCGAAGCAATATCTGAAAACCATCAAGCGCACCGGCTTAGGCACCGGCCTTTTCGCCGAGATGCGGTTTAACGAAGATGGCAGCGAGAACCCTGATTTCGTTCTCAACAAGCCTGCCTATCGCAAGGCTGAGATTCTCGTGGCAGGGGACAATTTCGGCTGCGGCTCGTCGCGCGAACACGCGCCTTGGGCGCTCCTCGATTTCGGCATTCGCTGCGTGATCTCCACGAGCTTCGCCGATATTTTTTACAACAACTGCTTCAAGAACGGCATTTTGCCGATCAAGGTCTCGCAAGAAGATCTCGACAAGCTGATGGAAGATGCACGCCGTGGTGCGAATGCAACGATGACAGTCGATCTTCAAGCGCAAGAAATTCATGGTCCCGATGGTGGCGTGATCAAGTTCGACATGGACGAGTTCCGCAAGCATCTTCTTCTCAACGGCCTTGATGATATCGGGCTTACAATGGAGAAGGCTCCCGCCATTGATACCTATGAAGCCAAAGCGGCCAAATCTCGCCCTTGGCTCTAAACCAATCTCGTATCCTTCCCTTTCCCGTTTTCTGAATGAGTTCATCCATGGCAACGCAAAAACTCCTCCTTCTGCCCGGCGACGGCATTGGCCCCGAAGTGATGACGGAAGTCCAAAAGCTCGTCACATGGATGAACAAAACGGGCATGGGCTCGTTCGAAACCGAAAGCGATCTCGTCGGTGGCTCGGCCTATGATGCGCATAAGGTTGCGATTACCGATGCCGCGATGAAACTCGCCCATGAATCAGACGCCGTTGTGTTCGGTGCCGTTGGTGGTCCGAAATGGGACAAGGTGCCTTACGAAGCCCGTCCAGAGGCAGGTCTGCTGCGTTTGCGCAAAGAGCTTGAACTCTTCGCCAATCTTCGCCCCGCGATTTGCTATCCGGCTCTCGCTGATGCGTCGTCTTTGAAGCGCGATCTCGTTGAAGGTCTCGATATCGTCATCGTACGTGAATTGACGGGCGGCGTGTATTTTGGCGAGCCGAAAGAAATCGTCACCTTAGAGAATGGCGAGAAGCGTGCGGTGGATACGCAGGTTTACACCACGCACGAAATCGAGCGTATCGGTCGCGTGGCGTTCGAAATGGCCCGCAAGCGCAAGAACAAAGTCACCTCGTCGGAAAAGCGCAACGTCATGCGTTCAGGCGTGTTGTGGAACGAGGTCATCACCGCGCTGCATAAGCGCGAATATCCCGATGTGATGCTCGAGCATCAATTGGCCGATGCGTTAGGCATGCAGCTTGTGCGCTGGCCCAAGCAATTCGACGTCATCGTTACCGATAATCTTTTCGGCGATATGTTGTCGGATGTTGCCGCCATGCTCACCGGCTCGCTTGGCATGTTGCCATCAGCAGCACTCGGCGCGACAAATGAAAAGACCGGCAAGCGCAAAGCGATGTATGAGCCCGTGCATGGTTCAGCGCCGGATATTGCAGGCAAAGGCTTGGCCAATCCAATCGCGATGTTCGGCTCTTTCGCCATGACCTTGCGCTATTCATTCGGCATGACCAATGAGGCCGATATGCTCGAGCGCGCGATCTCCGACGTGCTCGATCAGGGCCTGCGGACAAAGGATATTGCAGCACCGGGTCAAAACGCGGTCAGCACGACCGAAATGGGTGAAGCGGTTCTCAAGCAAATGCAGAAAATCGCAGGCTAAGGAACAGCAATCCTATGCCCTTGCCGGTTACACGCGACGCGATCACGGAAGCCTATCACCGGATCGCGCCGCATATTCGGCATACGCCTCTCATGTCGCTCAACCCGCACGCCTTCGGGCTTGATGCGGCGATTACCTTCAAGCTTGAATATTTGCAGCACGCCGGTTCGTTTAAATCGCGCGGCGCCTTTAACGGTCTGCTTTCAGCCCCTTTACCGAAAGCAGGCGTAACAGCGGCGTCCGGTGGCAATCACGGCGCAGCCGTTGCGTTTGCTGCACGCCAACTCGGTGTGCCTGCCAAAATTTTTGTTCCTGAAATTTCATCACCGATCAAGATTGCAACCATCCGCGCCTTTGGTGCCGAGGTCGTTATTGGCGGCGCGCGTTACGATGATGCGCAAGCCGCCTGCAATATGTTTGCGGAAGAAAGCGGCGCGCTGCTCATTCATCCCTTCAATGCGCTCACAACCCTTACCGGCCAAGGCACGATTGCGTTGGAATGGGAGGCCGATGCGGCGCTTCCTGATACCGTGCTTGTTGCATGCGGTGGCGGCGGATTAATCGGCGGCATGGCCGCTTGGTGGCACACTAAAGTGAAAGTGGTTGGCGTTGAGCCGGAAGGGTCAAAGTGCCTCCACGCCGCTTTAGAAGCGGGCGCTCCTGTACCGGTCGAGGTGAACTCGGTAGCGGGCGATTCATTGGGTGCGAAGCGGGTAGGGGACTTGGCCTTCGAGATTGCGCAACACGCCATTGATCATGTAGCCCTTGTGAGCGACGATGCCATTCGCAATGCTCAAAAAGTGCTGTGGCGCGATTTCCGTATCATGAGCGAGCCGGGCGGTGCTGCTGCACTGGCAGCCCTTCTCTCGGGCGTCTATAAGCCATTAAAAGGCGAGCGCGTCGGCGTTCTTCTCTGTGGGGCCAATGTCGATCCAACGACCATTCTTTAACGTCGATACGATCTCTGCCTAAAGGAATAAACATCATGTTTCCTCAACGTCTCCAAGATGGCTATCGCGCCTTTGTCGAAGGACGTTTGCCGCGTGAGCGCGAGCGTTTTGAAGAGCTCGCTTCAACCGGTCAAAAACCAGAAATTATGGTGATCGGCTGCTGTGATAGCCGCGTCTCTCCGGAAGTTATTTTTGATGCGCGCCCCGGCGAATTATTTGTCGTGCGCAATGTCGCCAATCTCGTCCCGCCCTATGAAACAGCGGGTGAATATCACGGCACCTCGGCAGCGCTTGAATTTGCCGTGCAAGCGCTACGCGTCAAACACATTGTTGTCTTAGGCCATGGCCGCTGCGGTGGTATCCGCGCTTTTGCAGATGACGAAAGCCAGCCGTTGTCGCCGGGTGATTTTATCGGCAAGTGGATTAATCTCGTAACCCCAGCGGCCAATGAATTAGGTCCGCGCGGTACACTCACTTTTGACGATTATGCTGAAAAATTGGCACTCGCCTCGATTGGAAAAACGCTCGAAAATCTCATGACATTTCCATGCGTGAATATTCTGGCAGGCCGCGGCAAAATCGGCCTGCACGGCGCGTATTTCGATGTCTTCTCTGGCTCGCTTAAAATCCGCGATTCAGTGACAGGTGCGTTTCACGCGGCCGTGGAAGATTTACCCGGCCGCGTATCCGTGATGCGAGCGGAAGGGGTTTAACATCCCCCTCATCAAGCCTTGGGCTTCAACAGCTTCCGGTTAATCAACGCCTCAGCAATCTGAATCGCATTCAACGCCGCGCCCTTGCGCAGATTGTCGGACACGCACCAGAACGCCAAACCATTCTCAACGGTCGAGTCTTCACGGATGCGCGAAATATAGGTCGCATCTTCACCGGCTGCTTCATGCGGTGTGATATAACCGCCGGGCTCGCGCTTATCGACAACAAGGCAACCCGGAGCCGAGCGCAGAATCGCGCGGGCTTCATCTGCCGTGATCGGATTTTCAAACTCGACATTCACCGCTTCCGAATGTGCAATAAATACCGGCACGCGAACGCAAGTTGCAGTGAGCTTGATTTTTGGATCGAGAATTTTCTTGGTCTCGACCACCATCTTCCACTCTTCCTTCGTGTAGCCATCATCGAGGAACACGTCGATATGCGGAATGACATTGAAGGCGATGCGCTTCGTGAACTTTTCAACCTTCACATCGGTTGCTGAGAAGATCGCACGGGATTGATTAAACAGCTCATCCATCGCGTCCTTGCCAGCGCCCGATACCGATTGATAAGTCGCTACCACCACGCGCTTGATCGTCGCCTTGTCGTGCAAAGGCTTTAACGCGACCACAAGCTGCGCGGTCGAGCAATTCGGATTGGCAATGATGTTCAACCGATTAGGATCAGCCATGAAACGGTTCAGCACATCGGCATTCACTTCCGGCACGATCAAAGGCACCCGTTCGTCATAACGCCAGCAGGAGGAGTTATCGATCACGAGGCAACCCATCGCGCCGATCTTTGGCGACCAATCCTTTGAGACGGTCGAGCCAGCCGACATCAGGCAAATATCGGTTTTCGAGAAATCATGGTGCTCAAGGTTTTGAACTTTCAACACCTTGTCGCCATAAGACACTTCGGTGCCCAAGCTGCGCGACGAGGCGAGGGCTACGACGTCATCGGCCGGGAAGGCGCGCTCGGCGAGGATGGAAAGCATTTCACGACCCACATTACCCGTGGCGCCGACGACTGCGACCTTGAAACCCATGATCATGATCCTTTGTTTAATTTCTCTTTAGCTCCCCTGACGACGCCGCTAAGCGGGTCTTGTCTCATCCCCGCCGGGGGGAGAGACCGGAGCGAGGACCATGTCAGTACGTCTTGCCGCCTTTTGGGGCGGTTGACGTTTTCGATTTCGCTGTTTTCGAAACGATGAGGGACATGGGCCTAATCTGAAAAATGGTTGATGGCCTCAAAAATACGGATATCGTCGCCTTGTCAATCTTTGCGTCGATAATTTGTTGGCGCTGGCCCTCGACCGGCATGGATTCCTTCGCTATCACGGCTCAGTCTCCTGTTGGCGTCCGGATCCGTTCTCGTGTCGAAATCCTCCTCTTCCTTGCTTTTGCGCTCAGCGCCGGCGCTTTTTGTCGCCATTTGGTCCACCGGCTGGGTATCTGCTCGCTATGGCGCCGATTACGCTGATCCGCTGACCTTTCTCTCGGCCCGCTTTGCGCTCGCTTTTGTCGCCATGCTGATCATTATCGGTGTTGCGCGCGCCGAATGGCCGAAGGGTCGGGGTGTTTTGCACGCGATGATATCGGGCGTCTTGCTTCACGCCCTCTATCTGGGCGGCGTGTGGTGGGCCATTGCCCATGGCGTGCCAACCGGAATTTCGGGCCTTGTTGCCGCTATTCAACCGATTTTAACGGCCTTTCTCGCGCCGCTTATTTTGCGAGAGCGGATCGGACCGCTGCAATGGGCAGGGATCTTTTTAGGCTTTGCGGGCATTGTGTTTGTGCTTGAGCCAAAATTATCGGTTATTGACCCTGCTCATTTGGCCGAAACGCTAGAGCCCCTCGCCATCAATATGCTGGCCATGGTCTCGGTTACCTTCGGAACCTTTTATCAAAAGCGGTTTATCCCCAAAGGCGATTTGCGCACCGTAACAGCGCTGCAATATGCCGGCGCCTTTATCGTTGTTACGCCTGCTGCTTTGCTGCTTGAGCCTTTACGGTTGGATTGGGGTTTACCGCTTATCGCCGTTATGGCCTGGTCCGTTTTGGCGCTTTCTTTGGGTGCTATCGGCCTCTTGCTTTTGCTGATCCGCGAGGGCGCGGTCTCGCGCGCAGCCGCCTTGATTTATCTTGTGCCGCCGAGCGTTGCCATTGAAGCGTGGATCGCATTCGGTGAGACGATGCAGATCGTCCAGCTTATCGGGCTTATGCTCACCGTCTTGGGCGTGGCTTTGGCCACACGCCGTCCGGGTATGCCAAAATAAGCTTGGCCCTTACGCAACCCGAATTGCGCCTTCGGCATTAACCCCGCGTCACCCATGACGCAGGGATTAATCGAATGACCTATGCTGCACTTGCAACCGGAACGCATATCATTGTCGGCGACGGCAAAAAGGCCCTTATTCTTGTAAACGAGGGCACCGCCTTGGCGCCGATGCTCACGGTCGAAACCGTCCTCAATCACAAAGATCCTGCTAATCACGAGATGGGGACGGATCGACCGACCCGCGTTTTTGCAAGCATGGGCCCGCGTAGCGGTAGTCCCGAGCCCGTCGATTGGCATCAATTGTCAGAAGACCGTTTCGCCCATGAGATCATTGCGGGCATGGTCGAATTGGCCAAACGCGAAAAACTCAAGCGCATCGTTATTGTTGCGCCACCGCGTACCTTGGCCGAACTGCGCCGGGCGATGCCGGATGAATTTTCAAAACTCGTTGTCGCCGAGATCCATAAGGACCTCACCAAACATACGGTTGCCGATATCACCCATCATCTCATGGAGGAGATGGCAGCCTAGGTCGCCCTTTAGTGGCGCGTGACTTCCCAGAGGATTTCATTGCGACGCCAGAAAAAAGGCTGCCAAGGCGGATCATAAAACGCGAAACTCGGCTCGCCCTTCGGCTTCAAGTTTTTTGCTTTGAGGAGAGCTGCCAATTCATCGCGATGGGACGATAGATTGCTATCGTTCCAAAGCCCTGAGAAGCGAAGCACCGCGACAATCCGCACCGGAACTTCGACAAACCGAATACGCGCATCGTCAGGCTTCGGCAGCGTTTGTAGCGTATAGCCTTTCGGCATCATGAAACGGATCGCCCAAACGCCATTGCTGCCCGTCTGCGTCACCGGTGCGGTCATGGCAATTTTCTCGCCTTTGGACTGCGTCACGGGCGCCGTCATATCGATTTTGGTCGACCCTGCATTGCCGCCAAAAATATAGCCCGCCAAAATGCGAAACCCCGCACTCACCGCATTGTCACGATCACCTTCAATCGATACCTCGGCTGCGAGGAGCGGCGCATAATTTCGCAGCTCAAAGCTATCGTCTTTGCTGATGAGGGTGAATTCAGGCTCTTCCGTTTTGGCCATCGCAGCCCTCATGGGTAGCATCGCACCCGCTAAAGCGAGTGCGATGATGAAGATCGTAACAGAGGCTTTATAAAAGCCCATCGGATCAGTAAGCGCCCAAGAAATCACGCTTGCCGACTTCAACGCCATTATGGCGCAAAATGTCGTAGGTCGTGGTGGTATGGAAAAAGAAATTGGCCAAAGCGCTGTGGCGGAAATAGGTCAGCGCATTGAAGGTCCGTGGCTCAGGGCGCATCGGCACAACAATGTCACGGCTTTCGGCACCTTCGAATTTTTCCTTCGGAATCGACTGGATAAAAGCAATCGTCTTTTCAATGCGCGCATATAATTCAGCGAAGGTCGTTTCCGTGTCTTCATAGCTTGGCACGTCGACGCCAGCGATACGGGCTGAGCCACCTTTGGCAAAATCCGTTGCCAGTTGCACCTGCCGTGTCAGGGCAAACATATCCGGCGCAAGACGTGCCGTTAAAAACACCGCAGGCTCGATTTTTTTGGCGTCGGCATGCGCTTCGGCCTTTTTTAGTACTTCAATCAGCGCCTTTAGCGAGTGCGAAAAAACGGGGACGGATAGATCGTAAAGCGAAAGCGACATCAACTCATTTCCCTTGGTAAAACCGGGCCCTCAAGAGCCCAGCGGAGTGCGGAAGCTCTTATATAGTGTGCTAGACCCGTTCTGACGATGGCTAGACAGCAAATTTCCCAGTGGAAGGTATAAATTCCCCTTTCACTCAGTACTTATTTCCCAAAGCACTTCATTGTGCCGCCAGAAATAAGGCTGCCAAAACTCATCATAGAAGGCGAACACGGGGTCACCAATTGGTTTTAGACCTTTGGCTTTGATCAGATTAGCCAATTCATCGCGATATTGGTCAAGATTGGCATCCGTCCACCGCCCTGAGAATCGCAACGCGGCCATCCGGCGCGGCGGATATTCAATCACATCAATTCTACGATCTCCGGGCTTGGGGTAAGCCTCAAGCGGGCCGTTTCCTGTGAGAGAAAAACTTACCGACCAAATCTGATCAAATTCTGATTTTTTCGTCGTCGCTTTCGGGATCGCCGATGTTAAAGGCGAACCAAGCTGATGCAATACCGGCTTACGGCTCACCAGTTTTTTTCCGCTTAGATTATTACCATTAACATAGGACGATAAGAGCGTGCTTGCAGCGGCTAATACGTCATCGCGTTGCCCTGGCATTGCAATTTCAGCGACGATCTGCGCTGGATAATCGCGAACCTCAAACGCCTGTTCTTGGCTAATAATCGTGTAGGATATTTCTGCGTCGGCCGCCGATAAACGCGGCGCCGAAGCAATCAAGGCAGAAAAAACTAATATTGCCATAAAGGCCGATGGCCGGATGAAATTTACAATCAACATGACCGTTAAACTCCAAGTTTCTAAGCTATCGCGTCGATAGGAAGCCGATGACTTAGGCGAGAAAATTTTTGAACGTTCAAAAATTGATGTACCGATAAACGTATTCAAGACGCATGCATTAAATTGACGTTAGGTAAGCTAGATTGTAGATAATGATCCAATGCCCGCCTTGCAATGGAACACAAAAACTTTTATTCGAGCAGGGTCTTTAAGCGGCAAGGTTCATTCTTTGGCTTTAAGGGGCTGTAGCTCAGTTGGGAGAGCGCCTCGTTCGCAATGAGGAGGCCAGCGGTTCGATTCCGCTCAGCTCCACCACGCTTCGCCCCGATGGGGCTACGCGTGGCGCAGCCACGGGGAGCAACAGCGTCTTGGGCGAAGCAGTGTCCGGCGTAGCTCAAAGAGCGTAGTCGGACTGGTCGTTACAGCATCTAATAACTTCGTTCGGCTCACCAACCCCCTAGCAACCCACCTCACCCCAAATCCGCGTCACCGCGTTGCGGCCAAAGCCAGCTGGCGACGATAAACCCCAGTCCTGCACCCACGAGTTGCGCCACAATAAATCCCACAACGTTCTCTGGCGCGATACCGGCAAAGCTATTCGTCAAAGATCGCGCGAAGGTCACTGCTGGATTAGCGAATGAGGTTGAGGCCGTAAACCAATAGGCGGCGGTGATATAAAGCCCAACCGCGAAAGGCACTGTTGTAGGCGCCGTCGCGATACAGCCAAAAATGGTGATTAAAAGTCCGAAGGTCGCAACGCCCTCGGCAAACCATTGCGCAGGACCCGTCCGAAGCGTGGCGGAGGTCTGCACGAGATCCAATCCAAACATACCATGCGCGATGAGGACGCCAAGCACGGCTCCTAAAATCTGGGCAGCCATAAAGCCAAGGCAGGCTTGAGCAGTCAGTTGTCGCCGCATCATAAAGGCAAGGCTCACAACCGGATTAAAATGCGCGCCTGAAATCGGGCCAAAAATCAGGATTAATACGACCAATATCGCGCCTGTCGGGATCGTATTACCCAACAGCGCTAAGGCAATATTTCCACCCGCCAATTTGGCCCCCATAATGCCCGATCCTACGACGGTTGCGAGCAGAAAGGCGGAGCCAAGAAATTCCGCCGCCAAGCGGCGAGCGGTTAGGGGCGCAATCATAGAGATGTTGCCCCTTCCATCTCGCCAATCGCCTTCAACTGTTTACGAAGGGAGGGCTCGTCTAGCGTATCGATCGGCAAATGGACAAACGCCTCAATCCGGTTGCGCATCAGCTGAAAGGCTTCTGCAAACGCCTTTTCCTTTTCGATATCGCTGCCCTCAACGGCTGCTGGGTCTTCGATACCCCAATGGGCGGTAGATGGGTGGCCGGGCCAATAGGGGCACGCCTCGCCAGCGGCATTGTCACAAACGGTAAAAACGAAATCCATGACGGGCGCAACCGGCGTTGCAAAAACATCCCAACTTTTCGATGCCGCGCCTTCGGTCTTGTAGCCGTGTTGCGTCAAAACGTTGAGCGCAAACGGATTAACCACGCCCTTGGGCTGGCTTCCGGCCGAATAGGCTTTAAACCGCCCCGCGCCGTCTTGGTTTAAAATACATTCCGCCAGAATCGAGCGCGCCGTATTGCCGGTGCATAGAAACAGGACATTATAAACGCGATCAGACACTGGCTTTCTCCTTGGGCGGAAAACAAGACGGATAACCTTTCATCTATCTTACTCACGGATGACAGTTCAATGACCAATAATTTAACCGCGCCATCATCCGTTTAAGCTTACGTCCTAAGTCCCCGCTCAAATTCATCCCATAGCTTCAAAAATTCACCAAGCGAGCGCAGGCGCAGCTTCGGATAGATCACCCTCAGTTCGGCCTCTTTATTGAGAAGGCGTTGGTCCTCGGTCAGCAAATAACGTGCGTCAGCCTCGGCCGCATCTGATACAATGTGCGCATCGTTTGAATGCCGATATTTTTGCCCGCGCCCTGTTAAAACCCGATAGGTCGCTTCCCGCGATAGGATCTGTTCATCGGTCAGCGGACTAGCATTCACCTTCGCAAGGCCTTTATATTTTTCGAAAATGGCAGCCGGCGTATTCGGATCAGAAACTTCCCGCCAGACACTTTCCGTCACCAAAAGCCGCACGCGATGGGCAGCAATCAATTGCTCAAACCGCTCCAGATGCCGTGCATAATCCTCATCTTTTACATCAAATACATTCGCATCAATCGCAATCAGAACCTTTCTTGGATCGTCCATATCAAGGCTCGACGCGAATTTTGATGCGTTCACTCTCGGCTTGCAAAAGCTTGCGGTGCTTGGTTTTGCGGCCCGATACGCGCTTGCGCCACATTCGAAAGCTAGAGGGCTTCAAATGTCGGCGCATCACATCAATGACTTCCGGCTCTGATAGGCCCAAGCGTTTTTTGATCTCTTCGAACGATACCTCGTCGGCCCAAGCCAGAGCAATAACTTCGCCGATAAAACCCTCTGTCTGATGAGCTACGATCACAATCAACTATCCCGCTTATGACAAAGGCACTCGGTCGTAACAGGCGCTGTTACGCTATATTCTTTTTACGCAATTGTGTTGCCAATGGTTTATGACATTCTCGATTATGGATTGAGCGGATAAGCGGTCTCCGCTTTGATCCGCTCCATCGCAAAGCGCGAGGTAACATTTTTCAACTGCGCGCCCGAAATCAATCGTTTGTAGAAACCATCATAGGCCGCCATGTCGGCAACGGTTACGCGTAGCACATAATCAATATCGCCCGCCATGCGGTAGACTTCCATCACTTCCGGTTGGGCCGCCACAAAAGCCGCAAATTGCGTGAGCCATTCCATGGAATGGTCACCCGTCTCAATCGAAACAAACACCGTCAAGCCAAGCCCGATTTTTTCCGGTGCGACAAGCGCCACGCGCTTTAAAATCACCCCGTCTTCTTCAAGCCTTTGCACGCGCTTCCAGCACGGCGTCTGCGATAGTCCAACCCGGTTGGCGAGCTCGGCGATCGAGATATTGGCGTCGCGCTGAAGTTCGGTAAGAATTTTACGGTCGATGGCGTCCATCGCTATGCCTTTAAAAAATTTTGTTCTGAATTTCGAACAAAATTGACCGATGCATTCTCTCCGTCAAGTCTTTTTGAGACGAAATAGCATGCAACAACCTATAAATTCTAAAAATATGACCAAATGCAGAATGATCTTCTCTTTTTAGCGTACTTTTAAAAGAACATTCTCGTTGACGGATAGGCACCCCTGCGGCATGTTTTACCCATCGGCTCTACCCGGGTCGGTCGCGGAGATTTGAAGCGAGCAGCTTGCACCGCGTCACCAAATGCTAAAGCGCCACGAACCGGAATGGTCCGGCGATTTCGTGGGCTCCATAGCGAAGGAGAAGTACCATGATGTCGCATTGCTGTTGTCCATAAGCAGGACCCGCCAACCGGGGCGATAACCGGAGCTTCAACCATCATCATTTTCATGGCTCCTGTGTTTCAGGCGGTGATCTCGCATGCCGAAAATTCATCGCGTTTTATCAAGCGCAGAAGCCAATCGACCAGAAAGGATTCCTCTCATGTCCAACAAGCTTTCCCCTAATCCTCTTTCCAAGCGCAGTTTTTTAAAGGCCGTTTTAACGGCATCGCTTGCAGCGGTTGCTCTTTCACCTGCCTCACTTTTTGCGCAATCGGCACCCAAAGAAATTCGCATTGGCTATCAAAAGAACGGGCTTCTTTATCTCGCCAAAGAAACCGGTCAGCTTGATGAGTTTTTCAAAGCCAAAGGCATCGCCGTTAAGTGGGTTGAGTTCTCCTTCGGGCCACCGCTCTTAGAGGCACTCAATATTGGCAGCATTGATTATGGTTATACGGGAGACGCACCGCCCATCTTCGCTCAAGCTGCAGGTGCGAATATTCTTTACGTCGCTGCCCAAGAAGCAGCGGGCGCTGGTGCGGCTATTCTCGTCAAAGACGATTCACCAATTAAAACTTTGGCCGATTTAAAGGGTAAGAAAGTCGGCTTTGCTAAGGCATCATCCGCCCACAATTTAACGATTGCCGCGCTTGAGAAAGCGGGCCTCACCTATCAGCAAATCGAACCAGTCTATCTCACGCCAGCCGATGGTGCGGCCGCTTTCGCAAGAGGTGCGGTCGATGCTTGGACGATTTGGGATCCCTTCTATGCTGTTGCTGAAGCGCAAGCAGGCACGCGCGTTCTTGCGCCCGCCAAAGGCATTGTTGAACAGAATTCGTTTCTGCTCGCCAACGGAACTTTTGCCAAAGCCAATCCCGAGCTTGTGGCCCAAATTAATCAAGCCGCAGCCAATACGGCACAATGGGCCGCAAGCCATCGCTCCGACGTGGCGGGCATTTTATCAAAGGCAACGGGCATCGCGATCGACTCGCAACAGAAGGCTGTTGATCGAACCGAATTTGTTATCAGCCCCATCAGCGATGCGGTGATTTCCGAACAGCAGCACAATGCCGATCGATTCCTCGCTTTAGGCCTCATCCCGAAGCCGGTCGCGATTAAAGACATTGTGTGGGCTTGGAAGCCATCCACCTAATTCTTCTCCCTCCCTCGCGCTGCGCGCTCATCTCCCCTTTGGGCCGCAGCGCATCTCTTTTTCATCGTGAAAGATCACATCATGTCCGTTACCAATCTTCATCCCGCACCTACAGAGAAGCCGCTCGATATTTTCTGGTTTATTCCGGTGAGCGGAGACGGGTCTTATCTTGGTACAGAAAAAGGCCATCGCCCTGCTGATTTCGGCTATCTCAAGCAAATTGCCCAAGCCGCTGATCGTTTAGGCTTTGGCGGTGTTCTCATTCCAACCGGTAAATCCTGCGATGATCCTTGGATCACCGCCGCAGCCCTTGCGAGCCATACCGAGCGTCTTCGTTTCTT
>CANGPL010000011.1 GCA_947455725.1 Hyphomicrobiales bacterium | reverse complement strand
TTCTCCTTATGCGCCGCCAATGACGGCGACAACTGTTACGCGTTTATTTTCAGGAAGTTCTTTAAACGATAGGACAAGGCCGTCCGGTGCGACTTGACGCACAAGGCTTGCTAATTCACGCCGTAAAATGGGCGTTGTAATCACGACGAGCGTCTTGCCATTTTTAGCGAGTAGATTGCTCTGTTCTTCGAAGGCCTGCATCAGTTTTTGAGCAAGACCGGGCTCAATAGCATTGCCGTTTTGGCCATTCTGACGGGCATTTTGGATCATCAATTGCTCAAGACCCGCATCAATCGTCACGATGGGTAATTCTTCCTTCGGCGACGAGATACGCTGGATCAAAATCGGTCCAAGAGCGATACGTGCAGCTTCGACGAGATCATCAATTTCACGGCCCTTAGAACCTGATACGGCCTCAAGAATGCGCTTCATATCGGAGATTGGAATCTGCTCCGCAACAAGCGCCTTCAACACCTGCGTCAATTGCGAAAGCGAAACCATCTTCGGAACAACGCCCTGAACAAGATGCGGTGAAGATTTCGCAAAATGGTCGATAATTTCTTGCACATCATCTTGGCCCAGCAGATCAGCCGCCCGTTGAATAAGAAGCTGATGAAGATGCGTCGCGATAACAGTTCCAGCATCAACAACGGTATATTGCGCCGCAAGCGCGCGTGGCTTGTCGGCGGGATCAATCCATACGGCGTCAAGACCAAAGGTCGGATCTTTAACCGCCTGACCGGGAAGAACGAGATTGGTATTGCTGCCTTGAATGGCGAGCAATTTGCCGTTGATCACTTGATCTTCAGCAACAATGGCACCCGCAATTGTAATACGATAGGCCGATGGCATCAGGGTCAGGTCGTCGCGGATACGAACCTGCGGAATAACAAAGCCAAGATCGCGCGAAACCTGTTTTCTAAGACCCGTAATTCGCGAAATGAGCGCGCCCCGGGCTTGGTCTTCGATCAATGGAATGAGGCCATAACCCACTTGTACCAAAAGCGGTGTCGTATTCGTTACATCCTTGATCGAGACTTGCTCGCTGTTCGCATCGTCTTCGGGCTCGTCTGCTCCGGGCAGAGCGCCTGCTGCAGGCGCTGCTGCGGCTTCTTCCGCCTGTTTGCTATTCCCGATATTACCAAAATAGGCGATGGCTCCGGCGATTGATGCAGCGGCCAAGAAGAGAAGATTTGGCATGCCTGGCATAATACCAATCAAGGCCAAAATACCAGCAACAGGCCACCAAGCGCGCTTCAAACCGATTTGCTTCATCAAGGTTTCGGTCAAGTCAGCGCCACCGGCTTCACGCGTTACGATGATAGCGGTTGCAATCGACAAAAGCAGCGATGGGATCTGCGCGACAAGGCCGTCGCCAATCGTCAATGTAATATAAGTAGATGCTGCTTGGCTGGCAGGCAGACCGTGCTGCACCATGCCAATCACCAAGCCGCCAAGAATATTCACGCCAAGAATGATAACGCCAGCAATCGCGTCGCCCTTCACGAATTTCGTCGCACCGTCCATGGAGCCATAAAAATCAGACTCTCTGCCAACTTCAGCACGCCTTTTGCGGGCTTGGTCGGGTGTCAGCAGGCCCGCATTGAGATCGGCGTCAATCGCCATTTGCTTGCCGGGCATCGCATCAAGGGTAAAGCGCGCGCTCACTTCCGACACGCGGCCGGTACCCTTAACGATCACGACCAGATTAATGACCATCAAGATAATAAAGACGAGAATACCGACCACGAAATTGCCGCCAATGACGAATTCGCCAAAGGCTTCAATAATCTGACCGGCGGCTTGCGTTCCTTCATGACCATGGACGAGAACCACCCGTGCGGATGCGACGTTCAGTGTCAAACGAAGAATGGTAGCGAAAAGGAGAATAGTCGGGAACGATGAGAAGTCGAGCGGCCGATACATGTTCACGCTGACCATCAAGATCGACAATGAAATGACGATATTGGCTGTGAAAAACAGATCGAGCATAAAAGGCGGTATCGGAATAACCATCATTACGATGAACGCCACCAATGCCAACGGCAACATAAGCGCCTTGGTCAGGCGGCCTACACTATTCTGTTGGTTTATCGACAGCGCTTCAGTCACTTAAACTACCCCTTATGTCAGAATTCCGTCGATTTCTCGTCGGAGCGCCCCTATTTCCTTCGAATTATGAAGGCGGTGGGCGGGCGCGCAATCTCAGAAGCAAGGGATGTGCCAATAGAAGGGAAAATGGGGCTAAAGGGGGCTGGCACCAAAATTGCTAATCAGGGTCGAGCCGATATTTAGCGAGCATCGATGACGACGATGCTATGTCTCTTGGAAAGGGTCCGTACTTTGAAAATTCGTGATTTTGCCTTGTTTGCTTCCTTTTCCCTCGTCGGGTCGCTGCTTTCCGGTTGTGCTCCCGCTATGGAGAGCCCCAACGTCTCCGCGATGTCGTCCGGTGCCATTCGTGGAATAGGCTACGCCGCCATTTCCATCCAGCCCGGCAAAACGCGGGTTCAAAAACAATTAATGGCCATCAGGGCTTCGCGGCTCGCTGCTATGCGCGAATTGGCCGAAAAAATTTACGGCATTGATATCAATTCCTATTCGTCTTTGTCTGAAACGGTCATGCAAGCCGATACGCTTCGCGGCACCGTTGCCGGTATTGTTCGCAGCGCTCGAACCGTGAGCATCGGACCGATCAAGACCGATATTTATGAAACAATCTTGGAAATCGACGCTGCCGATGCTGCAACCATGGCAGCTAACCGCGCTCCAACTCCGAAGTAAGCTTAATCATGCGCCTACCCATCCTTCTTTCAACGCTTGCAACGATTGTCATGATGTCGTGTCCTGCCGATGCAGGCACGCGGCTTATTCACGCGATTGGACGCGCAGCGATTGCCGGAAAGGATGTTACTGGCGCAAGAAAATCAGCTCTAGCCGAAGCCCTCTATGATGCAGCAGGGCAAGTTCGCATGGTCGTACGCGGGACGTCGTTCATGTCGAATGCCGGCGCAATGCACGAAGAGAGCGGCATTGCTGTGTCCGGCCTCTTAAAAGGTTACGAAGTCGTAGAAGAGCACCGAGAAGGTGATCATTACGTTGTAACCATTGATGCGCTCGCTGAATCGGATGATGGTGAGTGTGGGTCCGTTAAAAAAGCCGATATCGCTATTGGCGCAATCGCCATTCGCGTCGCTTCAGGCCTAGGCGGTGCGGTTGAGCGACAGGCGCGCGAAGGCGTTACCGGCTTAATTGCCGAACTTAACGAGCAAGCTACCCTTCACGTGATTGATGATCGCCGTTTTAACCTCGTCGCCGAAACATCGTCATCCGTACGGCAGAATACAAAATATATAGAAGCGCTTGTTGGTCATAGCAAAAGTCCCGGCGCCTATACGCTTACCGGCTCCCTTACGCTTGAGCGCACACGGGTTGATAATACACTCGTTGGGGAGGCTATCATCGATGTAACGGTTGAATTCCAGTTGATCGATAATGTCACCGGTGCCGCGAAAGAAAACATCACCGAACATGCAACAATGGCGCTCGATAAGCATATTTGGGGTACTGACATCTATCTGCCACAAGAACATCCGTCGGATCTCACCGGTCTATGGCAGTCTATTGCCGAGCGCTTAGGTCAAAATGTTGGATGCCAATCTTTAAGAGCTGTGATTACGGCGGTGAGCGGCAATCATGCGACACTTTCAGCCGGCAGTTCAAACGGCGTGAAGCCAGGTGACTTTTTCCTTGTCGAGTTACCGGCGCAAGATCGGAATTCATGGCAAATCATTCGCGTCGAATCCGCAGGCGCGTCACAATCGGTTGCCCGTTTGATGAAGGCGAGCCCTACCGTGCATCCAAACTCTGTTGCGGTCTTACTCCAATGAGGGTTTTGGCGATGAGCTTGCGATCTGTTCTTATACTCGTAGGAGCCGTCTACCTTTTAGACGCTGAAACAAGCCACGCAGCGGACGGATTTTGGGGCGCCGAAGATATTCGAAATGCTGTGCGAACTTATATGGCCTCGTCTGGAAAGACGATTGATTCTAAAACCATGATCGGCCCTTTGGATGATCGCATGCAAGTACCCGCTTGTGGTAACGCTCCCGATATCGCACCGCGGAGCACTTACAGCACCAGCCTTATCGTTCATTGTAACGGTCCGAAGGTGTGGACCTACAATATTAGAGTTGATATTGAAGGTAATACTCCCATTGCTCCAACGCAACTGACGAAGGCTATGACCAATGGCCCCGTTCAACAATGGCATATTGTTGTTCCAAGAGTTTCCTTACCAAGTGGTACGATTTTAACCGCATCAATGGTTGAAGAACGCGTGACCGATCTTCCGCCCGGTGGCGCTACGTTAAAAAGTATCGACGAGGCAATCGGCCTTCGCATTACCTCAGCACTATCGCCCGGTATTGCTTTGACAACACGGAACGTTGCCCGCGCCCCTACCATCATGAAAGGCGAGACCATCACGCTTTCGGCAGAAGGCGACGGGTTCTCGATTGAAACGCCCGGTCGGGCGGAAGAAGATGGTTATGAAGGTGATATTTTGGCCGTCAGAAATATCAAAAGTGGTATCGTGATCACCGGTCGAGTGGCCCATGCTGGCTTGGTTTTAGTTCGTTAAATTTCTTTTGGGGACTTAATTTCTTATGTCTGAAGTCGTGCTTCTCGATACGATCGGTCGAACCGCAGATATTTTGGCGGCAATGGAGTCCTCCATCATGGAGAATGATCGCCCCATGATCGAAACACTGACTTTTGATCTTCACGCTGTACTTGCCGGCATCACCGCATGCGTACCTGGATCGGACGAAGAGCGGGTGCGAGCAGAAAAAGTCTTGGAAACGACGATACGCTTAGAGAAATTGCTTGCTGATCGAATGACTGCTAAGGATACTATTAGTGTTCGGCGTAAGCTTAAAAACAAACCGGGTCGTGTTAGTTATTGTCAATGAGCGTAGTAGATTTCTTCATTCTGTGTGCGATTTCGTTGGTTTTCGTCGGCCTACCTGCCGCGGGTGCGATTTATTATGTTTATCGCAAAACGGCGCAAGATCACGCGGGGTCATTAGCGAAACTAGACGAGCTCGCAGACAAGGTATCGGCCATTGAGTCATCGGTCGTGCGCTCCAGCATCGCGCTTGAGGGCTCCTTCACCGACACCATCCGGAAGGTTCAGGCCGAGATCAAGTCTCTTGAAATCGTTTTCCGGGGCGCTGGCCAAACCACGCGCGAAAATCCGGAAGCGGTCGATGCGGCCATCCGTTTGGCGCGCGAAGGCGTTTCCAGCGATCTCATCGTCGCTAAGACCGGATTACCGGTTCATGCCGTCGAGTCGATTATCTCGCTGCATGGCCGTCGGTAACTGAGCCATAAATAATCATTATTTTTGCTTTGAATTAAGACGAAGCAATGCACCCGTTATCATTTCGAGCTCTGCAACATCACCGGGTTTACCGATTGCAATCCTTCCACGCGGATGAAACCCGTCTTTAAAGGCAGTATCTCTCAAGAGATACGGGCCGCCCGTTATCAAAATCATGACACTGGACGCATAGACCACACCAAACGCCAATGGGCTTGTGACATAGCCGATGCCATATAAAAATAACGTTGCGGCCATCATTTGCCATAGACGAAAATAGCCATAGGCAATCACGGGTACTAGCCACCAAACAGGTGAAATGCGGTCAGGGATTAATAGTAACGCATCATTCGGTCTGATGCACGAGTGATACTGCATCCAAGGCCCTTCCGTCTCCAAAATGATCTCTTCCGGAATGGGGTAGGCCTCAAGAATTGCACCCGATGCACCTCCCGCGGGCGAGACCCGAAAGATTAGGCTGTCCCGTTTGATCACGAGCCATTCGTTCGAACTCGAAAGATCATCCAAAATACTCGGCATTTCAACCGCTTCAATCGGTTCATGCTTGCCAAGCTTCAAGATAATATCGCCAGAAATTAAGCCCATTCGTTCGGCCGGCATGCCCTTTTGAACATCTTTCACGCGCGCGGCCATGCCTTCGAAAATTTCTGTCTTAACCATCATCGAAAATCTCCATATGATTCTCTATGCTTATGGATATTTGATCATCGTGTCGGTTGTAGGAACGGGCTTTCTCGATTTGCCTTTTTGTTGCGCTTCGACTGCGGCCGCACGCGTCGCGGCCGCTTGATGCGTTTTGGTAATTTCCTCAATTTGCTTGGCAATGTCGATCTTAGGGTTGTTGGCTTCCAGCGCCTTAACCTGTTCGCGCATCGCGTCGCTTACCTGACCTACAATTAATTTGTTCGATGCTAGCAAATCATCGACGATCTTACGCGTGGCCGGTGGAATCTGATTAATGATTTCACCGTTCTCCGCAATCTTGGCTTCAATGGCCTTCTGATTTGTTAAATCACCTTGAAGCGCAACCTTAATTTCTTCCTGTTGTTCAGATAGGGCGGCAAGGCGCTTTTCCGTCGCATTTGCAGCCTGCTCAACGCGGGTCGCAGCCTCAGTAAAGGCGTTTACTTCTTCAGCAAAAGCCATCAAAGCGTCACGGTTAACATTGGTAATCGAGTCAAAACGATTCATCGCTTTAAAATAAAACGCTACCGACACGCCAAGCGCGATCGAAGCCATGAAAAGAAAGATAACGCCTGTTCCCAATAATACCTTATTCGAACGCGAATTGCCGGCAACAAGTTCATTGACTTGCTTTTTTAAGCGTTGAATTTCTTTGGAAGCATCCGCCGCGGTACCTGCTGAGGCGAGCGCAAGCTGGATCGACTCGTCGATTGTCGGCTGTACTTTTACCGGCTTAAGACTTGCTGCCAATGGTTCAGCTTTTGACGGTTCAGCATCGTGATGATCGTCCGTGTCGTGATGCACTTCAGGCTCGGGCGCCGATGGTGCGGCGGCGGCTGGCTTTTTAGGGGCGCTCATAAAAAGTCTCCTTCAAGGGTGAATGGAGTGTTGGTTGACATGGAACGCATGCGGCACGCTTCGCCGGATGAGTTCAAAATATCTCTCGCAGGATGCTGGCGTGACATTAAGCCAAAGGCATTGCAGCCATAAGGACGAGCGGCATTATGGGTAATGGCAAAATGCCGACACCCTTGACACGAAGTCACGGCGGTTTTGAATATGGCCCGTTGGCGGTTTGCTAAATTAAACATTATTCTTCTCTAATGAACGACCATTTCCATCGAAGCGTAACTCATCGGGCACTTCGATTTCTGGCTTTTCACCCTCGGCACCGGCATGGAAAACAAAGCTTAAAACGGTTGCAACCGCGCGATAAAGTTCCGCATGAATTTCGCTTCCAATTTCTGACGTAAAATATAGTGCGCGCGCCAGAAGCGGGTATTCGAGAACGGGTAGCTTCTTTTCTGCAGCCAATTCACGGATCGTCTTTGCAACTTGATCGGTTCCCTTTACGACGACCTTTGGTGCGGTTCCTTTTTCAAAATCATACCGCAGGCCGACGGCAAAATGAGTTGGGTTGGTAATGATAACCTGCGCCTGCGAAATATTGGTGATCGATCCGCGATCCGCCGCTTCGCGCTGCATCCTGCGAATTTTCTGCTTGATCTCCGGATTACCATCGGATTCTTTGGCCTCATCTCTGACCTCTTGCTTGGTCATCATGAGGCTGGCTTTATGTTTGTTCCATTGAATAAGAACATCAATTGCCGCAATTAACACGGCACCAAATACCAGAACGAGAAGCGTCGATATGACAATCGAACCCGCTTGGCTCATTGCCGCTTCAAAAGGTAAAGTACCGATCGCCATAATTTCGGCGATCCGGCTGTTGAGATAGTAAATGCCAAAGGCGCCGACAATTCCAATCTTTGCAATCGATTTTCCGAGTTCGATTAAAGCTCCTATTCCAAAGATTTTCGATAGACCGCTGATCGGTGACAGACGGCTCGCTTTGAAAGCGATATTTTGAATAATAAAATGAAATCCGCCAAAGGCAATTTGCGCGATAAAAAGCAGAATAACCAGTGGAACCGAAAACAGACACAGCGGAATCAGCATGTCGTAGAGCCGTGTTCCAACGACTGATAGAAGAGGAACATCCCGCTGCAAAATATCGGAAATATCGATGCCGCTTCTAAACGCGCCCAAGAGCGTCGTGAAATAATAATGGCCGCCAATGCTTAATTGCAGTGCGCCACCCAGCATGACGACGGCTAGCAACAAATCTTTCGAGGTAAGGACATTACCCTCGTCAAGCGCCTGTTCAAGCCGTTTGCCTGTGGGGTCTTCGGTCCTTTCTTGTCCGCCATCTTCCGCCATCAACGCCCTCCTGTTCCGGATAAGATCACGACACGCGTTTGCTTGGCGATCTCAGCTAACAGGCTGGACATGCTGTTCGATAGGCTTGGAATTGCAATAAGGATCAAGAGGATTGATCCGATAATGGTAATGGGAAAGCCTACGGAAAATAAATTTAACTGCGGCGCGACACGCGTTAGCATTCCAATTGTTAGCGTCAGCAAAAACAAAGCTAGGATGATCGGTAGGCTAATCAGCAAAGCGGCTGAAAATATAACGCCGGCCGATTTAATTAGATTAATAAGCGCTTCTGGCCGGAAGATTCCCGTCCCGATGGGCATCGGCTGAAAGCTTGCTGCAAGCTGTTGCAGCAGAATGTGCGGGCCTTCCAAAATCATAAACGTCAGCAACATCATCACAGTCATAAACTGCGTGATAACGGGGGATGACGTGCCGGTGTAAGGATCCAGCATGGACGCGAATCCCAAACCCGAAGCGGTTGAAATCTGCTCGCCCATCAGTGAAATTGCGGCAAAAGCCAGCTGAAACATCAGACCAATTGCGGTTCCGATAATGGCTTCATTGGCAATAGCCAACACGCCCTGCGGTGACAAAATATCAATTTTTGGCGTTTCAATCGTACCCAGCATTAACATCGCGATGGATAAAGCGATCACGACACGGATTGGAACCGTAACAGTTGATGTTGAAAACATCGGCGCAGTAATTAGCATAGCGCTGATACGGATCGAAACCAGCATAAACATAATCAATTGATCGATAAGGTGAGGGCTGTCCAACACAATCATCGGTTCACCTTACTCACTTCGATGAAGATCGTCTGGAAATAGCTTGTCAATGTCGAAATCATAAAGGGCGCCGATAACGCTAAAACAATGCCAACAATCAGCAATTTAGGAACGAACGCTAAGGTCGCCTCGTTAATCGACGTGGCTGCTTGCAACACGCCAATCAATAGCCCCGCAATCAGCGCCGCGATAAGCACCGGAAGCACCGTTAATACGGTACTATAAAGCGTTTCTCTTCCGATTGCGATGAATTGCTCATAAGGCATTGGCCATCATCCCTTTGTGAAGCTCTCGACAAGCGAGGAAAGTGTGAGGGACCAGCCATCAACGATGACGAACATTAAGAGTTTCATCGGTAGCGAAATCATCATCGGTGAAAGCATCATCATGCCAAGCGACATTAAAATACTGGCCACAACAATATCGATCACCAAGAAAGGCAGATAAAGCAAAAACCCAATGGTAAACGCGGTGCGTAATTCACTGATCAAAAAGGCAGGCACAGCGACAAGGAAAGGTACGTCAGCGGCACTTTCATAGGCCTTGTCACCGCGGAGTTCTGCGACCATTAAAATATCGGCCTGCCGCGTCTGTTTCATCATGAATTGCTTCATTATGCCGCCTGTCTTTACACCAGCTTGCTCAATCGAAATTTGCCCAGCCGAGTAAGGCGCAAATGCGGCATCATTTATTTCCCGAATGGTAGGCGACATCACGAACAGCGTCATGAAAAGCGCAAGCCCCACAAGCACCTGATTAGGCGGCGTTTGTTGCGTACCCATGGCTTGGCGCAAAATCGAAAGCGTTATGATGATACGGGTAAAGCTTGTGGTCACCAAAACCATGGATGGCAAAATGGTAAGCGCCGACATTAAGATCAGCGTTTGCAGCGAGAGGGAAAGCGACTGCCCGCCCGTGGACAGATTTTCGAGCTTTAAGATCGGTAGGTCAAACAGCGAGCCTTCGGCTGCCATTGAAGGCTGAAGCATTAAAAGCATTGCAGCGATGACACCAAAAATGGCGAGAGATAATGTTGTAAATTTTTTCATTTCTCGGCCATCTCATTCGTTTGCGGATGGATCACTTCAATTGCACCAACGCCATTGCGCCCAACGCCACAAGCCACCATTGTGCCTTCAATATCAACGAGAACCAGCCGAGAGCCATCGCCTAAATGCAGTGATCCCTTGATGTGTAATGGTCCTTGTCCAAATTGCCGCGTTAGTCGGTCGCGATAAGAACGCAGGAACACGGCGGCGGCCGCAAGGCCGCCGAGCAAGATCAAAGCTAAGATGAGAGAGACGATGTTGGACACTAGATGCTCCGCAATCGCTGCTCAGGCGAGATAATTTCGGTAAAGCGAATGCCTAGGCTTTCGCCGATGAGCACAATTTCTCCCTTTGCCAATAGGGTTCCATTGACTAAAATATCAAGATGTTCACCGGCGAGTCGATCAAGCTCAACAACGGATCCTTCGTTCAGCTTCAAGAGGTCACGAATTGTAATTCGTGTGCCGCCTACTTCGACGGTTAGCTTGACTTCAATATTTTCAAGCAGGCGCAGGTTTTGTGCAGACGCCTGAGGAATTTCGCCTTGCTCGATTGCGCTTTCTGTAGACATTTATTTGCTCGGCCCTTGCTGAAATTACAGGAGTGAAACGGCCATCTTGCCGTCCTTTTCGCCCATCTTGGCGGTGAAAATCGCTTGTCCGTCGATATAGATCGGGATGTCGGCAAAAGCGTCGATGGAAACAATCGTACCAGGCTTTAACCGCAGCAATTGCGTCATATCGACGGTCGGCTCGGCAATGCGTGGCGCGATTTCGAGCGTGACATCCATCACGGCCTCTCTCAAGCGGCGTGCCCAATTCTCGTCACGGTTATCACCAACACGCTGCACTTTACTCCGCAACAGCGGAGCAATCTGTTTCAGCATTTGTAGAGGGTAAACGATTTCAATCACGGCCTGTTTGGCAAAGGGTAATTGAATCGCGAAAGAGCAAACCACAACCTGCTCCGTCCCTTCAAGAAAGGACAGGAAGGACGGATTCATCTCGCTTGTCATAAATTCGAATTGGGCCGGATAAACTTCTTTCCAAGCCTCGTTGAGCGTACCAATCGCACCTTCGATGACGATCTGAATGATCCGGTCTTCGGTTGGCGTAAATTCGCTCTGGCGTGTAACATTACTGTCCCCACGGCCACCAAAAAAGCTGTTCACCAGAATACTGATCAGACGGGCAGGGATGGTAACAAGCACGGATCCCTTAAGTGCATCAACGCGGAGCGTTGTCATGCTGAGGAAGGGATCGAAGGTCGCCAAATGTTCATCAAAACGAATGACCCGCGGTGCCATGGTGGCCACGCGAGGTGCGAAACGCAGCATCGGCAGCAGAACATTTCGGATCTGCCGGCCAAAGCGCTCATTGATCAGACGGAGCGTATATAAGTCACCAAGAAGGCTGATATCGTCGGCGCCGAGAATATATTTCTTATATTCTTTTTCGGGTGCGACGCCGCTTTCGACATTAATAATGCCTTCTTGCACGCCCTCAAGCAGGGCGGCGACTTCCTCGTCACTTAATTTACGCGAACTAGACATTGGCTTGGTTACTTACTCACTCGCTCACAACTCACACGGTCTACTGCATAACCATAGTGGTAAAGAAAACGTTTTCGATTCCACCAAAATGCTCACGTTCAATCAAAACTTTGTTAATTCCGTCTTTTAATTGGTCCTGAACCTTCTTCCGGTTCTCGATTCCGGCAAGGTCGGCTTCCGTTTCATTGCTCAAAATCAGCAGAATTTCCGAGCGGATGGCGAGTTCGTGCTTCTTCAGGTTTTCGATGACGGTGGCGTCATATTGCGTGCCGACGCCTAGACCCGCTTGAATGAATTTGCGGGAATTCCGGAGATTGGTCGTGAAAGGGGTCGGGAATTCATAATAAGACGTGACGAATTTCTCTTCCTGCGGAATGGCTTTGGCTTCGCCCTTCTTCTCGCCTTCACCCTTCTTTTCACCTTCGGCTTTTTTCTCGCCTTCGGGCTTTTTCTCGCCTTCCTTCTTCTTTTCGCCTTCACCTTTCTTCTCGCCACCGGCTGGGGCCTCGCCCACCTTCACCTTGTGAGGCGTGCCTGGAGGCTCGGCTTCTGCGGCAGCGGGTTCATGCGCATCCGGCACGTCGCTTTTCTTCTCAATGACGATGGCAAGCGGGTTTTCGTCCTTCGGGCTCGTCAGCTTCATATAAAGAAGCGCGCTGCCGAAGCCGGTACCGATCAAGGCAATACCAGCCACCGCAAAGATGACGATCTTGATGACGGGGCTTTTTTTCTTTTCTCCGCCTTCTTCAGTTTCCTTCGGGGCGGCTTTGGGGGCAGCTGCGGCCATAGCGTTTATCCTGCTTTAGATGGTTATATCGAGGGAGAAGCTGCTTTCAGCAGCCATTTTGGAGGTAGGAATTGGGGTTTCTATCGGTTGATATTCGGGTGTCTGCTCTTTGGGCGCGTCATCGGTGACATCGAACCCTTCAAGCGTGAAACCTTCGTGACCAAGCGCGGAAGCAAGCGTTTGGCGTTCGCCTACCAACAAATTGGTCGCTTCGCGATTGGACGTTTTGACGCCAACTTTAACTTTTTGCCCATCAAGCGCCATATTAATCGTTACCTGGCCAAGCTGAGGGGGGTAAAGCGAAAGTCGGATCTCATCATGTCCTGACCGCAGCGCAGAAATAATTTGCTGCTGCAGCGCCTTGTCGCGTTGAGCGATGAAGATTGGGTTATCAACCCGGATCGGAGAGCCGGATGCGGGCAGGGCGCTAGCCGCCGAGGTGCCGTTATTGGCCGTAGGCGTTAGTATGCGCGGCGACATATCCATCGCGCCCCTTCTAGCGGGTTCGGCGTCGGTGAACACGGAAAGTGAAACGGGTTGATCCACTGTGGCCGCATTTTGAGTAGCGTTTGAGGGCCCGTCCTCATGGCTTGAATGCTGTGAGCGAATCGTTACCGCCTCAATCGTGACCGTTTCGGGCATTGGGGTTAGAGAAGGTGCCGAGCCAGCCGATTTTCCGAAATCTTGCTCAAAACTCTGCTGATTCGAGGAGGAATTCTGAAAATGAGACGCCGAATCGGATTGGCCTTCAAACGGAGCCGAAGATGGTCCTTGCTGAGGCTCAGCGCTTCGATTTTCGTCTAAAGCGGGCTTTTCCGGGATGAACGGGGTCGCAGCCCGCGTTCCTGCAGGCTCAGAAGCAATTTGTTCGAATAGGATCGTGGCGTGCAGTGGCGAAGGCGGCTCAGCCTCCTCCGAAATAGACGCTGGCGAGGCGGCAGCGTCGGCCTTTGCGGGGCCAAGATGCGCCTTTTCGGTCATTTGGCCTTCAAATTTCGCCGGAGCGGGCGTTGCGGGCACTTTCGCCTTTGCTGGAGCGGAGTAATCTTCCAAAGGAGAGCCATTGGGTTGCAGCGCGCGCGGTTTGTCCTTGTGGCCCGCTGGTTTGATCTCATCCTGCGTCGCGGGCTCAGCCGTCTCCGTTGTGTCAGAGGTGACCTTTATATTTTGAGCCACGATGGGCTGCGGCATTACAGGAGCATTAGCCATGGCGGAAGGGTCGATCGGGCGGTCTGCCGTGTCAGCGGACTTGGCCTTTGTCGCGTGCTCTGCCTTCTTGGAAGGTACTAATTTGGCTGGCTCGGCCAAATCAACCGTCGGCAATTGGCTGGCTTCGGCCTCAACGCTTGGCGAAATGGTTTCGATCAAGACAGGGGTGGCGGTTATCGCAGCGTCGCTCGTCAGCCGAGCCTCTGGCTTGGTCGGTGCGGCAACTACGCCAACCGGCTCCTTTTGATGTGCAATAGCGCTTGCAGCAGGCACAGAGGCGGGAGCCACCGGCTCGGAAGAGAGCTCTGCAATAGTCGGTGTCAGCAGTACCGGAACAGCTGGCTCATGGCGTTCGATAATGATCTGAGTTGTGGCTCGGAGTTCATGCGTTTCCTGCGGCACCGGCGCTAGAAGAGATGATGCCGGGTCAACGGGAAGCGCTGTGGCGTTAAGCACGGGATCCGTCAACTGATCGCTCGTCGAAGCGATAGGCAGAGCCACCGGAGCAGGCGCATCCGTCAGCGTTTTGACCGGCAATTCTGTAATGGGCTGTGGTACGGCTACCATCGGCTCCGCTAGCAAAGCCTTGTTCTCCCCAACGGGAGGTTCGGGAACGGTAACAGCCGATGGCTGCTTCGCGTGGATAATCGGCTGGGCTGTATTAGGCTTCGTCGCTTGAACGTCAGCCACTGAAGCGGGCGCTGACACGTCTTGTTCGGCTACAATAATTTCCGACGGAATAGCCGTTTCCGCCACATCGACCGGTGGTGAGGCGGGCGCAATACTCTCGGGCGGCAGATCGCTTACTTTAGCGTCGACGCTCGGAAGGTCTAAAGTCGGAGCCACCGTTGCAGTAGCGGGGACATCTTTTGATTCAGCATTCGCTTTAACGAGCCCCGCGGCGGATAAAACAGAAATCACCCATTCCACCGCGGGCTTCTCGATAAAGGGCTTAGCGGTTAGGCCTTGCCGCGCGGTTTTATCCATCGCCACGAGCGCGTCGACCGATATCGGGCCGTCGCTTATAGGCGCCGTGAGGCTCGGAGGTGTTGCGGATAATGCCTGAGGCGCCACCTTGGTTAACGCAGCCTCGGCCCCGCCATCCGCCACCAGGGCGACGTCGCCACTCACAACGGGTGCGGGCAGAAGGGGGCTCGCTTCGCCTTGGGCTATCGGGGCAATTGGCTTTGCGGCAAGCGAAAGAAGATCAAAAACGATACCCATCGAAGAGGACGCAGAACTCTTATCCATGGCGAGCGAATCGCCAGGGGTGCGTTGAACCGCTACCGCTTGAAGAGCTGTCGTCTCGACCAAAGAAGTTTCCTTTTCCACGCTAAAAACGTCAAAATACAGACATACCAGACGGGAGACTTAGCAATATCTATGCCAGCTACGAATTCCGTTTCAGTGGTACAAGGGCCTGTAAACGCTCAAAACGTTCATTGGCCTCAGCCTTTTTCAGGTCTTTCGCTTCCGTCTGAAGTTGTTCGACTTGGCTCTTTTTTTGCGCCAACATCACCGCCATTCTTTGGCGTTCAACCTCAAGCAATTCGCGTCGATTGTGATCGATTTCACGGCGGTCATTGAGGTGGTTGTCGATCACGCGAATACCAATCAACTCCTTCGAGGTGATGGATGGCATACGAAGCTGCGCATGATAAAGTTTCTTCAAGCCATCGACTTGATCGATACGCTCATTGAGGCGCTTGATTTCATTGTTCAAGCGGCCCGCTTCGCTCAACCATTTTTGTAATTCGACTTGCCGCTTCAGCGCAGCCAATCGTGTAATGCGTGCCGTCTTCACGGGATAATCGCCTGCAAGCGCGCTTCACTTTCAACCAACCCGCTTCGCTCATTGGTCGATTGGCTGATAAAGTTAACAAGCGCCGGATTAATTTCGAACGCATGATCAAGTTCCGGATCTTGTCCCGGCTGATAACCACCCAGCATCATCAGATCACGATTTTGATCATAGAGGCTCAAATAACGCCGGAATTTCCGCGCCCGCATCACATGCGATTGCGGTACACAATCCGACATTGTTCGGCTGATTGAGGCGGCAAGATCAATCGCAGGATAAATGCCCTGTTCCGCCTGTTTGCGTGACAATACAATATGCCCATCAAGAATAGCGCGGGCCGAGTCAACGATAGGATCATTCGTTGTATCATCGCCATCGGCAAGAACGGTATAAATCGCTGTCACAGCGCCATTCGTATCGCCATCTAGACCGGATCGTTCCAGCAATTGACCAATCAAGGAAACGACTGAAGGCGGATAGCCCTTTGTGGTCGGTTGTTCGCCAAGCGCTAGGCCGAGTTCACGCTGCGCATGGGCAACGCGTGTCAGCGAATCGATCATCAACAAAACGCTCTTACCCTGCGCGCGGAAATATTCGGCATAAGCCGTCGCACGATGCACACCGCGAATACGTAACACAGGGGATTGATCTGCTGGAACGGCCACAACAATCGTATTCGCAAAACTCGGTGAAGCGGAAAGTTCTTCAACCATGCCTGCTACTTCGCGGCCACGTTCACCAATCAAACCCAGAATAACAATATCGGCCGACGTAAACCGCGCCATAGCCGATAATAAAGACGATTTACCCACGCCACTGCCGGCGATAATGCCAATACGTTGTCCACGGCCCACGGTGAGGAGCGCATTGATGGCGCGCACGCCCGTGTCAATCGGTTCGCGAACGGGCTTGCGTCTTAATGGATTAACGCGTTCGCCCTTCAAAGGCCAAATCTCACGCAAAATTGGTTCTGGCTGAAGATCAAGCGGCTTTCCGGCTCCATCAACCACGCGCCCAAGCAGAGCGGGGCCAACGGGCACAACATCAACGCGTCTAATCGTCTCAACACGTGCGCCGGCAACTAGTGCCGCTTGTCCACCGGTTAATACAAGAACCGTATAGTCATCAAGGAAGCCAATCACTTCGGCTTCGGCCCATTGTCCGTCACCGCATTCGATCCGGCATTCATTACCAACGGCTGCAGGAAACGCACTCGCATGCACAATTTGACCGTCGAACCGCTTAACACGACCAACGGCATTAATGGTTCTACCACCACGAAGAATAGAAAGCTCACGATCGAGCTTAGCCGCCATATCGGTCATGGCTCTTCCTCAGCCAAGCCTAACATTTCAGGTACATCTTCAACTTCGAGATCACGACCCGTCAGTCTAAAACCGCCATGCGGCAAATCTTGATCTTCAATGATCTTGATCGATTTAAAAAGTTCCTCACCACGAAGAGCCGGCATCAAGGCCTGAGCATCTTTTGAATTAATCGCTAACGTAAATTCAGAACCGGCGCGCGTGAACATATCGGCGGATTTTTTAATTCGGTCAATGAACATCTCCGGAATCGTTGCGAACACATTACCTGCAAGATCTTGCGCGATCCGCCGAACATGTCGTGCCATAATGGCGGTATTCTTTTCGAGCACGTCTTCGGTTGCCGGAATGAGATGATCCTCAAGCCGACGGAGTACAGAAAGCACATCGGCGAGTTCTTGCCGTGCCGCAGCTAACCCCTGCTGATACCCAATCGCACGTCCGTCTTCACGGGCCTTTTCGATTTCTGCAATAATATCGGCGCTGTTGATCGGTGCTTCTTGTATCATCGGCGGCGGAACGAATGGCGCGGAAGCCTGCGCTTCTTGCTCAAGCCGCTGGGCTTCTGCAGCCATCACAGCGGCCTCAGCCTCGGCAACCGCTTCGGCGGATGGTTCTGCAGGTGCCTGATCGTCAACCTCAGGCTGGTAGTCTGGCAACGCGTTTTCGTCGATAATCTCTTCTTCGACAACGACCTTAAACGATGTCTTACCCCAAGGGACAAAGGCACCATCATTGGCGGTCGTATAGCGCCCTTCTTCAACGAAGTCGCCGCCGACTTTTGCAAACATGGCTGCATCTTTTGGGCGCAGCCGCCGGGATGCAGAATTAGACATAGTCGTCGCCTCGTCCGGCTAGCATGATCGTACCAGCGTCGGAAAGTTGACGGGCGGTAGCAATAATCTGCTTTTGTGCTTCAAGAACTTCCGTGATGCGCATCGGGCCCTTCGACTCGATTTCGTCTTTGAGCGATGCGGCCGCGCGCGACGACATAGCGCCGAACATTTTATCCCGCAGGCGTTCATCCGCACCCTTGAGTGCAATGGCCAAGATATTCGGATCACATGAACGAAGCAGCGTACCCATGCTCTTGTCGTCGACCGCAATAAGGTTGTCGAAGGTGAACATATTATCTTGGATCGCGGTCATGAGATTCTTGTCAGCCTTCGCAAGCGAACGCATGATCCGTTGCTCGATGGCCGTCTTGGTGAAGTTCATAATCTTCGCCGCTGCCTTCACGCCGCCAATCTTCGAGGCCCGGAGAGATGTATTGGCTTGGAACTGCAGCTGCATGACGCGCTCAAGCTGAGCAATCGCCTCAGGTTGAACGGAATCAAGCGTTGCAATGCGTTGTAACACTTCATGCTGAATATCTTCCGGCAGCAGCACCAAAACGTCGGCTGCTACGGCATATTCAAGATGGGAAACAATAATAGCGATAATCTGCGGGTGTTCACCGGTGATCATTTCCGCAATCGAGCGTGCGTCCATCCATTGCAGGATTTCAATATTCTTTGTCGAAGAGGACGGCGTAATGCGCGTCAAAATACTGCCGGCCTTATCTTCGCCAAGCGCTTTGGTTAACACACGGCGAATATAGGTATCGGCGCCAAGCCCTAGGCTAGTCTGTGCCTTGATGATCCCAAGAAACTCGTCCAGCACCATATTCACGGTACGTTGATCGACATCTGCCACCGAATACATGGCGCTACCAAGCTGCTGAACTTCCCGCGGCGAAAGATTTTTTAGAATTTCCGAGGCCTCTTCCTCGCCCAGAAGAAGCATCACAATGGCACATTTCTGCGTGCCCGACAAAAGTTCAAACGCGGCTTGAACGTCGTTGGTTGTTGAAACTTCAGCAGCTTCGGCCATGGTTAATAACTCTCTAACTTAACTCAACAGGACTCTAACGCCTTAGTTTATCTCTTTAGCGATTAACGATTTGAGAACGGCGGTCACGCGGCCTGAATCGTCACCCACAAGCATCCGGATGAGGGCAATTTTGTCATCATACGTATTGGCGGTGTCAAGAAGGTCGACATTGATGCCGCTCTTCTTCGGCTTGAGGCGCGCCTTAATATCGTCAAGTGTCTCACCTTCCCGAACCTCCACGGTCTCACCGTCACCCATCGTAGGCTCAGCACCGGCGACAATCACGTCAGACATGGTCATCAAGCGGCTGAGGAATGGACGCAGGGCGCCGAGGACGATAATGCCAAGGATGATAAGGACGGCCAATTCCTTAATGGCGTCTTCAATCCATGGTGCATCATACCAGCCACGTTCCAATGCAGGCTGCTCTTGGGCAAAGGAGCTCTGAATAAGGGCAACCTTGTCCCCACGGTCAGCATTGAAGCCGACCGCCTGTTGAATAAGTTCCGTCAAATGGGTGCGCTCATCATCCGTCAGCGGCTTTTCAACCTGCTTGCCATCGGCATCGGTAGTCATGGCCGAGCGGAGAACAACGGCAACCGAGAGATGCTTCACTTCACCCAAAGCGGCACGGATCGATTTAACGTCGCGGCTAACTTCAAAATTCTTAACCGATGAGCTCGAACGATTTTTAGCCAGATCGGAAGATGAGGAATCGGCACCCTGCTGGGTTGAAACCGTAGGTGTTGGTGGCGGCTGGTTAGCCGTTGCGCCTGGTACACCACGGGCACGACCTTCCGCACTTTCCTGCAACGAATCCTGCTGGCTACGAATAGCCTGCTGTTGAGGGTCGAAAAGCTCGCTGGTTTGCTCAACGCGTGTGAAGTCTAAATCAACATTGATCTCGCTATTTACATTGCCAGCGCCAACGATAGGCACAAGCAAATTCATAACGCGGTCCCGCATCATCTTTTCAACGCGCTGCTTATGATCAAGCTGCTGCGACGTCAGTCCAATATCGGTGTCTTGCTTCGGGGTTGAAAGGAGATTGCCGTATTGATCAACAACCGTCACATTTTCGACAGGCATATAAGAAATACTGGCGCTAACCAGATGAACGATCGATTGCACTTGGCCCGGGCCAAGCGCGCGACCAGCTGCTAATTTAAGAACAACCGAAGCTGATGGTGGTACCTGCTCTCGCACGAACGCCGAACGCTCCGGGACCGCTAAGTGAACCCGAGCGCTTTCAATATCGCGAATTTCCATAATAGAGCGTGCAAGCTCCGTCTCTTGCGCTTGACGCAGCTTTGCGGATTCAACGGATCGACTGGTTCCTAACGGCATCTGTCCGAGAAGGTCATATCCGGATGAAGAAGCCTTTGGCAGGCCGGCCGAGGCCAGCAACATTTTTGCCTTATAGAAATCAGTGCGCGGCACCGTCATTTGGCCGGTCGTTGCATCAAGACGTGGCTTAATGCCCTTATCCGTCAAGGTCTGCATAATGGTGGCTTTGTCGCTCTCTTCCAATTGCGGAAAGAGAACGACATAGGCTGGGTCTTTAAGAAAGATAATGGCGATTAATCCAACAGCAATGACGGCAGCCACTAGGATCATTGGCGCCGCACGCATCACCGCGGGCTGCCGCATGAAGCTTCTGACCGACGACATGCCTTGCGAAAGGCGAGCGGCCATTGGTACCGTTTGATTAACTGTTATAGCATTTGCATCGGTCATCGCTTTTATCCCAATTACGCGTCATTCAAAGCCTAAGATCAAACCGGCATTGATGTGATATCTTTATAGGCGCTCAGCAATTTATTGCGGATCTGGAGCGTTGCTTCAAAAGCAATGGATGCTTTTTCGCGGGCGAGCATGACTTTGGTCACATCAACTTCATCGCCTGATTCAAAGGCTTTCATCGACGATTCCGCGTCATTTTGTGACTTGGCAACTTCTTCAACGGCCTTACGCAATTGACTTCCGAAATCCGATTGGCTTGCGCCTTCAAACGGACGTAGTTTTGGTGTTGCCCGATTGAGAATATCGCTTGAAAGTCCAACGCTGCTTGAGGGTATCATGGTATTTAATTCCTCTTTCATAGCCGGGTCAAAAAACGATTAGCCAGCAACTGCGTGACGCTTTTGACGAGGCTCGAAATTCACGAGCTCGGCACCGCTATCATGCAATTCAATCAAGAGATGATCGGGCTCAACAACGACACCGCCGGAGAGAACAAGCGCACGCTGCAGCACGTTTTCTAATTCGCGAACATTGCCAGGCCACGCATAGGCTTCAAGCTTCTCAATCGCTGCGTCCGACAATTCAGGAATATTCGGAAAGCCGCCTGTATGCTTTGCAAGCAGAAGGATCGAGATTGGAAGAATATCGCCAGGGCGTTGTGCAAGCGCTTGTGTTGCCAATGGGAAAACATTGAGACGGTAATAAAGATCTTCTCTGAAACGACCCGCTTTAACTTCTTCCATCATATAGCGGTTCGAAGTTGCGATAACGCGGACATCAATCGGAACAGCCTTCGAGCCACCCAACGGCGTCACTTCCTTTTCCTGCAAGACGCGCAAGAATTTAGCTTGCAGATGCGGTGCCATTTCAGACACTTCGTCGAGCAATAAAGTACCGCCGTCAGCCGCTCTAAAGATGCCTTTATTGGGTGTATGCGCACCCGTAAAGGCACCCTTTTCATAACCGAATAAAAGGGCTTCGAGCATTGTGTCTGGAACCGCTGCGCAGTTAACCGCAATAAAGGGCTCGCGGCTGCGCTTGGATGAATTGTGAAGAAACTTTGAAACAACTTCTTTGCCGGTTCCCGTCGGGCCAACAAGCATGACGGTGACATCGCTCATGGCCACACGGCGGGCGAGCCGAAGAAGGTTAAAGGTCTGAGGGTCACCTGCAGCCACATTCTGATCCGCATCAAGGAACCGTGCGGCGACTTCAGAAGCGTAACGCCAGCCGACCGTTGAAGGGGTGAGGCGCAGAACAGAGCCATTGAATTCACCTTTCAGCGAAAAGGTCTCGCCGGGCTTATCGACCACAACAATCCGATCCGCCTTCAGCTTACGGCACCAACCGGCAAGGCCTGCCGTATCCGCCGCTAAGATCTTGGCCGCGTCATGCGACAGAAGAAGACCGGTTCTAGTCCATGCATCGTTCTTCAACGAGGCAAGGCTCTTAATATCCGTGGATACTGTCTCGTAACCGCGCATATGAAGATGGGTCATCCAAGCTTCACCGTCGGCGAGGTTGTCGTTGATGCAAAGTACCGTGTTCATTGTCCACTCCTTCGGGCTAACCCGTTCGGGGACTATGAAAGCAACGATCTTGCCAAGTTTTTTAAAATTGCCGGGCTTTTCCTTGAGCCATTCGCCACAATTTAAATTAAGTTGTTGTTAAGCTTCATAAATTTTGTCTTAATTTTTTTTAAACTTATCGAAAAATTTATTCAAATTTGTCTAAATTGCGGCACAAAAACTGACAAAAGCAACCATTTCGAAATGTTCTCTCCGTAAAAACGCTTGCTTAAAGGCGAGTGTGTGTCAAAAAGCCGACAACTCTGGGTAGTGTAAAGGTACTGCGTGTCCGAACAAGATTTTTCGCGATTTATGGATTTGCCCAGTCCGGCGATGCGGAATGTGTCGGATATGATTGGCAAAGTGGCCCCTCTAGGGTCCACGGTCTTTATCCAGGGGCCTTCCGGCAGCGGCAAGGAGATTGTCGCCCGCTCGATCCATTTGCGCTCAAGTCGCGCATCGGGCCCGTTCGTGCCGGTTAATTGTGGCGCCATTCCGCGCGAGCTCCTTGAAAGCGAATTATTCGGCTATGAAAAGGGCGCGTTCACCGGCGCCATGCGCGATCGCGCGGGATTAATGGAGCTTTCCACCGGCGGCACGCTGTTTCTCGATGAAATCGGCGATATGCCGCTCGATATGCAGGTTAAACTGCTCCGCATGATTGAAGAGCGCAGCTTTACGCGCGTTGGCGGGTCTAAATCGATCTCGATTGATGTCCGCTTCGTCTGTGCGACCCATCGCGATTTGCGGCAATTGATCGACGAGCAGAAATTCCGCGAGGATTTGTTCTACCGGATCAATGTGTTCCCGATCCTTCTCCCCCCGCTCCGCGAGCGGTTGGAGGATATCCCGTCGCTGGTCGGCTTTATTATTAAACGGTTTGAGGCGCAGGGCTTCCCGAAGCCGCCAATTCTAACGGAGAGCGCCCTTGATGTGCTCAAATCCTATGATTGGCCGGGAAATGTCCGGGAATTAAGGAATATCCTTGAGCGGGCAGGGGCTCTCTATGCGGATCGCCCAATCGACGGCGATTTGATGTCGCAAATGCTCTTCCCGGGCCAGCCCCGTCAGCTGGTCGAGGAGCAAGACGCCATCTGGGATGCCTTGGCCGAGTTTGCAAATGACGAGCCCGATCCATCTCAAAGGGCATCAGAACCCATATTGGCGGCGATGGAGCCGTCGGAGGCGCGGGATCAAGTCATCCGGATGCTGCTGGCGTCTGATCGCGCCTTCAGCTTAAAAGACCATATAGCGGCTCTTGAAACCGATTTTATCCGCGTGGCACTCACCGATTCCGATCAATCGGTGTCCGCCGCCGCCCGAATGCTCGGCATTCAACGCACGACGCTTATTGAAAAAATGCGTAAATTTTCAATCGGTCGGTCGGAATAGAGCTTAGCCGACCTTATTAGCAATCGACGACCAAGCCTCGGAAATCTCGGCCAGCGACGTCCGAACCGCCGTCAAACGTTCGGTTGCGCGGTCATTATTGGTCGCCAACAATTGCAAGCGCGCCCAATCATAAAGGTCTGCGAGTGATTTGGCGACATCGCCGCCGCGCTCAAAGTCAAGGCTCGTCCGCAGCGAGTAGACAATCGTCAAGGCCTTGCTTACGCCGGCCGAACGGGCGGAGAGGTCGTTCACCTCAATGCCCATCAACGCGCGGTCGATGGAGGCGATCAATTCCGTGAATAGGATTTCAACCAGACGATGCCGATTGGCGCTCTCCACCATAAAGTCCTGCTCGACTTGCTCGTAGGCCTTGAGTGCGTTTGAGTGCAGCATGGTATGCGTCCTTCTCTTGATCTCGAGATAGAGAACGGCTCCGACACAAAACCTTTTAGCGATCCCCTCCAATTATTTTCCCAAACCCTACGGCGAGCGCCCCAGAACTTGGCACGCTAATTGCTAATTTCCGTCCGACAGAATTTTCAACGGAGGACTCAAATGCTCTCGGTAACCATGGCTGGCCTTAATGCGGCCCAGAAATCAATGGACGTTACATCTAATAATATGGCGAACGCCAACACCGTTGGCTTTAAACGCTCCACGGCCGTTTTCGGCGATGTGTTTTCGAGCGACCCTGCTTCTAACCCCAAGACGGCAGTTGGTAGTGGTGTTATGACAAGTTCTGTTTCGCGCGACACGACGGCGGGCGCGGTTAAAACGACCGGCCGCGTCACCGATTTGGCGATTGATGGCCGCGGCTATTTCGTCGTGCAAGATCCGTCGCCTGGTGCACCAATGACCTTCACCCGCGCAGGAAATTTTGGTCTCGATGCCAATGGCTTTATCGTCGACACGGCGGGTAATCAGCTGATGGGCTTCCAAGCCATGCAATCCTTCAACAGCGATGGATCGCCTGTCCTCGATGCGAACGGCAATACCGTGATGGTACCTAATCTCAACCAGTCGCAATCGCTGAAAGTCTCACCACAATTTGCAGCCGGCAGCACCTTGCCAGATGGCTCCATCGCCAATCAGGAAATACAGCAGCTCTCCTTCAATGGTAACTCAACATCCAACAGCTCCATTGTCGTAGCAGGTGTAACCATTGACTTTGCCAAAGGTGAAACACCTGAAATGATGGCGAAGAAAGTCGCTAATGCACTTTCGCCGGCGGTTACGAGCGGCCAATTATCGTCTGTCGCCATCACCGGCTCGCTCAATTCATCCGGTGTTAAAATCGCCTATCCGTTCTCTTCAGGCCCAATGCCAGCAACGGTTAATCAGCCAATGCCCGTCTCCCCAACGGCGGTGACAACACAGGATTTTGAGCCAGCCAATGCCTATGTTGACAATGTTCCTTTAACCAACGGCGCACTCACGGCAGGTGATAAATATATCTTCAACATCGCCACCTCCGCGATGAGCACGGATACGCCTCCGGCACCAATATCGCTGACCGTCAGCGTAACCGTGCCTAATGACCCAACAAACTTCGTTGCCGCTCTTAACAGCGCAATCGCCGATGCCGCCAATACCGCTGGTGTTGGTGCAGCGGACTATCCAACCGTTACCGATGGCAAAGTTACCAGCGACAATCTTCAAACGTTAGAATTTGAATGGCCGTCAGCCGCGCCGCTAGCAGCGAATATATCGGGAAATACGGTCGATGTAACGAACGATTCCGGTAATGTGGGCGGCGTTTTTGGATCCGGTGGCACGACTGCGGTCGCCTCAACGGCACAACCAAAAATTCAGACAATCGATTTCGGTACCACTAATGCAACGTCTGACATGACCGTGTCCGTTGCGGGCGTCGTATTTGACGTTCACAAGGGAGATACGCCTGCATCAATCGCCAATACGGCTATGATGAAAATTGCGGCAGCATTTCCATCCCCTTCGACAGTTTCTGTAGATTCCACAAATTCTAGCAAGCTTGTCATCACCTTCGATCCGAGCTTGAAAGACGTCAAACTTGTTCGCCCCATTTATGCCAACAAGAAAAGCCCTGTGATGTTGTCTGAGCTTTCAAAGTTCAGCACGGATCCTGTTCTCATGCAGGGCGTCTCCATCGATTCAAAGGGCCAGCTTGCAGCTACCTATTCGAATGGCTCCACCTATACGATGGGATTCTTGGAATTGGCGAATTTTGCCAATGATTCAGGCTTAAAAGACATTGGTGGTAATCGCTTCGTGCAAACGGGAACCAGCGGACAGCCGGTAATTACCGCAGCCGGCGCACCAAAGGCCGGCAACATTATGTCAGGTGCATTAGAACAGGCTAATGTCGATATCACGGCGGAGCTGATGGACATGATTCGTGCGCAGCAGGTTTATAACGGCAATGCGCGCATTCTTCAGACCACAGTTGATACGGTGACGAAGATTACAGATCTTCGCTAATTATAAGGGCTTAGTGCGCTTAAGCATTACTCGATTATTGCATACGATTAAGAACGCGGCCAGATTTCTGACCGCGTTTTTTATTTCCTAGTTAATATTGCGATCCCGTGTTTAGGCCGCAAAGGAGCGTCCAAAATGCGATGTTCCTTGCCGCCTTTGGCAAAAAACCGCTCTTTGTAGCCTGTCACTTTAAACCAATCATGCTACATCGCGTGCAAATATCTGATTCATTCTTTGCCTGATGAGGGGCCAACTATGCCGCATTCTAAGCCGAATATTTTGATCATCATGGTCGATCAATTGAATGGCACATGGTTTCCCGATGGTCCGGCCCCCTTTCTTAAAACCCCGAATTTGAAAAAGCTGGCCGAAGAAAGCGTAAGGTTTGGCAATACCTATTGCCCAAGTCCGCTTTGCGCGCCATCACGCGCGAGCTTTATGTCGGGGCAATTGCCATCGCGTAATGGGGTTTATGATAACGCGGCTGAATTCCAATCATCTATTCCAACCTTCGCGCATCTCTTGCGTCGTGCGGGATATCGTACGGCTCTCTCGGGTAAAATGCATTTTGTCGGACCGGACCAGCTGCATGGATTTGAAGAGCGGTTAACGACCGATATTTATCCCGCCGATTTCGGATGGACGCCTGACTGGACTAAGCCCAATGATCGGATCGATTGGTGGTATCATAATCTTGGTTCAGTCACGAATGCAGGAACCGCTGAAATCACCAATCAGCTCGAATATGATGATGAGGTCGCCTATCACGCGAAGCTCAGGCTTTATCAATATGCACGGCGTGACGAGGATCGTCCCTTTTGTTTAACGGTCAGTTTCACCCATCCGCATGATCCTTATGTGGCACGGAAAAAATATTGGGACCTGTATCCCGCAGGATCCATTCCCGACATCGAGGTCGCGGATATTCCGTATGAACAACAAGATATCCACTCCAAGCGTCTCTTTGATATGTCGGATTGGCGCAACTATACGCTGACGCCCGAGATGGTTGCCGATAGCCGTCGGGCCTACGCCGCCAATATTTCTTATCTCGACGATAAGATCGGTGAAATTCTTCAAACGCTCAAAGATTGTCGGTTGGATAAAGACACCATCATCGTCTTCACATCAGACCATGGTGATATGCTCGGTGAGCGTGGACTATGGTTTAAGATGAGCTTCTTTGAAGGCTCTGCGCGAGTGCCGCTGATGATCCACGCACCAGAACGATTTAAGCCAAGATATATTTCGTCCGTTGCTTCAACGCTTGATCTCTTTCCAACCCTTATGGATTTAGCTTCCATTGAATGCGGTGCACTAGCCGAAGATTTGGACGGCGTTAGCCTCGTATCGGCACTCGACGGCGGTGATCGACCCGATCCCGTTGTCCGCGTTGAATATGCTGCCGAAGGTTCAATCGCGCCGATGGTCATGGCACGTGAAGGTTCGTTCAAATTGAACCTCGCAGGAAATGATCCACTACAATTATTTGACGTTCAAAATGATCCGAATGAATTAAAAAATCTAGCAACCGATCCAAGCTATGCCGATATCCTAAAAGGACTACTGACACGTGTTGTGCAGCGTTGGAATCTTGATCGCTACGATCATGAGGTTAGACGCTCGCAGACAAGACGATTGGCCGTTTATGAAGCGCTCAGAAACGGCAATTATTATCCGTGGGATTTCCAACCGCTTCAAAAAGCATCGGAGCGGTATATGCGCAATCATATGGATTTAAATGTCGTCGAATCAGATGCACGCTTTCCAAAGAAGGGTGAGTAAAATATCAATGCAGTGTTCGTAACAACGCACGAAGCTTTTTCTGTCGCACTGCAGCTTTTTTGACTACCGAACGGTCTTGTTCAAAAAGATCGCGATAGCGACGTTGTTTTGAGAAATCGATCAAGCGATCAAGATCATTGATATCGCCGAGATGGTGGCGCAAAGCTTCTAGGTAGTGAATATATTTTTGCTTCGGCTTATCGGTCCTGTTTTTTTTTAGAAATTGTACTTGGCAGAGATGCGCAATCAGCGCAGACCGATAGATATGAAGGTCTGTTATGGTAGCGTTTCGCCAATCTTTGGGTTCTCGCCGCCGCATGCGACGTTTGAAATGTTTTATGCGCTGGCGCAGATAATGCGCGTCTTCATCCGGCGGCGGTAAGGACCGAATGAATTGGCCGATTGTTTCCAATCGTAATTTTGCATTTTCGAGAGCCTTGAGCGCTCGATCCGACAGGGGCGCTTTAACGCGCACTTCGTCCTTGCTTGATAGTCCAGCAAGCGTCTCGCCTAGTACAAACTTCTCGCGAAGACGTGACAGCCGACGGGCAATGCGTTGCAACTGTAATTGATGCTTGCTCGTCTCCGTATGAAGGGAGGGGGGCGCCAGTCTTAACAGTGCCCTTGCATATTTCACCGCGGCTCTCAGCCGGTGGATGTCTTCGTCTTCAGGGTGGGCTTGAGAATTGCCAACTGATTTTGCCAAATCGATTTGTTCAGAAATCGCCGAAAGCCAGTCATCCCACGTCGGACAGGTTTGGGCAGGTTCGAGCATCGGGACGCCTCAGGTTGATGAATATCGTCTGTTCCTGAGGATAACGCGGATGTCGCCGACGAGGTCCGGGTTGGTCGTTAAATCTTTTCAGCGGGTCCGGGATCGCGTTCGACCACCAATGCCCCGATTTTAAGGCCAACCATCATCAAACTTATAACTATATTAATAGGAAGTGCCGTCTTATCGATCAATTCCTGCACACTAACTATCTCAACCGGGGGTATTTTGTATAGGAAATCGCGCAAAGTGGGGCTCGACGGCAGTACCCTATTGCTCAAGCTGAAGCTTTTAAGCGCAAGTATATTTTCCGCCTGTTCCAGATGAATTAAAGTATTTCTTCTGACCTTCGTCGTCTCGTCAATCTGCAGCGTCGCATAGCTGTGAAAGGCCGAAAACGGCTCCATACGAGCGGGCCAAGGATGCTTGAGCGGCGTTTGATGGGGCAGCGTTGGATAGCTTCTTCGTTCCTCGGTCAATTCAGCCCAAAGTGATTGATATCTTTGAATTATCTTCGACCAATCAAAGATTTCTTCAGCCCGTTTTCGTCCCGCCGCCCCCATTTTTTTGCGTAATTCCGGCCGGCCAATCAGCGCGGTGAGAGCCTCGATCGTCTCTCCGAGATCAACTGCAATCATCTGGCTCGTAATACCGCAATAATGGTCGTAATTATCCACCTCAATGGCATGGCGTGTAGCCAAACCCTCCGCAAACCCCGGATAGGGCTGAAAACTAGCCACCCTGAACCCGTCAACCCCATGCCGGACGGTATCGCGATAGCCATCCCAGTCGGAAACGACACATGGAATGCCGGTCGCCATCGCCTCGACGGGCGTAATTCCGAAGGTTTCTTGCAAATTATCGGTCAAAGACGCAAAAATATCGGCTGAAGCCCACGCGTTTTGACGATTTTCAGCGATCCTCCCGTCCAGAATAATCCGTCTTATGCGAGGGGCCATTAGTTGAGCGGCTTCATCAAAGGCCGATTTGATGAAATCATTGGCGAACCACCCGCATTCAATCAGCACCACTTTTTTATTTCCTGAAGCCTTTTCAAGGGCTTGATAAAGCGGCGCGGGATGCGCTTTGGCATGAAATGAGAGGCGGCCGGTAAAGAGAATAACGATGCTATCCTCATCAATATTCAACGCTGCTCGGGCCCGCTTCCGAGTTTCCTCCGAATAAAAAAAGCTAGACGCATCAATGCCTAACGGGATCAGCGGTAGTTTAGGCAAGGGAAACCGCGTAGCACCAAGGCGCGCTTTAAGATGCTCCGCTTCGGCTTCTAAGAGAGCCCGCACCGTATCCCGAACCGCCCGCGACGTGCAGATGAGAGCGTCCCAAGGCTGAACAGGCGCTGATAAGAGGCCCGTTATGGCATCCATCGCTCGTCCCGACAGCGTCGTATGGGTAATACCGCATAGACTCCAACCCCTTTCCCCGAATTTTGCACGTTTCCAAGCCGACTCAGCGAGGCCCGGGCCGGGGAGATAAAGGCACCCAACAGATGCTAGGTCGGGATAATTTTCGAGATCGATAGAGACGAGCGGCTTCTCAGAACAACGCGACCCAATCATTTCCTTAAATATCTGAAAATCATCAGGTTTTGTCGTCAATGCAGCAAAATAATCGACTTTTCCGTGTTCAATAAAGCCGTTTAAGAAGCTAAATCCGGCGGCATTTCTTCCCATTAACCGCGGGCCAGAGATAGAATAACCTTCGGGTTCGAAGTATATAGCGGCGTTATCGGACATGCTTCTTCCATCGATCGATGCGACTATAATGACGTAACGTCATATACCTTAATTTTGCATCACCGAGGGTGTAATTTTGCGTCCTTTTGGTGTTACTTAACCAGTTTCTAAAAGGGCGCTTAAATGGTTGCTTCTAAGCGACTCAAAGCAGTTATTTGGTTGCTATTGGGTATCTTTACTTTCTCACTGCAAGATATTGCTATCAAAACCGTTAGCGGCAATTACCCAGTACATCAGGTAATCTTCACCCGCTGTGTTTTTGCTATTCCTTTTATTTTATTTTTAGTTTGGCGATCCGGAGGATTGCAAACCCTAAATTCCCCACGCAGCGGCCCCCTCATTTTTCGCGGATTATTGCTACTTTTCGCCTATACGAGCTATTTTTTGGCGTTTCCGGTCATGAAACTGGCCGATATCATCGCATTATATGCCACTGTGCCCCTTTTCGTGACGGCTTTGGCGGGGCCGATTTTGGGGGAGAAGATTTCTTTTTCGCGGTGGGGAGCCGTTTTTCTTGGGTTTGTTGGCGCCCTTATTATGGTGCAGCCAGGAAGTAGTTTGTTCGAGGCTGCTTCTTTACTACCGATATTCTCTGCACTGTCTTATGCGAGTGCGCAAATACTGGCGCGGCGTATTGGTTTACAAGATTCTTCTGCCGTCATGTCATTCTATCAGAACTTGCTTTACCTCTTGGCGGCTGGCGTGTTGGCGGTTGGAATTACGGCATGGGGCGGTGAATATACCGGCCATAAGAGCTTGATATTCCTACTGCGGCAGTGGGAAACGCCAGGTCTCCGTGACTTCCTGTTGATTGCTGCTTGCGGTCCCATTGCGGCCCTTGGAATGACCATGTTGGGGGAGGCCTATCGGTTAGAGGAGGCGAATATTGTGACGCCCTTCGAATATACTAATCTGATTTGGGGAACCATTTGGGGTTATCTTATTTGGGCTGAAATGCCGGGTTTGAATTCAATCATCGGAGCCGGTTTAATTGTAGGCGCGGGTCTGCTTTTACTTGCGTTCGCGCGCGATAAAAATGGGGTAACAGCCGACCTTAGCGAGCCTGTTTGAGGTGAATAAGACCCCTCATTGAGATAGTCCCAAAGGCACTTCAGATAATCCCAGAGGCACTTCCAATAATTCTACGTTAAATGTTTGCCGCTAGGTCATTCAATAGGTCATTATTCGCCACAATCCGGATGCGATTCGGGCGCGACATACATGATTTCGGCATCCCATCCCGTTTTAGCCAAACCGATGACGGAGGGGACATGCAAGTGAACCGCATCGGCGCGACAAAGATGCGGGAATTTCTCCTCAACGGGAAACCGGCCATCCAATACAAATTTAACTGCAATGCCGCCGGTTTCCGCGCAATTTACTCGGCGCTTATCCGTGATCCAATCCGGTGATGCAAGCGGAAGAATTTGTGGGCGTGATGCAATCCAAAGGACGGGCGAAATGCTCAGTTTGCCTTCGTCTGACACAATGCAGGCGAGCCTCTCTTTCGAATGCGCATCCCATAATTTTTGTGCGGCCTCGCTGACGGGGCGAGTATCGGCCAAGTAGGATTCGACAGGCTGATCGATAAAGTCACTGACCAGCAAATACGAATGAAACAGACCACAAATCACCATTGATAGGTAGACAGCAAGGCGAACGCTCTTTGACGGATTATGAAGGGCTACCTGCTGACGTGATTTAAGCATAAGGGTCAGGCCAATGATGGCCGACGGTGTGAGCGGTAAAAGCCACAAAGCTTTAATGAATTGATCGGTTATGAGGCTTGCCAAGCCCACTGCTATTAAGGGTGCAAACAGAAAAACTTGACCGATTAATCTAGTCTCATGCTCATTTTTTTCTCTCACTTTAGAGAGAACTGCCGGGCCTTGTGAGACAATCACAAGAATGAGCGGAAACGCAATGACCGCAACAAATCCAATGAACAAGCCCCAAATACTGAACAATGCGGCGGATAGGCCTTCCATCGGGGCTGACCCGACAGCGCGTGATAGGCTTGTCCAGCCATGTCCCGACAGCCAGACGATATGGGGCATGAATAAGGCTATAGCGATGAAAACCGCCAACCATGTTTTAAGCGATCCGTAAATCGAACGGAAACGCGGTGTGAGAAGGCTCAGCGCGAAAAGCGGAACCAATGCGAAGATGATTTCATATTTAGTGAGAATTCCAAATCCTGTTGCTAGTCCCAAACCCAACGCGTCGCTCAGGTTTCTCTGGTCGAGATAGCGATAGCCATAGGCCATAGCGGCCGCGCAAAAAGGAACGAGTATGGTATTGTGGTTGACTTGCGGCGCGTAAAAAGTCGCAACCGATGTGACCATCATCAGGCAAGCGGCCAAAATCGCGATGTGACGGCCGGCAATATGGCCAACAAGTTGATAGACGAAATAGGCGGACAGCATTGCGAGCAGTTGCCCGAAGACTAAGAGCGTAAAAATGGGTGCCGTGCCGGGAATGAAGACCACATTTAAGAGCCAAGAAACCACAGGTGGATGTTTGGAATACCCCCAAGCAAGATCGCGCCCCCAATAGGCGGCTTCCAGCGTATCGGTGTGCAGGTTTCCGAAATAAAGGCCCGGCACACAGGCCCACAAGATGAGGCTAGCAAGCAAAAGCGGCCAGAGATCCTTGATAAACAGGCGGGCGGTTGGAGACGTTTCAGTCACTTCACACAAGGCTTTACGTTATGGGCTGGTTAAGATCGCCACCGAGCGGTAAGGCATTTGGCCTCTTTGACAACCCTATTTCGTATTTTTCATCACACAATTGAGCAAAAAACTCCTTTTATTCTTGCGCTATGGCGAATGCCAGCGTGCTTCTTCGCGAATGGGTATGAATTGGATCCCTTGCCTTTCGGCCTCGCCACGAATGGCTTCTTCGGTTGCTTGTCCCGTCTTAATGCGTTGGTTCATCGCAAAATCATCGAACACGAAGGTCTTTCCGGCCAAATAACAAACCGACCGTACCGAGCAATTCACCGGACCGGCTATGGCGCGGATGCGCTCAATCTCGCTTTGCATCATGGCGACCTTATCCGCAACATCGGCGCGGTAGGTGGGCGATATAGCCAAGAGATAGGGATCAAAGGCGGGCCATAGGATAAAGCGAGCGACCATAACCACGATGAGGGCAAGGCCAAGATCCAACCGGACCGAGCGGAATTGGGTGATGCGGCCTTGAAGGCCCTCAAGGATGACGGCGAGGCAAAGGCCGCTGGCGAATACCAATTCGAATTGCGCATTATTCGCCACACCCGCCCCCGTTAGAGCCAGCTCGTTGACGGTGAGCGAGGCCATCACAAGGATCAGCGTGACTCGCTTAGTCGGACCATCTGGCGCAGAGCGCAGCCAGATCATCCAAAAAATGAGGACGGGCAAAACAAATTGCAGGCGGCCAATGCGTTGTAGGGGACGAAGGAGCGAGATTTCTCGCGCCATCATCAGCTGTTGAAAAAAGGCTGGGCCATAAAGCGCAAAGAGCAAAGCGGTGATCAGGCCGATGACGATACAGCAAAAAAGCGTGATTTCGACGGTGCGGCGGCGATCTTTGTGCCAGAGGATAAAAAGCGCGCTCAGCGGAAGGGCCATAACATTATGCTTGATAAGTCCGGCCACCAGCATCAGCGAGAAGGCTAAATATAAGCGTTCGCGCGATGCTGCCCCGAGAAACACGACAAATCCGGAGCACATAACCGCCAGAGCCAATAGATTTGGGTCATTCATGCCCGCATATTCGCTGAAAAAACGGGTCATCGTGGCAATATACCAGAACGCCCCAAGACTTGCGGCTGATCGGCTTACTTCTAAGCTTCGCGCCGAGAGATAAAGCATAAGCGCAATGGTGAAGACGGAAAGCACCGAAATCACCCGGCCCGCTATGACCGCATTTTCAAAGAGCGGACTAACGAGCGCTATTATATAAAACGAAAGCGGCGGGTAATTATTGATGATGAGCGCTTGAGCGTCCGGATAGAGGGAGGCCCCTGATCGCAAGCGATCGACGTGCCAGGCATTCCAAGCTTCGTTCACATCGATTTGAAGCGGAAAGCCGATTCGCCAGATGACAAAACCAGAAAACAGCGCCGCAAAGGCAACCATGAGCCCAAGCGAAACGGATAGGCGCTGACGGAACATAAAGGCCGGTCTCCAAAAATTGGGTTCCTTCCTTGCACAGAAACTGGCTCGCCGCCAACCCGCTTGATCGGATTAGGTGATCTCGTCCTGCGCCATTATGAACGAATTTAGTTACGGATCCGAGGCAGAATTGCACGTAAAAAGTGTACAAAGCTTCGGCCTCTGACTCTTTAGGGCGGCACGCATTGCGGGGTAAACCTTGCAATTTGGATCGAAATTTTGCTCAATTTAGCCGATTTATAAATTTTTAATAATCAATTTTATCATTATTCTTCAGCTACTTAACCGATCGTATTCTCTGGGTTGTGCTGATTTTGCCACACATACCTGAAACTCACCGCCGATATACAACTTAGGGTTGTATTCAGGTCGAGGATGAAGGACAACAAGAGTGTCGAAACGGTGCTGGATGTGTCTCGCGTTCCACGCCCATTAGAAATGGATGATTAAAATGAAACTCTCAACTGTTCTCCTCTCCTCAGCAGCGCTTCTCGTTGCTGGCGCTGCATACGCAGCAGACCTCCCAGCCAAGAAGGCAGCTCCAGCAGCAGCTCCAACCGGTTGCGCAGCTTTCGGCGCTGGCTACATCGCCATCCCAGGCGGCGACACCTGCCTCAAGATCTCGGGTTATGTTCGTTCGAACAACACCTATTCTTCTAATGCTGCTCGTGGAACGGCTCCTTACAGCCTCGGCGGCGCATATGGCTTGCAGTTCGACGCTCAGAATGCGACGGAAGCTGGCAATGTGAAGAGCACGATCTTGATCGAAAACAGTGCAACGACTGACGCGTATGTTTCGCTCGGCGGTTTGACGGCTGGTATCGCTGATGATCAGTTCGACATCGGTGGCGGTTACAACTACTCGGGCGACGCTTTCGGACCACATGTCGGTCAGATTTCGTACTCGTTGCCAGTTGGCGCAGGTTCGCTGACGGTTGCTGCCACGCAGGCACAGAACAACAATGGCGGCAACGCTGCTTCGCGTCCTGATTTGGAAGCCGGCTTGGCAACTTCGATGGGTGCACTCAAGATCAATGCTGGTATTGCTTCGCACGAAGTCGTCGGCGCAACGTCGGGTACGGCACAGGGCTTCGCATTCATCGGTAAGGCTTCGTTTGACGCCGGTGTTGCTTCGTTCATGGGTTACGCCGCATACGCCAACGGCGCATCGAAGTATCTTGGTGCAGGCGGTGCTGTAAGGGACTCGGCTGCTGACAGCTCGGCAATTTCTTCTGGCACGACCTATCAGGGTGAAATCGATATTCCAGTTGGAAAGAACGACAGCATCGGTTTGTTTGGTGAGTCGATCAAGTCAACTCAGGATACTTCTTCGTACTCGAAGACGCAGTATGCAGCAGCTCTCAAGCACACGATTGCTAAGGGCCTTTGGATCCGTCCAGAAATCTACACGGAAACCGTTAACGGCACGACCGGCAACGGCGCATACATCCGTATCGAGCGCGATTTCTAATCTTAACGGATTAGTTTTCAACGAAACCCCGGCAGGCAACTGCTGGGGTTTTTTATAGATCAATGGACCAATCGATTAGCGCAGTACCGAGCGCAGATCCCGCTTGAAGATGCTGAACGTTTAGAATGCCTTAATAAACTGTGGCAGATTAGCCACGGCTACCCTTTCACAAAGTGTCATAATCCCGATTTTAACGTGATATGCCTTGTAAATTTCAAAATTTCGGGTCACTTTGCAACCGTAAGTTGAAACAGTGCGTCTCGCTGTAGTGTAAACAATGGATGTTTCCAATGAAGATTTCTACGCTCCTCCTTTCCTCGGCCGCGATTTTGGTTGCTGGCTCGGCAATTGCTGCTGACCTTCCAGCCAAGAAGGCAGCTCCTGCAGCTGCCCCCTCGGGTGCGTGCCCAGCTTACGGCGCTGGTTTTATTGCAATTCCCGGCACCGATTCTTGCTTGGCTATTGGCGGTTACGTCCGGTCGGACAATAAGTTTACGGCGAACGTTGCTCGCCCTGCTAAGAGCCCTTACAATTTTGGCTATAAGTTTATTGCGCGCGTCGATGTTCGCAACAACACCGAAGTCGGTACGGTTCGTAGCGTCATTGGTTTGGTTGCCGCTGACGGCGCGATCGGTACGGCTGCTGGTAACACGGTGTTGACTGAAAGTGCTTATGTCGACGTAGCCGGTTTCCGTGCGGGTGCAGCTCCTTCTCCGGTTGATTTTGACAATGCCTATAATAATTCGGGCGTAGCTTATCAGCCTACTCAGGTTGGGCTTCTGTCATACACCAAGGCATTCGGAGCTACTTCTGTGACAATCGGCGCGCAAGCAGCTGAAAACAACAACGATGCTGGCGTCACGACGGCAACGGCCAATACGCAGGCATCTCGCCCTGACCTTTTGATCGCAGCAACGTCCAAGCTTAACGATGCTGTTACGTTGAAGGGCGGCCTCGTGTCGCACGAAGTGGACGGTTCTGCATCGGGTACGGCGCAAGGTTTTGCCGCCATTGGTCGTGTCGACGTTTCCTTCGCTCCCGTTAAGGTTATTTTCGGCGGCGCATACGCCAACGGTGCGAACTCCTACGTTGATAATGCCTCCAACTCGGCGATCAATGGCCAGTTCAACTCCGCTATGGGTGGAAAGGTTAAGGACTCTGCTTCAGACGCGTCGAATTTGGCTACAGCCAATAACTATTATGGTGCGGTTGAGTATTCCTTGGGTTCCCATGTCTTGTACGCTTATGCGGACTCGGAAAAAGGCACGCAGGATACAGCAAATTATAAGCGGACGGACTATGGCGTCGGCTTTAAGTATGTAGCTGCGAAGGGTCTTTATATCCGTCCGGAGCTTTACCAGAAGATTGAAAACGCTAACGCTGCATCCGATACCATCAGCAACGTCTTCTATCTCCGCATCCGTCGCGATTTCTAATCGCTCCGGATCGTTATGAGATTAAACCTCGGCAGGCAACTGCCGGGGTTTTTTATTTGTAAGACGATTGATTGGATACCGGAACTGACTCCGTCCCCCACCGTCGGTGCCCCCACATCCAAAGCGCCGGTTCGTCTCTGATCAACTTCTCAAGCCCAGCCTGGATACGTGCTGTATTTTCTAAAATATCAGCCTTTCTATTTTCGCTGATCGTAAGTTCAAGTCTTTCGGCATCAATTCGGAATTGCCCAGGCGCCGTTCGTACCGCGCGGATGATAACGATAGGCAGTCGATGAAGCCGGGCCATCATGGCTGGGAACGTGGTTGATGGTGATGGAATGCTAAAAAAGGGTACGAGGTCTCCATTCGACTCGCGTAAGTCTGCCATGACGGCTACCGAATATCCTGACTTGATCGCGCGAGTGATGCTTCGAACGGCATCAGGCCCTTTTGATACAAACCCGCCTGTGTAAAATCGTGCACGGAGCTGCGTGACGTCGCGGTCCACAAGAGGGTTAACGACGCGCTTATAGATGCCGAGCAGAGGCTTATTAAAGCGCTCGGCGGCGAGTGCGGTCACTTCCCAATTGCCATAGTGGAGCGACACGAAAATCGCCGGTGTTTGGCTTTGCATAATCGCAAGCGCGTCAGTTGAGAAATTTAGTGTGAGACTATTTGGGTCATCTGCAATCTCATCTAGGCGAAGCGCCTCAGCTGAAGTGCGGCCAAGATTGTCCCACATGCGGGTTAGGAGCTTTTTTCGTTCACTGTCCCTTAACCTGGGCAGAGCCGCTTTTAGATTACTCTCGGCCCGTCTGTGCCGCCTCAGATGTGGCGCGATAAGGCGCCAGAAAAAGGCCGACAGGGAAGCTGCCTGCGGAACAGTTAAGCGTCCAAATACCCATCGAATGAAACAAAACGCCGCGTATTCAAGCCGATGCGAAAGGTTTGGCGTCAGTAAGCCGATTTGACCGCGGTAGTTATTTTTCATTTGGCGTACACAATAGAGCAGTACTTATCGGCACTCGTTGAAAGCGCACTTATCGATAGAACCGGCGAGAGAACGATGAGACTGTAGAGCTCCAAACTAATCCCAAAAATACGCGGCATGTCGTTGGGTGCCTCTTATCATGGTTTGGGTTTGTGGCCTTTCGATTGAACGGCCCGCCGATGGGGTTGTTTAATGGAATGGCAGTCCAAAATCTAGCCGACGTTTATTGGGGGTAATTCAACGTAGGATGGTCGTGCTTAGCGACGAAAAGTGTTGGTTGTATTCTATTTAATGCCTTAAATATGCATGTCTAATGAATTGAGAACAACCGGCAGTCTTCGAAGGTTGGGCCCTAAACCTAAGAAATAAGCCCGCCTAACGAATTAGGAATGGTTTTTGATGTAAACGGTTCCTAAAGACCTTGAAGGCAAATTAATCTCTATGGTTCGCGCTTAGGACAAAAATGACTAATGGTAAAATCTTCATTGCCGGCCATCGGGGAATGGTTGGATCTGCAATTCTTCGTGCGCTAGAGCGGCGGGGAGGGCATTCAATTATTGTCAGGACGCATGCGGAGTTGGACTTAACCGATCAAGCTGCCGTCCGGCGCTTTTTTCAAAAAGAGCGCCCCTCCCAGGTCTATCTGGCGGCCGCGAAAGTGGGTGGGATTTACGCTAACCATCAGTTTCCTGCTGAGTTTATTTATAAAAACCTGATGATTGAGGCCAATGTTATCCATGAGGCTTGGGCGTCGGACGTGAAGCGCCTGCTCTTTTTAGGTTCGAGCTGCATTTATCCAAAACTCGCTGAACAACCCATCTCTGAAGAGGCCCTGTTAACGGGAAAATTGGAGCCCACCAATGAGCCATACGCCATTGCCAAGATCGCTGGTATTAAAATGTGCGAAAGCTATAATCGACAATATGGCAGTGACGGTGTTGATTATCGTTCGGTGATGCCGACAAATCTTTACGGACCGGGAGATAATTACCATCCCGAACATTCCCATGTCGTTCCCGCACTTATTCGCCGCCTGCACGAAGCAAAAGTAAGTGGTGCTAAGGAAGTCGCCATTTGGGGTACCGGCACACCACGCCGGGAATTTTTACATGTGGATGATATGGCGGCAGCGTCTGTACACATCATGAACATGCCCAAGCGGGACTATGATGCGCTCACAGAGCCAATGCGGAGCCACCTAAATGTCGGGTATGGATCCGATATTTCGATCGGTGAACTGGCTGTTTTCATCCAAAAAATTATCGGGTTTGAGGGCCAATTGGCTTTCGACCGATCAAAGCCTGACGGTACGCCGCGTAAGTGGATGGATAGTTCAAGATTACGATCAACCGGATGGAAGCCGCTGATTAATATCGAAGAGGGGCTGCGTTCTGCTTACGCAGATTTTCTTTCTAAGTAGTTTGTAAAAATGTAAGTGAAGAGTAGCGTAATGCAAGAAAAAATTGCACTGATTACTGGTATTACCGGTCAGGATGGGTCTTATCTCGCTGAGCTTTTGCTCGAAAAGGGGTATATCGTTCACGGCATAAAGCGCCGCGCGAGCTCCTTTAACACCCAGCGCGTTGACCATATCTATCAAGATCCTCACAACGTTAATCAACGCATGATCCTGCATTATGGCGATCTATCGGATACGAGCAATCTCATCCGAATTATTCAGGAAACCCAGCCGGATGAGATTTATAATCTAGGCGCACAAAGCCATGTAGCGGTTAGCTTTGAAAGCCCGGAATATACGGCCGATGTTGATGGACTTGGAGCGCTGCGAATTCTGGAAGCCATTCGTATTTTAGGGCTTGAGAAAAAGACACGTTACTATCAGGCGAGCACAAGTGAGCTTTATGGTCTAGTTCAAGAAACGCCTCAAAAGGAAACAACACCGTTTTACCCGCGTTCCCCTTACGCTATCGCTAAGCTTTATGCCTATTGGATAACGGTAAATTACCGCGAGGCGTATGGCATGTATGCCTGCAATGGTATTCTGTTCAATCACGAAAGCCCACGCCGTGGTGAAACCTTTGTAACACGTAAAATCACCCGCGGATTAGCCAATATCGCACAAGGCTTGGATACCTGCCTGTATATGGGCAATCTCGATTCCCTGCGCGATTGGGGGCACGCTAAGGATTATGTCCGCATGCAGTGGATAATGCTTCAACAAGACAAACCAAAGGATTACGTCATCGCTACAGGTGTTCAATTTAGTGTTCGTGAATTTATCAATTGGACGGCTAATGCGTTAGGTATAGAGCTAAGGTTTGAAAAGAACGGCGTAGATGAGTATGCTTTTGTTAGCAGCATTAAAGGCGATAGTGCTCCCGGTATTAAGGTCGGTGATGTGGTCGTTAGGGTTGACCCTCGCTATTTTAGGCCAACTGAGGTCGAGACCCTGCTAGGTGATGCAACGCGAGCAAGAACGGAGTTAGGCTGGAAGCCGGAAATATCCGCGCAACAGATGTGTGCTGAGATGGTGATGTCTGATCTTCAAGATGCTAAAAAGAATGCGTTGCTTACAAGGCACGGATACGAAATATCCATTGAACGCGAGTAACTACGAAACATAAGTAAGCGATGTCAATTTTTGACTCGCAAAGGTTTAGTGTCGCTTGTAGATCATTCAGATTATGAATTTAGAAGCGATAGAAGCTGTTTCAATTTTTTTGTATAAAGCAGCCGTTGAAAATTATTTGACGTTTAATAACCGTTTATTTTAGCTCTGGTGAGTTCATCGCGCCCAAAAGATCATTTCGTTTTTGAACGTTAAGTCAAAAATCTTCGGTGGTACCTAGCAAACATGCTACAATAAGTACAGTTTGGACTGAGATGCTACGCCTTTTACGGCACAATTAATTTGCAATCCTGCGCGGAACTTGCAGAGCTAACGCGAATGCGGCTTACTTTATATTCATGGGTTCCATGAACTCTTCGATCAATACTTCGCCAACTGACGCTTGCTTTATTTTCGGCATCAGGATCGAATTTTTCATTAATAGCGAGCGATGGGCTTTGTTAGAGGTCAAGCGGCATTTAATGAGTTCGTGATTATTGGCTTGATGGATTTTAAAATATCTTTGGAGCACCTTTTTGTTTCCATGAGATCATAACCCATGGTGTATGCGAAGCCAAAATTCTTGGGATAGATTCAATACATGATATAATTAAACAAATTAGGTGAAGGGATTCAAGATTTGGACACCAAATCCTGAAACTTCTGCTTCTTCGCGAGTTACAAAGGTAAAATCTTGAATTTTCGCATTTGCGGCCAATAGTCCATGAATTTCTGGAATGGATGAATTGAATAGCCCCTAGATTTGTAGACGCCTTCTTCCCTAAATTTGAGACAAGGAGGCCATGATGGCTAGTGTCCATTTTACGGACGAGTTCAGGCGGGATGCCGTGGCACAGATCGTCGCGCGTCGCTATTCGGCGGCCGAGGTTTTGACGCGGCTAGGCGTCAGCCAATATTCGTTCTACGACTGGAAGAAGAAGTTTTCGTTAGCCAAGGGGGCCGCCGCCGATAATCGTGATGCCGAGATCCGGCAGCTGAAGCGCGAACTTACTCGGGTTATTGAAGAGCGCGACATGTTAAAAAAAGCCACAGCGTATTTCGCCAAGGGTTAGGCATAGGCCCGCCATTGGTTCGAGTGCCATGCTGAACGAGTGAGATACGCGTTTATTGCCGAGCATCGTAGCCAGTTTTCCGTTCGGGTGATGTGCCTTTGTCTGCAAGTCCATCCGAGCGGCTATTATGCGTGGCAGAAGGCTCCGTTCAGCAATCGAGCGCCGGAAGATCACCGACAGATCGATCTCATCCGCAAGGCATAGGCGGACAGCGATGAGGCTTATGGCTATCGGAAGTTGCACGACGATCTGTGTGATCAGGGCGAGACGAGCTACCAGAACCGTGTTCCGAGATTAGCAAAACTTGCTGGTATCAAAGCGCAAATCGGCTATAAGCGCCATCCTGGTTACTATGGCGGCAAGCCTTCCTTGGTTGCCGATAACACGCTTGATCGTAAGTTTGATGTCGACGAGTCTAATCAGCTCTGGGTAACCGACATCGCCGATATCAAGACGCTGGAAGGCTTCGTCTATCTTGCTGTCGTGATTGATCTCTTCTCGCGACGAGTAATTGGTTGGTCACTACAGAGCCGTCCGATAACCGAGCTCGTTCTGCAAGCCTTGTTGGCTGCCGTATGGCATCGGAAGTCCAAGTACCGAGTTGTAATCTATTCGGATCAGGGATCGCAGTTTACCAGTATCGATTGGTCGTCATTCTTGAAGGCTTACAATCTTGAGAATTCCGTGAGCCATCGCGGTAACTGTCATGACAATGCTGTCGTCTAAAGCTTCTTTAACATGCTTAAGCGAGAGCGGGTCCGCCGCAAATGATATAAAACGTGTGACGAGGTTCGACGGGATATTTTCGATTATATCGACTGTTCTATAACCCGAAGCGCAAGCATGTCAGAAACGGGATACTGTCTCCCGTTGACTTCGAACAGTAAACGAAAATAAGCTCAGGAGGCGTCTACAATTCTAAGGGCTATTCATAGTAATCGAAAATAAAAGCGACTAAAATTTAAATTGCCCCGTGCGGTGTTTAACAAATTTATCAACCGATTTATACTTTGTGGGATAATTTAGACTACATAAATTCAAATAGTATTTAAAAAATAATAGAACCGCTAGCAACGCTAGAATTTATACACATTCAAATATTGAAACCCCTAAGCTTACCCCCTGGTATTGTCCATTAATTTATCGATAGCGGCCCGTATTTGGCCATTATCTAAGTAGCCGCGCAATTCTGTTAGTAAAACATTCAAATTCACGCTCTCTATCCTAGGTTCACGGGCTTTGAAGATTTTAGTGTGCGCCGTTCGCGTAGACGATTCAGAATTAATCAACAGCTCTTCATATATTTTTTCCCCAGGTCTCAAACCCGTCACTACAATTTCAATTTCGCCCTTCGGGTTCAATTCATCCTTGATCGAGTATCCATTTAAATTGGCCATTTTTTTAGCTAGATCAATGATTTTTATTGGTGACCCCATATCTAATATAAATATCTCACCACCCTCCGATAAGTAACCTGCATGAAGTATTAGCCCAACAGCTTCGTTAACAGACATAAAGAAACGAGTAGTTTCGAGATGCGTAAGTGAAATGGGACCGCCTTTAGCTATCTGGTCGGAAAACAAGGGTATTACCGATCCAGATGATCCTATGACGTTACCAAACCGTACGGCACAAAAAATTTGAATTCTATTTTGTTTAACGGCCTCAGCGGCGAGATCTTGTACAATCAATTCAGCTAGTCGTTTAGCTGCGCCCATTAAACTACTCGGCCTAACTGCCTTGTCTGTGCTTACTAAGACGAAAAGTTTGACTCCATATTTGAATGCAAGCTCGGCAGTAACTTTAGTGCCGAATACATTATTTAAAATTCCTTCATGAGGGTTCATTTCGACTAGAGGAACATGCTTATAGGCAGCTGCGTGGTAGACAATCTCCGGCAAATAATTCTTAAAAACCTCTTCTAGTGTAATCGAATTTTGAACCGAAGCTAAAATGGGTTGAAGATTCGTTGAATTTAATTCTATGCGATTACAAATTAATAGTAGCTCTTGATGAATCTCATAAAGTGCGAATTCAGAATGATCGATCAGAATAAGGCGGGCTGGTTTGAAAAAAATGATTTGACGGCATAGTTCACGGCCAATAGAGCCTCCGGCCCCTGTAACCATGACAATTCTATTCTCGATGCTATTCTGAAGAATAGTCTTATCAGTATCGATGACCGCTCTACCTAACAGATCATCGATACTGAGTTCACGAATATCAGAAATTGTTACTTTTCCTTGAGCAATATCCGTTACACTTGGAAGTGTCCGGACGTTAAGTCTTGCTGCTATAACATCATTTATAATTTCCTGCCGTCTCTTTCGGCTCACCGAAGGTAGAGCGATTAAAACACTTGTTACTCCAAGCTGCTTTGAATCTTTCTTTAATTTATTTGGTAGGTAGACGGTTAGCCCGTTGATGACTTGGCCGGTAAGCTTCAGATCATCGTCCAGAAATCCAACGGCCTTTACTTCTGAACTCATGGATAAGGCAGCTGCAATTTGTCTACCTGCAGCTCCTGCCCCATAAATTAAAATCCTCTCCTTCGCCAAAGAACCAATTCGTCGATGGTACTCTTCGCCTAGCCAGAAATAAGCAGTAAATCGCGAAGCTGAAATCAATATCAAAAAAATAATAGGCTGGAGAATAACTATAGTTTTTGGAAACGGCATAGTACCGACCAAGGTTATAATTATTGAATAAATAACTGCATAAATCATAACGGCCTTTGTGACCGTCAAAAGAGCTGCCCAACTTGAGTATCTGAATATTGCTCGGTATAGGCCACAAATGACAAAAATAGGTAATGAAATAACAAGTGCAATTATAAGTGCTGAGAAATATTGACTATCAAAATATACGAATTCATCAAGCCGCAAATATAGAGCTATCCAAAATGAAAGCACACATGTGCTGGCATCGACTATTAAAGCAATAAGACGCTTTGTTGGACGTGATAGCTCCAATAAGCGGTAACCTAAAGACGATTTATTCATTTTTTAAACTTAAATTACTGTCTTAAAATATGTAATTGTTTTCTCGCGCCCGGTCTCCAAAGCTAATGCAACCTCCCACGAAAGCTCACTTTTTGCTAGTGTGATGTCGGGCTGCCTCTGCTTGGGATCGTACTGTGGGAACCGTTTAAAGATTAATTTGCGTTTTGAATTGGTCATCTGAATAATCAACTCAGCCAATTTCGGAATCGAAAACTTGCCGGGATTTCCGATGTTAACGGGCCGCATAAAGTCGGCAGGACTTTCCATCATTCGGATCATCGCCTCAATCAGGTCATCTACGTAGCAAAAGCTGCGCGCTTGCTGGCCGGAGCCATAGATGGTGATGTCGTCCCCCCGCAAGGCCTGCATAATGAAGTTACACATAACGCCACCATCATTGGGGTGCATCGGGGGCCGGTAGGTATGAAGATCCGAACGACCTTGATCTCGCACGGGTGCTGCCGCCAGTAGTCGAAGAAGAGCGTCTCCGCGCATCGTATCCCCTCTTCGTAGCAATTGCGAATGCCAATCGGATTGACTTTACCCCAGTAGACTTCTGTCTGGGGGTGAATTTCAGGGGCGCCATATACTTCGCCTGTTGAGGCCTGCAGGATGTGCGCCTGACCCCTCTCAGAGAGTCCTAGCATGTTGATAGCGCCGTGCGCGCTGGTTTTCGTCGTCTGCACGGGGTCAAGTTGATAGTGAAACGGCGAGGCGGGGCAGGCCAGATTATAAACCTTATCAACTTCCACAAAAAGTGAAAACGCCACGTCGTGCCGGATGCCGTCAAATTTCGGGCTGGACATCAAGTGGATAACATTATCCTTACCGCCCGTGAAGTAATTATCAACGTACAGCACGTCTTGGCTCAGAGTTAAAAGACTTTCGCGGAGGCGAGAGCCGCAAAAGCCCGCGCCGCCAGTTACGAGGTTTTTTGTCATTTCACTCCCCATACCTGTACGCAAAAAACTCTTTAAATGTCAATGCCCAACTATCACTAACCGCCGGTTCTTTGATTTGTATTTCTGACCGGTCAAAATAAGGTGCGGGCCGTTTCTAATTTTTTATTCGACTTTTTATTTCTTTTCGGATGGGTTCAAAGAGGCGTTCTTCATCCCGAGTACCATAATGCCCGATCATGTGGGCCTGTGTGGCTTTTCTTAGTTCCACGTCTGTGTAATTACGATTTAGCGGTCGCAATCGCAAATTGACCACCGCTGTCTTCGATGGTCATTTGGAGGTGGATTGCATCATTTTCCACGGGCTTGATATTGAGCTTGCACTTCTCTTCCTATAATTAAAGCGTAGCGTGTGCTTGCGCCGTCGGTCGAAGTAGGGCTAGCCGCGTTCCAGGTTTCAGCGCTGTGCCGTTTTTCATGGGTTTGCGACTCGTGGAAACGGAGATTTCGCCTGCAACATCCAGCATGAGCAAATGTCGTAGAATTTGGTAGTCCACATTCATTAGGAAGAGGATCCGATCAGGGTATTCGCGGCGGGCCGCCTTCAGTGAGCTTGTTTTTGAAGCGTTAATGCTCCAACTGGCCGGTTATTCTTTTGCGCGCGTAGAGGTGGTGGCTGATCTTGTAGGCTGGCAAATTTTTTGAAGAGGCTTCTGCCAGCAGAAAATAATTAGGTGTAAAAACGGTCACAATAATGATGTTACGCCATCCTATTTGATGTCTGTTTGTGTCGGATCCCTTTCAAAGACGCTCATTGCTGTCTCTATCTTTCAATTGATGCCTCAGAATAAAAAGGGCTAACCCAACCAGCGTCCATAAATAGAAATTTTTGGATTGTCCGAAAGCTTGCGAATAGGTTTGAAGAGGATAAAAGATAACAATCATAGGAACGAGCGGGATGTTATTCGTCCAAAGATTGGATTTAGAATGCCGATATGCAACCCGGATCAAATATCCCGCCAGGTACAAAAAGATAATCAATCCAAAAGCGCCTGCCTCGGCGGCAATTTACAAATATAGATTGTGAGAGTGCCACTGACATTCGGTCACGCCTAGAAGAACCTCAAGTGCGCCGGGCTGCTTAAGGCTAAGACAGTAAAGATTGAAATTTTTAGGCCCACTAAAAGGGTAACAACGTAAATTGGGAACCTTACCCATGGGATACTATCCTGGAAGGAGTTCGACGGGTTGGCTGAAACTGCCGAGCAAATAAGGATCCATTGCCAGAAAATCAAAGATATCTGAATAAATCTTGATGGCGCAAATAAACTTAGCTACGAGCGCGAAGTGGCGAAAAGACTAAAATTGTGGGCGATAAGAGTAACATTGGCAGCGGCGTTCTCGAACAGCGAATTCCATGTCTTAATGGCTCTTTAGGGGCGAGCGCCTCAATATTTCGGCGCCTTTCGCGGGGCGTCTGATTTTATTGGTCACACCCGTCAGCTGAAGAAATTGTCCTTCTCGTCGTTGCATTTATTCTGTCGCTCGATATCAAATTAAACCGCTAACAGTAAATGTGTTTGAAAACTATGATCCAGGCCGATTGGTCAAGATCTGCATCGGTCTTCCTTGCGCCATGGTGTATGCCACCCTTGTCGAGCCAGATGACCTTAAGTGTTTTTTACTAGATTACTCAGGCAATGCATCCTAGTCATAGATACTAAGTATTTCGTTTGGCCTGGTGACGTAATAATTCATTTCGATTGATGTTTTTTGTTATTAAAATAGCGGGTATTCGCCTAGAAGGGCTAAGAATCAATAGTTTATTATTATTTTTGGTCGTCTTTAAGTAAAAGAAAATGGGCGTTGTCATGGGTTCCGCTTTTTATCGTTTGACAGAAATAGTAGTGGCGATGACAGCACTGATCGTTTTTGTGCCGCTCCTTTGTTTTGTAATCGTATTAATTAAGGCAGGTTCACGCGGTCCTGCTATCTTATGTCAGACACGTCTGGGCAGGGGACGGATACCGTTTAAGCTTTTTAAGCTAAGGACAATGTCAGTGGAGACATTAACTGTCCCGACACATCTGGTAAACGATGCGTCGATTACACCCCTCGGTCGCGTCTTGCGTCGGTATCGGATAGATGAGCTGCCTCAGCTCTTAAATGTTATTATAGGTGATATGAGCCTCGTTGGTCCTAGGCCTTGCCTGCCTACTCAGCTTGATATCATTAATGCACGCGAAATTATGGGGGTGTTTGTTGTTCGGCCTGGGATGACTGGCTTGGCTCAAATTAGCAATGTCGACATGTCGGACCCAGGGCGCCTTTCTGGAATAGACGCGACCTATGTGAGCACGCGATCAGCCGCGAGGGACTTGAAGATCCTCTTTCATACTGTCACGGGGATGGGCATTGACCGCAGAATAACCAATCGTGGCGGATAATTTAATTCATTGTATTTTTCTCCACTGATGTAACCGAGGAATGAAGGTTCTAGTTACAGTTGCGGCTCTAATAAAGGGCAGCAATTTATAACATCGTTGTCTGCCGTTTGAGTGAGCTTGGCCTGAACATATTATCAGAATGGATGGCAAGGGATTTTTGCGGGACAATGTTTTTGTCGAGCGTCTTTGGCGAACCGTTAAATACGAAGTCGTCTATTTGCGGGCCTATAACAATGTTCCCGAAGCTCGCCCCGCCCGCGGATGGTACATTGGCGGCTGCTATAATACGAAACGACCCCATTCGAGCCTTGACAAAAAAATCCCGGATGATGTCTATTTAAATACGCTGATGGTATTCCCGCCTGCATCATAACAAAGGCAGTCAACGACTTATCCAGACCCAACAGACTGTTCAAACAAACCGAGCCACCGCTCGGCGACAGCATCGGTTTAACAATTATTTATGGTTCTTAGGCTCGCTAAAGGGAAATCAAATGAAATTTAAGCTCACTTCCACTATCCAGATAGTATATTCAATTTTTGTTGTATTAGGAATTACAAAAGCGGAAGCCGTTACCGCACCGACAAGCGGAAAATATATGTACTTTGGTACACTTTGGGTTACAGCCCTAACTACGCCGACTAACTGCAGTAACGCAGGCTATTCTGTCGGTAGTCGCTATCTGGCAAGGTTAAGACCGCCAGCTCTAGGAAACAATGGGGCCAATTGGAATTTCAATATTTTTGATAATTATTCAGCTGAAGGCTATAAATTTAATTCCACTCCCACATCGACGCTATCAACTGCTACTCAAGCTTTTCAGATCAGTGGTGGAATTTCTGAATTTAACGTCACACCTCAAGTGTCGATCACTTCGCAAACGCCATCTACTATAACCACACCAACATCATATGTTTATATGGAGGGTAAAATTAGGAACATTGGAGACAATGCCTCATATGCTTTAACCGCAAGCAATTATGATGGTTGTGATGTTACTTTTCGATTCAGTGGGGTCCTCAAACCATGATGAAATAATTTGGTTCAGAATGGTGTTGATGTAAGAAATTTTATAGGCATGTGTTAATGAACAATGCGTTTTCTTCCACTCATCGACTGAGTGTTTTGCCACCTCTGGATACAACCAAGAAGTCGGTCGCCATTTTACTAGCTACCTACAACGGGGCTTCTTTCCTATCACAGCAACTGAATTCCATTGAGCAGCAGACCCATACGAATTGGCGGGTTTATGCTTCAGATGACGGCTCTAGCGACGGTACTCTTGCACTATTAACAACGTACTGTGAACGGTGGGGGCAGGATCGACTGAGAATATACCAGGGACCCCAGCGTGGGCATGCGGCTAATTTTATGTCCCTCGTTCATGATAAGCATATTCAGGCTGATTATTATGCCTTCTGTGATCAGGACGATGTTTGGCTTGACGATAAATTAGAGCGCTCCATCGCCTCAATAAAGGCGTTGGGTGAAACGAGCCCCGTGCTGTACGGATCACGTACTACATTAATTGATTTTCGGGGCCGTGTTCTCGGCCAGTCGCCTTTATTTGATCGAATGCCCAGTCTTAAAAATGCACTTGTTCAAAGCCTCGTTGGCGGCAACACGATACTGTTTAATAATAAAACCCGTCATTTGATCTGCCTGATTCCCGTCCATCTAGATATTATAACCCATGATTGGGCAACCTACTTGATCGTTATGGCGTGTGATGGTGAAGTCTATTACGATGAAAAACCCACTCTCCTCTATCGCCAACATGGAGAAAATCTGATTGGTTCAAATAATCGATTAATCGATAGGTTTGTCAGATTGAAATGGCTTTTTAAGGGGCGATTTAAGTGTTATTCTGAAAGCAATCTAGAGATCCTGTCTTATCTCAGCGAGGTGGTGCCGAAAGTAAATGCCTCTGTTATTCAACAGTTTAAAAGAATGAGGGAGGCTCCACTATTGGAGCGGATCTCACTTTTTAAAAAGAGTGGCCTCTATCGGCAAACCCGCATGGGAACGTTAGGTTTGTGGGTTGCAATTCTGATAAAGAAAATTTGAAAAACAAGGCTCTGTGTCTCTTCTTTGTTGCCCCTGATTTTTAGGAAATAAACTTGGCGGCACCAGAGGAACTGGAGGCAGATACCACCAATCAATTCGCGCTTAAACCTTATAAGCCATGGATGGCAGGTTCAGTAGGGCCGTCGGATGAAGCGATCAAGCTAAGAAAAATCGCATGAAAATGTTCAATTTCCAAAAGCCAACTCGCTTTTTTGACCAATCGATGCAGATTATTGCCCCTCCAGGTGGCCCCGGTCTTGTCTCACGAGGCCAAGCCGCTCATCGAATCTAAAAGCCAATAAGAGACGACGAGAAGTATCACCCTCGTGCCGCCGCCCCTGAGGCCTATATATAATGAAATCGCTAAGAAGATCTCGGACTTATAGATAGGCCAGAGAAAACAGAGCGTTTTATTAACACGCCACGGATGCCGCTAATTTCTGGCGCAAAAGGAAAAAGAGAACAGGTAACGGACGCCACAAGTCGCAGACCCGCGTTCCCCTTGCCCGAAACGCAAATTGATCGTTACAAAATGGTGGTAATCGCAGACCGCTGAGAAGACAAGTCCACCCCTAACCCCTTGGTAAGAAACACAATTCCAGAATGCGTTTATAATATCAGCAAAGGTGGAGTCGGCTGTAAGATAACTCCGCTGAAAATCGAATCAACCTGCGAGCGGTCTAGGACTTTAGTAGGGTGAATTAAGATGCTTATAAATCAATAAATTATTGATTTAATTAAATTTTTACCAAAATTGCAGGGCGGGCTCGGGGGGGGAAATAATATTCGTTGACACGGTAAAAATGGCTAGATAAAACGATCCCAAATGTACCGGTAGAGTACCGTTGTGCGTATATACGTGTCAGTTTAAGTAAAATGGAGTAAATCAAATGACGGCTTTCGCTTATTATTATGATGGTACCGCCGCAACAGACGGTACCGGGTCATCCGGTTCGCCGTTCAATCAGGTTGCCTCCCTTAGCTCTGCGGTTACCACAAATAACATTTCCGGTAATTCAGTTTCGATTAATGTGACGAATGCATCCATTGCCGACTGTGCGACGATCGCGGCCCTGGGTGTTGCGTCGGCATTTGTGGACTACGTGAACTTGAGTGACACGGCCGCCAATTTGGCCACCGATGCGGCAACCAACACCGGTGCTGGAACGTACATTCCGCTTGCTACTGGCAATGTCACGGTAAGCGACGCGGCGTCGATTACTCAATTAACGGCAATTGATGCGGCGCTCGGTACAGGTACGCTCCTTTACACGGACATTACCGATATTGCGGCAGATTTGGTCACGAATACCGGCACTTATGTAACCGGATCAGTAAACGTAACCGTCAGCGATGCGGCTACGATAGCGCAATTGACGACAATCGACGGGTTTACGACGGGTACATTGACCGCAGCTACTTTGTCGGATTCCGCAACAAACTTAAATGCGGATGCCGCAACCAATAGCGGTGCCGGAACCTATTTAACTAACGCAACGGATGTGACGATTTCCGGTGTTGTATCGATTGCGAATGTGACGCTCATCGATGCAGCGACGGCGGCTACTTTAACCTATACTTTGTCGGACACGTACCAGAACGTTCTATCAAACGATGGTGGTTATAATGCTGGTGCCGCTATTGTTTACATCACGGGCACCATTAATGCTGCCGAGGTGAATGCTTTAGTATCTGCTCAACCTGAGATTTATATTACGGCCGCTATTACCGATACGAGTGCTAACCTACAGTCGATGTCGAATGCAGGTATGTCCACGATTACTGTGTCGGATACAGTAACTGCTGCGGTCGCGAGTCTCATTCAAGCGACAACAACAGGAACGGTTAAAGCTACCGTATCAGATACGGCCGCTAATCTGGTTGATAATATTTCGAGTTCAATTTTAGCTACGTATCAGGATTACACGGTTACTGTTTCGGACGCGGCTACGATCGCTCAATTAACGACAATAACGGGTGTGATTAAGTCGGGCAACACGATTACGGTTGCTGATATCACCGATGAGGCAGCGAATTTGGCAGCCGACGCGGCGACCAATACGAACGCTGGAACGTATATCCCAACTGCAACTGGCAATGTCACGGTAAGCGATGCGGCGTCGATCGCTCAATTAACGGGAATCGATGCGGTTGTTACTGGCACGCTCGTTTACACGGATATTACGGACACGGCCACAAACTTGGTCGCGGATGCTGGGACATATGTTACTGCTGGAACTAATGTAACGGTATCGGATGCGATTAGCATCGCAGACTTGGATACCATCCACGGATACAATACGACCGGTGGATTGGTTTATTCGATAAGTGATACCTATGCGAATATTACCGCCACGCTGGGTTTGTCATATGTCGGATCTGCTACCGACGTCGCGGTAAGTGATACAAGCATAACTGCCGCAAACGCCAACGTGATTGATGCCCTCACAGATGGCGTTGTTACGGCGACAGTGGCTGACACAATCGCCAACCTCATTACCTTGACTGGAACGGGTAATGCCTACGCGGTGACGGTTTCTGATGCAGCTACGATCGCCGATTTGGCCTTGGTTGATGCCGCGACGACCGGAACCATCGCTTGCCCATCGGTTACTGATACGGCTGTTAACTTGGCCGCAGATGCTGCCACGAACGATGGTGCTGGAACCTATGTGACGGGTGCGACAACGGTAACCATTACAGATCAGGTAACAATCGCTCAATTAACGGCGATTGACAGGGCATCTGGTGCTACAACACTCGTTTGTACTCACATCGTTGATAGCGCTGCAAATTTGGCGGCCGCTGGATCAGCTACGTACGAAACGACCACGGCCGTGACGGTGACCGATGCGGCTACCCTTGCCCAGTTGGCCACGATCGACGGCTATACAACGGTGGCAATCGTTTATTCCGATATCACGGATACGCCTGCTATTCTTGTGGCCAATGCCGGCGGCTACGTTAATGGTTCGGTGAACGTTACGGTTAGCGATGCTGCAGCGATTGCAGATTTGACAACCATTGCTGCACTTACAACTGGCACGTTCGTTTATGGCGAAGTTGCCGATACATCAGCCAATCTGTTGGCCAATGCTGGCGGATATGTAACGGGTGACCATGCTGTAACGGTAACGGATGCGGAGATTACTGCTGCCGATGCGGTTTCACTTGCCGCATTGACCACAGGGGTCGTATCAGCATCGGTTACGGACACGGCTGCTAACCTTGCAGCCATTACCGAGACCAATAATGCATTTTTGATCACCGTGTCTGACGCAACGATTGATGCTGCGACAGCTAATGCGATCTACGCTAAGACGGCCATGGGTGTCGTTGCCACGGTTACCGATACGGCCGCCAACCTCGCTACGCTTTTAGGAACGAACGTATACACGATATCGGTTACGGACCCCGCGACCATCGCTGAATTGACGACGATTACGGCAGCAACATCGGGTCAGGTCGCATATACAGCGATTTCGGATACGATTGCTAACCTGCTTGATGACCTCGACGGCGGCTCTTTTGTTGTCAATTCGGTCGATGTTAATGTTACAGACGCCGCATCCATAACTGAGCTGGATACTGTTTTTGGCAATACGGCAGGTACGTTTACATACGGTACCGTCATGGATACAGCGGCTGATTTAACGGTCAATTCTGGTAGCTATGTCAGTGGTTCGCATACCGTAACGGTGACAGACGATCAAATTACGACGTCAGACGCAAATACGATCGCTGCATTGACTACAGGCGCTGTTACGGCAACGATCGTCGATACGGCGGCTAACCTATCTGTGCTTACCGAAACGGGTAATAACTACTCGATAACGGTGACAGATTCGGCGAACATTGCTCTGATTACCTCGCTTCAAGCTGCAACGACCGGTTCCGTCACATTCAATTCAGTAACGGATACGGCGAGCAACATTGTGGGCTATTCTGGTAACCTACCTAATAGCTTGATTATCAATGTGGTAGGGACAGCAACCATCAGCCAGTTGCATGACCTTGAGGGTATGATCGGTGAAGGTACTTTAAATGTAGCGATCTCCGATACCGCAGCTAACATTGCGACTGCTCTGTCTGACTCGACGGATGCGCAATACCTAGCGAATGGTTATACGATTACCGACTCCGGCAATATTACAAGTGTGAACGGAGTACCGACCGCATTTGATGATTACACGGGACCTGTCTCTGGATTGTCCAAGCAATATATTGCCTCGTCGAATGATTTGAATGTTATCATCGGTGACAATAATGGTGACTTCCTGAAGGGTGGCACGGGTACCGATGCAATTGCTGGTGGAAGCAGCACCGACGTCATTGATGGTGGCACGGGTTCGAACTTCCTTACCGGTAATGCTGGTTGGGATCGGTTCTTCGTTGATTTGAGGGGCTCGGGAACGACGTGGTCGACTGTTACCGACTACTATATTAACGATGCAAACTTCCTCGCTAATGAGCAGGTTGCTATCTTCACCCCTGGTAGTTTTGATCCAAACGTTGCTAAGATTAGCTGGGTCGAAAATGCCGGTGCAACTGGCTATACTGGGGCGACCATGAATATTTCTCTTCATGGCGACTCGCATATCGATGCCAGCGTGACATTCAGCGGCAAGTCAGTAGCGCAGATGCAATCGCTTGTGACGGAATCGACCTCAACTCAAATTGGTCAGAATTACGGTCTGATCTGGGTTAAGTAAAAATCTAAATATTGAGTTGGATTAAGAGGGGTTGATTAGTCAGCCCCTCTTTCATTTTTTCGGATTATTTAAAAATGGACGTTGATGTATCGAATGGGGCGCTCGAGGCTGTCGTAGGAATTGCACAGTTTTACTCAATCGTTGTCGATACCGAGAACCTCAAAAGTGATTTAGGAATTAAAAGTCACGATATTGGTGAAATCGAAATAAGTCGTGCATTCAAAAATATTGATCTGAAAAGTAAAATCGCTAAAGGCATTGATCTAGAGCGTCTTAAAAAGCTCCCCGTTCCCTGCATAATAAAGACGATAGATGGCAGATATCTAATCTACACCGGCTATTATGAGAATAGATTTTTTCGCTATATTGATCCCATAACCCGGGTCGGCCACAATATAGAAGATGATCAACTATTTGAAATGATCACGAAAGATGTCATATTAGTTGCTAAAAGATTTAAAATTCTCAAAAATAATAGTGAGTTATTTAATTTTTATTGGTTCATACCATTTTTGTATCGCTATAGAGCATCTCTATTCAATGTGTTACTTGCGTCTGTATTTGTACAGTTATTCGCTTTAGTTACACCGCTGTTCTTCCAAATTGTAATCGACAAGGTTTTGTCCCACCAAAGTATCTCTACTTTATATTCCGTTTTCATTGGATTGTTAGTTCTCGGATTCTTTGATGTGTTGTTGCAATACCTTCGAAGTTTTGAACTGTCCCATACTTCCAATCGCATCGACGTTGAACTGGGTCAGAGGCTATTCAGACATTTATTATCATTAAATATCAGTTATTTTGAGAAACGCTCAGCAGGGCAAACTGTTGCTCGAGTCCGTGAACTCGAAGCGATCCGTACCTTTTTGACCGGGCAGGGTTTGTTTTCGATTATTGACGTAACTTTTTCATTTATTTTTATTGCGGTATTAACATTTTACTCGTTGAAACTTACACTGTTGGTGCTCTTATCTTTTCCCTGCTATTTTCTTGTAGCTTTCTTTGTTGGTCCAATTCTTCAGAGCCGAATTGCTCAGAAATTCAATATGGGAGCAATGTCCCAGCAATATTTAGTTGAATCAATCGTTGGTATTTTAACAATTAAGTCTTTAGCGGTTGAGCCATACACGGCTAGCGAGTGGGAGGATCGTCTCGCGGCTTATGTAAGATCGTCCTTCAGTGTAAATCGCATGGGACTCCTTGGACAAAATCTCATTCTGTATATAAATAAATTATTCAGTGCCATTTTGCTTTTTTTAGGTGCTTACGCTGTTCTTGATGGCAGTTTGACAGTAGGCGAACTCATCGCGTTCAACATGATTTCCGGGCAACTTGTTCAACCGATCCTTCGTCTCTCTCAGCTTTGGCAGGACTTTCAGCAGGTTAAAACCTCAGTTGATCGCTTGGGTGATATTTTAAATGCTCCGAAGGAATCAACGTCTCTGTCCGATGTTTATCTACCTGCGCCGAAGGGGTTGATTGAATTTAAGAATGTAACTTTTTCGTATAATACGGATACTAAACCGGTATTGAAGGATATCAGTTTTACGATTAAGCCGGGACAAGTCATTGGCTTTGTCGGTGCATCGGGGTCAGGTAAGTCGACAATCGCAAAATTGGTTCAGCGGCTATATTTGCCGATAAGTGGTCAAATACTCATCGACAACAATGATCTTGCCCACGTGAATCCTTCCTGGGTCAGGAAAAATATTGGCGTCGTATTGCAGGAAAATTTGCTTTTTAATAGCACAATCCATGAAAATATCGCGCTAGCAAATCCGCTGCTGTCTCGTCAGCAGGTTATTCAGCTGGCAATTCTGTCGGGTGCTCACGAGTTTATTGTAAAAATGCCTAAGGGCTACGATACGATTGTCGAGGAGCGCGGCGTAAATTTGTCGGGCGGCCAAAGGCAACGCATAGCTATCGCCCGAGCGATGTCGACGAACCCACCCATAATTATTTTTGATGAAGCGACGAGCGCGCTGGATTACGAGAGCGAACGAATTATTCAAGACAATATGTCTCATATTGTTAAGGGGCGCACCGTCATCATTATTGCACATAGATTGGCCGCAGTTCGTAATTGCGATTTGATTTTCGGGGTGAGTGAGGGAAATATTGTAGAAGCTGGAACTCATGAAGCTTTGCTGAATAGGAATGGGGGCATATATAAAAATCTCTGGAGCCTACAGAATTTTAGGAACGTATAAAATGGAGACGTTTTTAATAAGGTTAAAGAGATATTTCTCCGGCTCGAAAGTGTTGTTGCGCAATAGGGGCGACTATCAGTTTCTGCCGTCTGTGTTAGAATTAACAGAGACACCCAACTCGCCGACAAACGTCATTCTAATGATCCTGATTTGCGTGTTTTTTGCGCTTGCACTTCTTTGGTCATATTTTTCTTTTACGGATATAATTACGATTGCTTACGGCAAAGTATTGCCGGTGAACCGAGTTAATATTGTTCAGGCTCTCGAAACCGCCCGCATCGCGAAAGTTTTGGTTAAGAATGGTCAGTTTGTCCGCTCAGGTGAAACGCTTTTTATTTTAGATAGCCGCGAGGTATCTAAAGAGTTAGAAGCACTAAAATTGCAAAAATTTACATTTGAAAAAGAAGCCGTGCGTCGGACAGCGGTTAATAAATATACAATTGATTTTAATGATCAATCCAAATCCGTCGAGTGTGTAGGGTTAGCATACGAGAACGTTTGTTTTAGGGAGATGGAATTCTATAAGGAGTCAGTCAATAAAATTATTGTGTTAAGAAATTTCTCGAAGAGCCAAAAAGAACAAAAGATTTCAGAAAAAAATAAATTTCTTAATATGGTAGCGTCAACAAATGATCTACTTGAGGTCCTTCAAGAACGAATTGGTGTATTTTCAAATCTATATGATAATAAAACGGGTAACTTGGTTGGTTTACTTCAGGCAAGGGAGGGATATCAGACCCAATACATCAACCTTTTAAATTACAGGGGTCAAGTTGAAGAAGCCGATAAAAATATTCAGTTGATTACAGCTGATTATGACAAAAATATTGAGGCAATTGTCGCTGAAAACAATGAAAAATTGCAGGATCTATATAAGAAGATAAACGAACTGCAAATGTCGATCAATAAGGATGAAATAAAAATACAGAATAACACGATCAAATCGACGACTGACGGTTTCATAACGGGTATGACGATTTTCTCAGACGAACAGATTGTGCTTGCTGGTCAGGAGTTGGCACGTGTAGTCCCGGATAATACTGAGTTCGTCGTTCAAGCCTATGTCGAAAATAGAGAGGGCGGCTTCGTACACGAAGGCCAAGATGCAGCCATAAAAGTTGATATGTTTCCGTTCACAAAATATGGCATGATATCGGCAGAGATTACTCGGGTCAGTAAAGATTCATTTGACCTATCTGACTTAGAAAATAAGTCGAGGTTTCCTCAGCGCTCCATCGATAGTAGCCTCCCGGGTGGCAGCGAGGTGCATAAAAATCTAGTGTTCCCGATTGATTTGAAAATTTCAAGTCTAACCTCAAATAATGGTACGGATATTCCATTATCAGTCGGTATGACGGTTAGCGTTGAGATTAAGACGGGATCACGGCGTTTAATTGAGTATTTTTTGTCTAGCCTTTTGGAACTCCGTCATAACTCGTTTAAGGAGAATTAGCGCTCATATAAAGAATTATATGTGTATTCTATCCTAGGTTGAGCGGACTTGATTGAATGTAGGCAGTTTGCGCTTATTGATAGAAAAATTTGTAAAGTGCATTGTTTTTAGACGCAGTTTTAATTGCAATCTTGCACTGCAAATCACTCAGTTATCGGGCTGAAGCGGTTTAAATTTAGACCATCATGCCTCGATGATAGCCCAGTGATCATAATTTTGAGATCGAATTGGACAGCTAATAAACAAATTCATTCGCTATCTAGCCTACTGATCAGAAGTTATTTTTAATCCCGATTGATAGACCTATGTTCAATAAATAAGGTGATTGAAATACTAATAGGTCCGATATGAATTCATTTTTTTCAAATTTTCGATTCTTATAACTATATTCCACAATAAATATTGGCGAAATAGCAGTCTTTTCTTCGCTCATATTGAAATTGAGTGATGTTGACTCGGCAATCAAATTTGAAAATGTTTTGTATCGAATAGCTCCAATTTCGATAAAGAGTCGTTGCGTCGAATAGTTTGACTTATACTCAAAGGCTCGTATGCCAGTATATGCGCCGCTAGCACTAATATTATTACTTGCTACAGCGTCAATGGTGTCTGCAAAGACGCCCCAACCTGTCGGTGCCTTTGCGGATATGCGTGTAAAGTCAAAAAATCCCAATAATCCTAATCTCAGTTGCGTATGAAAATTATTAAACTCTAAGTCTTCTTGGATTCCAGCTTGACCTATCAGGCCGAGGCCACAAGGAAAATTTGTCTTAATATTATGTGGATTTTTAGAATTTGAAAATTTATCTCCTATAGGACTATTCGTGTTATTTGAGCCGGCAGAACCGTCATGATCGTTCTGAATTAAAAACTGTTCAAATGCTCCTAGACTTGATGTTTTTAGAGCTCCAATCGATATATAAAAACTACTGCTATCACTACTCTGAGCGCAAGGAGAAAAAAATTGTACTATAAGCAGAATAGTAAATTTATTGAAATAATACTTTTTTTGTAACATACTGATAATGTCTTTTAAATTAATTAATCTAAACGGATCTTAATCATGTCAGCTATAGCTTACAATACTGCGGAATTAGACGCATCACATCTCTTGGTACCTATAGAGGATAGTGTTCATCGAAACGACCAGCTTATTTTACCGGGGTTGGTCGATTTTAACAGCTTGCCGCAACCAGTTCAAAGCCTTCAGCCCGTTTTCATAAACTCAACGAACATTATATTTAATAATTCGCAAGGCTACTTTTTAAATATAACCGGCTTAGGATTTAAAATAAGTTTAGATATAAATGACAGCCTGACATTTGCAAATTTTCAAGCCGGTCTGGAGGCAGGAATAGCAAGCGGAACAATCTCGTCGATACTTTTTGGTTGCTCTAATATAAATATTTTTTCAATTTCAATTTCGAATAGTATTTGGGAATTTCAATCTGGTATTCAAAAAATTTCAATCGTTGGAGTTTTGCCAAATTCATTAAATGTCATGGATTCGCTCATAATTGGTCTTAAAAACAATGCTTATACTCCGGAACAAATAAATTCTCAGCTGTTCGGCTATCATATTAGCCAATTAAAAATTGATACGGGTGATGTTGCATCCACGATAACGATTAATTTATCGGAAAATCAAATAAGTGTTTGCTCAAGAAATTATACATTAAACTTGGTAGGCGATTTTCCGTTTTCATTCGGAGACATTTTAAATATAATAATGTCGAGTGATCGCGGTGATCCAAGTTATTCGCTCCAAAATTTTTATTTTTCCTTGTCTAATTTTGATATTAAATCAGCAACAATAACTAATAATTTAAATGGCAATTTGATTTATGATTTTACATTAGGCGTTGATGAAAGCCGAAAGCATCTATTGGACTGGGTTGATTCAGCTTTTGGCACAGATGGTAGTGCTGACGTTAAACAATTAATAAATTCAACGAATGCTGACATGGCTATTTCCGGTACGTCCGGGGACGATATTATTAATTCCAATGTGGGTTCCAAATCGATTGATGGTGGTGCTGGAACGAATACGGTTGTCTTTTCAGACGCTCAACCTAGTTTTAGGATTGGAACGTTAGGCGGAACAACAATTGTTTCCAGTAATAATGTTTATGATAAACTCACCAACATACAAGATATTCAATTCAGCGATGGATCCGCATTGGGCGTTTCTTCAACCGTGACGGATGAGCTTGTTGCTGTGAATAAGTCAGGTGTTGCTAGCTGCGAGATGCCTGATATCTATAGTGGACCGGTTAATGATATCCAATATCAATATTTGGGAGAGGCGGTCGCTGATATCGTAGCGGGTACCAGCAAGAACGACTTCTTAAATGTTGGCGGGGGTGACGACGCGGTAAATGGTGGCGCAGGAAGCGATGTTCTGGATGGTGGTACGGGGTCTAACTTCCTAACTGGCGGATCAGGCTGGGATACGTTTTTTATTGATGGTAGGGGTAACAGCACTACTTGGGGGACGATTACCGACTACACTTTAGCTCAATTGGGTACCCCAAACGAACAGGTCTCCATTTGGGGGTGGGTCCCCGGGACTAGCAGTATGAGTTGGGTCGCCAATGATGGTGCGCAAGGATATCAGGGAGCAACGCTCGTTCTTGATATGCATGGAGACGGCAGCCTGATCGATAAGGTAACCTTTACAGGCCTAACCCAATCCCACATTCCGACACCCGTTGAGTTTACACCGGCACAAACCGGCGGTGCGGGACTCCTTTGGTTTAAGTAAATTACTTTATAAGCCATCCATCTTTGATAATTTTTCTCGTTGCTCGCCTACACTTTTCCAACTATTATAGATTTATACATCGATTTAGGGCTGGCTCAAACGGGGCATTTGGAATTGGACTGAGCGTTTGGGGCGGAAATTGCCAAAGCTTGGCTAAAGGCAGGCGTTAGAGATTAAATATATTCTGAATGATACCCTGTCTTACTTATTTTATAAATTATCCTGCAATTTGGTGCGTGTAGTTCAGGTTATAGGGATTAACGTAATTTAGCTGGAGTTCAAAATGGGAATTCTAGTTGGTCTTACTTCGTCGCAAATAGGCCAGCTTTCCAAAACAAAAGTTGCTGAGTTGACGTCGACTGATATTGCCGGATTGACGTCGTCTCAGATCCTAGGGCTGACCCCATTTGAAATAACTTTTCTAAGCAATCAGGCAATTCGCGGCTTATCGTCGACACAGCTGGGTAAACTAACTACGTCCCAGATATGTGGACTGACGGCTCGGCAGCTTGGTTCATTGAATATTAGTCAATTTAATGGCCTTAATTCGGCCGATATTATGGCCCCTACAAGAAATCAGTTTGCGGAGCTTAACTCAACTGAGATTCGATCGCTTAGTACAGCGCAGATCGGTAGCAATCTGAACAAGCTCAGTGCTGCGCATATTGGTTATCTATCGTTAGGTCAGTTGACGGCCTTAACATCTACACAGCTTGGTATGCTGACCGCCTCACAGATAAGCGGCCTCACTTCTTTAAAAATAAGTTCGCTAGGTACCACCCAAATTGCGGGGCT